>JAQGIK010000194.1 GCA_028291265.1 Caulobacter sp. | reverse complement strand
TCTGGCCGTATGGACCGGGACCCTGCCCGGGCTGCCGGACCGGCCGGTGAACCTCGAGCTCGAGCTGCCTAAGGCGCCGAAGCTGCCGGCGACGCCGAATCCCGAACCGCTGCCGATTCCTAGTCCTGCGAAGCCCGGTTGAGGGCGTAGACGCGGCAGGCCGAGGCCAGCGGGCGCTCGCCCCGCGCCTCGTCGATCTGCACGATCAACTGCGCCACGCTGAGGCCGTCCTGCGCGGCGGCGACTTCGAGGACAGCCCAAAACTCAGGCTCAAGGGCCAGCGAGGTAGCGTGTCCCGTCAGCGACACAGAGCGTTTTTGCAGGCGCGGCAATCTGGCCCCCTTGCTATCTAATCACTGTTAACATAGTAAATGGCGCGACCACTGCCGAAACCCTCTCCCAGGTTCCGACCATGAACGCCATGTCGCCCATCGTCGCCGCCCGGCGGCCCGAAGTCGAGTTCCGCAGGGGCGAGACCATGCGGCTGCAGCCGATCCGCGCCTTCAAGGCGGTCAGCCGGCTGATGGCCGACAAGGAGGACACCGCCGCGGTGTTCGAGCTGATGCGGGCGCTGTCGGGCAATTCGATCTCGAAGGGTTATGCGCGGCTGATGAAGACGGCGCGCGGCGGGCGGATCGCCTATGAGCGCGACGAACTGAACGACCGGCTGATGGACCGCCGCTGGCTGGAGAGCTTCGCGCCCGGCACGGTCGGGGCGGCCTATCTGGCCCATATGGACGAGCGCGGCTTCACGGCCGACGGCCTCAAGCAGATCAGCGAAGAGACGCGGGATTCGCAGGTCGAGGCGGCGCATCCGCTGACCTGGTACGGCCGCCGGCTGCGCGACGTGCACGACATCTGGCATGTGCTGAGCGGCTATCGCACCGACGCGCTGGGCGAGGCCTGCCTGGTGGCGTTCTCCTACGAGCAGACGCGCAGCCTGGGCTTCCGGGTGATCGCCATGGCGGCCGGCAACAAGTTCGGCCAGACGAAGAACGGCCAGCCCTATCGCGCCGCCATCAAGCAGGCGTTCGCGGGCGGCAAGGCCTGCGCCTGGCTGCCCGAGGTCGACTATCCGGAGCTGTTCGCCGAGGACCTGGAGGCGGCGCGGGCGCGGCTCGGCATCAAGCCGCCGACCGTCTATCTTTCGATCCCGGCCGAACTTCGCGACGGGGTGTTCACCTCGGAGACGACGCATTGATCGTCCGTCGGCGAACGATCCGCCGGTAACCGCGTTAGGCCTCCCACAGGCGCGTTCAGCGCCCATCAAAGGGAGGCCTTTATGTCCGCAACACAGCCGACGGCGCTCGAGCCGCATCCGTTTCATACCCTGATCTCCTGGCCGGCGGTGATCGCCGGCGCGGTGGTCGCCATCGCCGTCGGGGCGATGCTCAACCTGCTGGGCGTGGCGCTGGGGGCGGCGTCGATCAATCCCTATGACCTGAGCACCGGCGAGGCCAAGGCGTTCAGCGCCGGGGCCGGCGCCTGGATCGCCATCGCCAACGCCCTGGCGCTGTTCGTCGGCGGCTTCGTGGCCAGCCGGGTGGCCAAGTACAGCGACCACCACAAGGGCTATATCCACGGTCTGGCCGTCTGGGCCCTGGCCTTCATCATCGCCCTGTTCCTGGCCGGCTCGACCGCCGTGGGCGGGGTCAATTCGATGATCGACGGGCTGTCGAACAACGGCCGCGAGGAGGTCAACGTCCTCGACCAGCCGCCGCTGGCCGGCGAGCCGTCGGACCGCGTCGCCGCCATCCCGCCGGCCGCGCAGCCGGAAGCCGACGCCGCCGCCGATTCCACGGCGACGGTCGCGCTCTGGGCCTTCATCGCCATGCTGCTGGGCGCCGTCGCGGCGGTGTTCGGCGGCCGCTACGGCTCGCGCAAGCACAGCTGGGAAGCAAAGGCGCACGTGACCGAGACGCCGACGGTGGTGGTGGGAACCGACCCGCATCTGCATGCGACGCCCCACGTCGCGCCGCGCTCGACGCCGCCGACCATCTAGGGCGTTTGATCTGGAGTGAGCATCCCGGGCGGCCCCCGCCGTCCGGGATGTCTGCAGTCTAGCCGTCGAACCCGGCGGCGGCGAAGTCGACCATGCGGCGTTGCAGGGCGGCGATGTCGTCCTCGCGGGTGATGCCTTCCGACAGCACGTGCAGGCGGTCCAGTTCCATGAAGCGGTTCTGGTGGATCATGCCGAGCACGAAGTGCAGCCGCCAGTAGACCTCCTCCGGGGCCAGGTCGGGCCGGGCCGCCAGCAGGGCGTCGCTGAAGCGCTTGAGGTGGGAGACGTCGGTCGACAGCACCTCCTTGATCTCGGCGGCCCCTTCGCTGCGCGCGCGGATCAGGAACTGCAGGGAGATGCGGCGGTCGTTGGCCGGGTCGAGCCAGCGCAGGGGCGGGGCGATCAGGGCGGTGATGATGGCGCGCACGGGCGGTGACCCGTCGTGGGCGTCGTTGACCTCGTGCAGCATCCGGGCCCGTTCGCGGTTCAGCTCGGTGGTGCGGCGGCGGAAGATCTCGAACAGCAGGCTGTCCTTGGAGCCGAAGTGATAGTTGACGCTCGCCAGGTTGACGCCGGCCTCGGCGGTGATGTCGCGGACCGAGACATTCTGAAAGCCGTTGAGGGCGAACAGGCGCTCGGCGGCGTTGAAGACCAGCTGTTTGGTGGCGGCCTCGGCCTCGCCGGGAACCTCGGGGGCGCCGTTTTCATTCTGACTCACTGGACTTAGGCCCTTCCCTTCCGGAAGCGGAGCATTACGGCCGCCGTGGAATTAGGCAAGGGCGATAAAACAGCCGTTCTAAACACCGCCGGGCAGGGGCCTTGGTAAACCCGCCTTCAGAAAAACTGTCTAATCCTATCGACGTGATAGGAATAATGACGATGTCAGGTTGGACGCAACGCCATGGGGGCTGAGGCGATCCACCGGGGATATTGGTCATGGCCGTTCGCAATCGCCTGTCGCGTAAACTTCTGCTGCTGACCGGCGCCGCCTGCCTGATGGCTGGCCCGGCCGCCTATGCCGCGGACGTCGCCGCGCCCGCCGAAGAGGGCGTCGCCGCCGCCTCAACTGTCGAAGAAGGGGACGAGGCCGAGCCCGGCGGCACCGTCGACACCCTGATCGTCACCGCCCGCCGCCGCGAGGAAAGCGCCCAGGCGGTGCCGATCGCGCTGCAGGTGACCAGCGGCGTCAAGCTGGAGCAGGCCGGGGTGGGCAATGTCAGCCAGCTGACCCAGCTGGTCCCGACCCTGCAGGTGCTGTCGCCGAACGGCCGTAACACGGCCCTGACCATCCGCGGCCTCGGCGCCTCCTACGGCCTGGCCAACGACGGGCTGGAGCAGGGCGTCGGCATCTATATCGACGGGGTCTACAACTCGCGGCCGGGCGCGGCGCTGTCGGACTTCATCTACATCGAGCGGGTCGAGGTGCTGCGCGGGCCGCAGGGCACGCTGTTCGGCAAGAACACTACGGCCGGAGCCCTGAACATCGTCACCCAGGACGCCTCGCTCGACGCCCTCGAAGCGCGGGTCGAGGCGACCATCGGCAGCTACGACCTGCGCCAGTTCAAGGGCACGGTCAGCGCGCCCATCATCAAGGACGTGCTGGCCTTCCGTCTGTCGGCGGTGGCCACCTATCGCGACGGCGACGTCTACAACACGGTCCAGAAGAAGGACCAGAACGCCCGCGAGAGCGAGACCGTGCGCGGCCAGCTCTACTGGCAGGCGACCGACAAGCTGCTGCTGCGCTTCGCCGCCGACTACACGGCCCAGCAGCCGGAATGCTGCACCCAGCTGTTCTACAAGTACGGTCCGACGCTGAAGCCGGCCAACCAGCAGTACCCGGCCCTGGCGGCCGGCAAGGGCTATGCGCCGCCCAGCACCAACATCTTCGACCGCAAGGCCGACGTCGACGACCTGATCCAGGCTGACCAGTGGCTGAGCGGCCTGGCGCTGACCGCCGACTACGATTTCGGCTTCGCCACCCTGACCGCCATCGGCGCGCACCGCGAATGGGACTGGGAACCGCGGAACGACCGCGACTACACCGCGCTCGATGTCACGCGCCGGTCCAACAACCCGTCGCACCAGAAGCAGGACAGCCTTGAAGTCCGGCTGAGCTCGAACGGCTCCAACACTGTCGATTGGACGGCGGGCCTCTACTATTACGACCAGAACATCACCACTCACGGGATCACCGAGTACGGCGACGACGCCACCTACTGGCTGCTGCCCGGGACCGTGACGCCCCCGGCGCTGCTGTCCGGCTACACGGTGTTCAATGACTCGACGATCGACACCACCAGCTATGCGGCCTTCGGCCAGCTGACCTGGAACGTCACCGACAAGTTCCGCATCACCCCCGGCATCCGTTACACCAAGGAAGAGAAGGAGGGCGAGTACGTCGCCACCGTCGCCGGCGGCCTGGTCACCGCCGACCCGACCCTGATCAGCCGCCGCAACGGCGTCGCCCGGCCTCAGGCCTACGCCGCCGACACCAGCGACGGCTCCTGGTCCGGCCAGATCGCGGTGTCCTACGACATCACCGACAAGGTCCACCTCTACGGAACCTGGTCGCAGGGCTTCAAGTCGGGCGGCATCAACATGGCCGGCATCCCGACCACCTCGGCCGGCCTGCCGTCGCTGGTCAACGCCGTCGTCAAGCCGGAAGAGGTGACGACCTACGAGCTCGGGCTCAAGACCCAGCTGTTCGACGAGCTGGTCGTGCTCAACGCCGCGGTGTTCGCCACCGACGTCGAGAACTTCCAGGCCAATGTCGTCGACACCGGCCCCGGCGCCCTGCGCGGCTACCTGGCCAACGCCGAGAAGGTGACCCTGAACGGGGTGGAGATCGACGCGACCACCCGCTCGATCGGCGGCTTCACCTTCTACGGCAACTTGGCCTACACCGACGCCCAGTACGACAGCTTCGAGAACGGGCCCTGCCCGCTGGAGCGGATCGGCACGGCGACGGCGGCCTGCGACCTGTCGGGCGAGGAGCTGCCCGGGGTGTCGAAATGGGCCGGCGCGTTCGGCGGCGAGTACCGCCGGGAGCTGACCGTCGGCAAGTTCGTCGGCGAGGGTTACTTCGGCGTCGACGCCAACTTCCGCTCGGCCTATTTCGCCGACGCCGCGGTATCGAAGTACGCCCGGCTGCCGGCCTATGAGCTGGTCAACCTGAAGGCCGGGTTCAAGTCGGACAGCGGCTGGGAGGCCTTCGTGCTGGTGCGCAACGCCTTCGACGAGGAGTACGTCCAGAACATCACCGTCGTCTCCGGCAACAGCGGCCTGATCGTCGGCACCCCCGGCGAGGATCGCACCGTCAGCTTGACGCTGCGGGCCCGCTACTAGGTCTTCGCAACCCCAGGCGGGGGCGGGCGTTGGACTCCGCGAATTCGGAGACCTTCCCATGGCTGCCCGTCCCACCTGGCAAGGCCACCTGCGCCTGTCGCTCGTCACCTGCCCGGTCGCCCTCTACACGGCGACCCAGGCCAGCGGCGAGGTGCACTTCAACCTGCTGCACAAGGACACCCACAACCGCATCCGGATGATCCCGACCGACCCCGACAAGGGGCCGGTCGAGCGCAAGGACCTGGTCAAGGGCTACGAGTACGAGAAGGACAGCTACATCGTCGTCACCCAGGACGAGATCGACGCGGTGCGGCTGGAAAGCACCCGGACCATCGACATCGAACGCTTCGTCGACGCCGGGGATATCGACCGGCTGTACTGGGACAATCCCTACTACCTGGTGCCGGACGGCAAGCTGGCGCTCGATGCGTTCAGCGTCATCCGGGACGCCATGGGCAAGACGAAGAAGGTGGCTTTGGCGCGGCTGGTCATGCACCAGCGCGAGCGGCTTCTCGGGAT
The DNA here is from genome assembly GCA_028291265.1 of Caulobacter sp. GTDB lineage: Bacteria > Pseudomonadota > Alphaproteobacteria > Caulobacterales > Caulobacteraceae > Caulobacter. The sequence continues at coordinate 4,712 of JAQGIK010000194.1, read as the reverse complement.
CGAGCCGAGGGGGAAGGGGCTGATCGCCTGGTCGCTGCGCTCGAACAAGGAGGTGCGGGACGTCGGCGACTACTTCGACGACATCCCGGCCCACAAGGGCGACAAGGAGATGGTCGCCATCGCCGAGAAGATCATCGAACAGAAGGAGGGTCCGTTCGACCCGTCCAAGTTCAATGACCGGTACGAGGACGCCCTGCGCGACCTGATCGCCGAGAAGAAGAAGGGCAAGGGCCGGACGGTGAAGGCCGAGGAGCCGGAGGACACCAATGTGGTGGACCTGATGGCGGCGCTGAAGAAGAGCCTTGAGGCGAAGGGCGGCGCGAAGAAAGCGGCTCCCGCGAAGAAGGCCGCCGCACCCAAGACGCCGGCCAAGAAGCGGGCATAGAGCGAAGCGATTCTTCTCCCGCTTGTCGGGAGAAGGTGGCGGCGTAGCCGCCGGATGAGGGCAGCGCCGGCCTTGGACGATTGCGCGTGTTCTGGCGGGACCCTTCCCATGCGTTTCAAGCCGGTGCTGCCCTCATCCGACCCCCTTCGGGACCCACCTTCTCCCGACAAGCGGGAGAAGGGAGAGTTCACGCAGCGGCCTTTGCCCCGCGTTCCAGGCGTTTGATCGCCGCCGCCAAGGGGCGTTCGCTGTCGCAGTAGTCTTCCCAGGCGCTCATCCCCCGCACGAGCTTCGGCGCGGTCCGGACGGTGTATTTCGCCGGGTCCAGCCCCTTCTTCACCTGCGTCCAGGTCAGCGGCATCGACACCGTCGCGCCGGGGCGGGCCCTCGGCGACAGCGGCGCCACAGCGGTGCTCATCCGGTCGTTGCGCAGGTAGTCCAGGAAGATGCGGCCCTCGCGCTGGGCCTTGCTCATGGTGATGAGGTAGCGGTCGGGGCTGTCGGCGGCCATGCGGGCGCAAACCTCGCGGGCGAAGGCCTTGGCGGTGGGCCAGTCGAGCTTCGCCTTGCTGAGCGGGGTGACGACGTGCAGGCCCTTGCCGCCGGTGGTCTTGCAGAAGCTGACGAGGCCGAGGTCCTCCAGCCGGTCGCGGACCTCGCGGGCGGCGTCGATGACGTCCTCGAAGGTGACGCCGGGGGCAGGGTCGAGGTCGAAGACCAGCCGGCCGGGGACGTCCGGGGCGAACGGCTGGCAGTTCCAGGGGTGGAGTTCGGTGGCGCTGGTCTGGGCGACGGCGATCAGGGCCTCGAGCCGGTCGATCTGCAGGTAGCCCTTGCGGTCGCCGCTGACGATGGTCTCGGTCAGCAGGTTCGAGGCGCCCTTCATCAGGTGGCGCTGGAAGAACTTCTCGCCGTCGACCCCCTCCGGGGTGCGGGTGATCGAGCAGGGGCGGCCCTTGATGTGGGGCAGCATCCAGGGGCCGACCGCCTCGTAGTATTGCGCCAGCTCCAGCTTGGTGACGGGCGAGCCGTCGCCGCCATTTGGCCACAGCGGCTTGTCGGCGCTCGACAGGCGGACCCCGAGGACCTCGGCGGAATTGGCGGCCTTGACCGTGACCGGCTTCGATTTGACGACAGAGGGATTGGGTTCGGCGAGTTCCGTCGAGGCCGGCGACACCTCGGCCTCGACCTCCTTGGCCGGCTTGTCCTCGCGCAGGCCTTTGAAGGCCGCCTGGCGGATGTTGCCGTCGCCGGTCATGCCGGCGTACTCGATCTCGGCGACCAGCTCGGGTTTCACCCAGTGGGAGTCGCCGGCCTTGGTCCCGCTGCGGCCCTTGGGCTCCTTGTCGCTGAACGGCGACCTGTCGATCTCCAGGGCTTTCAGTTTCGGCAGCAGGGCAGCCACCTTGTCCTTGCCGAAACCCGTGCCGATGCGGCCGACGTGGACCAACTTGCCATCCTTGAAAACGCCGGCGATCAGCGAGCGGAAGGCGCTGCCGGTCTGGGTCCAGCCGCCGATGACCACCTCGTGGCCGGCCCGGCATTTGGACTTGGTCCAGCTGGTCGAGCGGCCGGACTGGTAGGGGGCCCCCAGGTCCTTGGAGATGATGCCTTCGAGCGACATGCGGCAGGCGGAGCTGAGCACCGCCTCGCCGGCCTGGGTGAAATGCTCGACGTAGCGCAGGCGCGGCGTGCCTTCGCCGATCAGGGCCCGTAGCCGGGCCTTGCGGTCGGCGAGGGGGAGGGGGCGCAGGTCCTCGCCCTCGGCCGCCAGCAGGTCGAAGGCGAAGAAGATCAGGCTGTCGGTCTTTTCGGCCGACAGGGCCGCCTGCAGGCCGGCGAAGCTGGGTGAGCCGTCGTCGTCGAGGGCGCAGATCTCGCCGTCGACGATGGCGTCCGGGAGGGCGGCGCCGTCCCTGGCGATGGCGGAGAACTTGTGGGTCCAGTCGAGACCCTTGCGGGTGCGCAGGGTCGCCTTGCCGCTGGCGACGCGCAGCTGCATCCGGTAGCCGTCGAACTTGATCTCATGGCCGAAGTTGGGGCCGACCGGCGGTCGCTCGACCAGCTTGCAGAATTGCGGCTCGATGAAGTCCGGCAGGGATTTCATCGGCTTGCCCTTGCGCGCTGACACGGCGGATTGGTCCGCCGCCTTGGCCTTCGGGGCGTCGGCCTGCTTTGCGGCGGCCTCGGCGCTGGCTTCGGGGTCGTGGTTGGACTGCCAGACGGCGTCGGCCTTGGGAGCCTTCTTCGTCATGAAGGCGGTGGGGCGACTGCCCTTACCGGCGGCGATGTCTTCCATGCTGCGCCCCGAGGCGATGGAGGTCATGTTGCGCGCGAGGATGCCCTCGCCGTCGCCTTCCTTGATGTACTCATCGCGGTGCTTGATCAGCAGCCAGTTATTGCGCTTGCCGCGCCCGAACTTGTCGCCGCGCAGCCGGACCAGGACATAGCCGCCCTTCACCCGCTCGCCGGCGAAGACGACCTTCAACTCGCCCTTCTTGAGCCCCTTGGCGACATCGAAGCCGGGCTCCGGCGCCCAATAGCCGCGGTCCCACAGCATGACCGTGCCGCCGCCGTACTGGCCCTTGGGGATGGTGCCCTCGAAGTCGCCGTAGGCAAGGGGGTGGTCCTCGACCTCGACGGCGAGGCGCTTGTCGGCCGGGTCGAGCGAGGGGCCGCGGGTGACGGCCCAGGACAGGAAGACGCCTTCCCACTCCAGCCGCAGGTCGTAGTGCAGCCGGGTGGCGGCGTGCTTCTGGATGACGAAACGCAGCGCCTTGGCCGGCTTGACGGCCGCCTGGCTGCTCGGCTCGGCGGTGACGCCGAAGTCGCGCATGGAGTCGTAGGTCTTGAGGTCCCGCTTGGCCATGGCGGGACAACGCCCGGGAGCGAAGGTTGCTCCCGGGCGAAGTCGTGAAGCCTAGAGGCCCTTGCCGACCGTCAGGCGGGCGACCGTGGCGGCCTTGGCCGGGGGCAGATTCAGGGTCTCGTCGAGCAGGGCGATGTTGTAGCGGCAGAGCAGGGCCTGGCGCTTGGGGTCGCTGACCGAAATGTTGCGGCCGGTCAGCTGGCGGACGATCTTGGCGTCGTCGGGGGCGAAGCCGGCCAGGGCCTGGTCGCCGATCTGGTTCTTCATCTGCACGTCGTACCAGAGGTCGACCAGCTTGCCGCCCTCCTCGGGGTTGAGGTTGGCGCCGGCGGCGTCCTTGACCGGGTTGGTGGCCACCTGCTCCAGAATGGCGGCGGTGGCGTCGCGCTCGCGCTTGACCAGGTCGGCGTTGACCACGGTGTCCGGATCGAAGCTCAGGCGGGCCCCGCGGGTGAAGTCGTAGCAGTAGGCGGGCGAGACCTTGCCGAGGGCCTCGGCCTTGTCGCGGCGGATCTTCATCAGGGCGATGAGGTTGTCGTCGCTCGCCTTCTTCATCTCGCGGCTGAGCACGGTGCGGGCGTTGGAATGGACCAGCTGGGCGATGGCGGTGGCGCCGCCACGCTTGCCCTTCACCAGCTCCATGTCGTTCTGCATCTTGGCGTAGTCGGTCGGGTAGTACTGCTTGAGGGTGGCCACCTCGGGCAGGCGTTCGGCGTCCTTGCGGGCCAGGGCGAACTTCTGGTTGGGCACCAGGTCGTGGTCGGCGAAGAACCAGCCGAGCGCGCCGCCGGCCGCGCCGATGAGCACGACGCCGGCGATCATCAGCCCGCCCTTCATGCTGAGGGCCCGCGACAGCACGAGGCCGCCAACCGCGCCGACGAGGACGCCGATGACGATGGAAACGATGGTGATGGTGTTGGCGTCCACGACGACGGCCCCCCGTTATTTTTGACTGGCGGGGACCATCGCGGGATTTGTTTGGTGGTGCAAGCGCGGGGTCAGTGCCCCCGCACCAGCTCCTTCATCGCCTTGTCGAGGCCTTCGATGGTCAGCGGGAACATGCGGTCGCCGACCAGCTGTTTCATCACCCCGATCGACTGGGTGTAGTCCCAGTGGCGTTCCGGCGTCGGATTCAGCCAGATGGCCGAGTGGTAGATCTGGGTGACCCGGTCCATCCAGATGGCGCCGGGCTCCTCGTTCCAGTGTTCGACGCTGCCGCCCGGATAGGTGATCTCGTAGGGGCTCATGGTGGCGTCACCGACGAAGATGACCTTGTAGTCGCTGGGGAACTTGTGGAGCACGTCCCAGGTGTTGGTCTTTTCCTGGGCGCGGCGGCGGTTGTCCTTCCAGACGCTCTCGGACAGGCAGTTGTGGAAATAATAGCATTCGAGGTTCTTGAACTCGGTCCGCGCGGAGCTGAACAGCTCCTCGCAGAGCTTGATGTGGCTGTCCCTCGAG
>JAQGIK010000178.1 GCA_028291265.1 Caulobacter sp. | reverse complement strand
ACTTCCCGTTCGATCAATCGATCCTGACGCCGGAAGCCCAGACGGTGGTTTCGGAAGCCGCCCAGTACGCGTCGGCCGGTAACGCCACCCGCATCGTCGTTGTCGGTCACGCCGACACCTCCGGTTCGGCCAAGTACAACGTCGGCCTCTCGCAGCGCCGTTCGAAGGCCGTTGCCGACGCGCTCGTCGGCCTCGGCGTCGACAGCGGCAAGCTGGCCGTCGACTGGAAGGGTGAATCCGAACCCGCCGTCGCCACCGGCGACGGGGTGAAGGAACCCCTGAACCGCCGCTCGACGATCTCGATCAACTTCTGATCCCGATCAGCGAACAGTAAGCGAAGGGCCCGGAGCAATCCGGGCCCTTTTGCTATGGCCTCTCCGCGTCGGCGGGGGCGGAGGACCGGTTTGGAGCGTGAGCGACAAACCAGGAGGGGGGACTTCCACCGGCGAATGTGAAGGGCGGCCGCCGCCGCCGGTGTTTCAATGGAACGCGCCCATCACCCCCCGGCCGGTGAGCCCGCCTCCTGCTTTCTCGCTTGAAGGCTCGAAAGCGGTCCTCCGCCCGGAGGGCGGAGAGTTTCCGCTCCGGCGCCCGGCCTTACCGCGTCAGCAGCACCCACAGCCCGACGCCGGCGAAGCCCGCCGCCGCGATCCAGCGGATGTACTTCAGCGGCAGTTTCGTCGCCGCCACCTCGCCCAGCAGCACGGCCGGGGTGTTGGCGAGCATCATCCCCAGCGTGGTGCCGCTGGCGACCAGGAAGACGTTGTGGAACTGCGCCCCCAGGGCCACCGTCGCGACCTGGGTCTTGTCGCCCATCTCAACGAAGAAGAAAGCCACCGCCGTGGTCAGGAAGATCGAGCCGGCCTTCAGGGCCGGCGGCGCCTCGTCCTCGTCCAGCTTGTCGGGAATCAGGGCCCAGGCGGCGAAGGCCAGGAAGGCCAGGCCCAGCACCCACTTCATCCACGGCCCGGACAGCAATCCTGCCGCCAGTTGGCCGACCAGGGCGGCGAGGGCGTGGTTGATCAGGGTGGCCACAAGGATTCCCAGCAGGATGGGAACCGGCCGGCGGAACCGCGCCGCCAGCAATATGGCCAGCAGCATGGTCTTGTCGCCGATCTCGGCGATGGCCACGAGGCCGGTGGAGACGAGGAAGGCTTCCATGAACTGTATCCCGGGCGGGGCCGACAAGACGGACCATTGGCCTTGCGCGCCGAAGACCCCGCATGGTCCGGCGCGAAAGCCAAAGGTCTCGCCAGGCCTTTTCAGGCTAACGCCGCCATGGGGCTTACCCCAAGTCTGTTGACGGCGCTCCCGCTGGATATGCGGGCGGCTACTCCCCAGTGACGGAAGTCAGATAGCGCCGGAAGGATCGGGGCGCAAGCGGCGCGCCACAGCGCCCTGTAATGATCGGACGGAAGAGTTGTTCGCGCCGTTAGGGCGCCCCGTCTCCCCTTTTTCGCAAGTCGCCGTTATAAGGCGCCATGAAAAAGCAAAAAGAAGCGGCCGCCATCGTCGAGCGGCTTGAACAAGAATACGCCCGCTCCGTCGCCTGCCTGCGTGAAAACCTCAAGGCCTTCCTCGAAGAGGGCAAGCGGCCGGACCCCAGCCTTCGCGAAAGCGGCGCCTACGCCTATCCCGAACTGCGGCTCAGCTGGTCGGGCGAAAGCGGCTATCCGGTGATCACCCGCGCCTATGCGCGGCTGTCCGATCCCGGCCACTACGCCACGACCGTCACCCGCCCGGCCATGTTCCGCGACTATCTGGTCGAACAGCTCGGCCACCTGATGGAAGACTTCGACGTCGAGGTCGATGTCGGCCGCTCGACCCAGGAAATCCCCTTCCCCTATGTGCTGGACGGCGGCGACCTCAGCCTCGCCGACGCCCAGGCCAGCGAGATCGCCCGCTTCTTCCCGGCCACCGAACTGGCCTACATCGGCGACGAGGTGGCCGACGGCCTGTGGGATCCGCTGATGGCCGAGGACCGGCCGCTGGCCCTGTTCGACGGCCTGCGCACCGACTTCTCGCTGGCCCGCCTCAAGCACTACACCGGCGCCCCCGCCGAGCATGTCCAGCAGTACATCCTGTTCACCAACTACCACCGCTACGTCGACGAGTTCGTGCGCTGGGGCTGCGAACAGCTGAAGGAAGGCAAGTACGAGGCCCTCAGCTGCTCGGGCGGCGTCTTCGTCACCAAGGACACCCCCGACCCCGAGCTGGCCGTCGCCAACGGCGCCTGGCGCCGGCACCAGATGCCGGCCTATCACCTGATGGCCCCGGGCGGTCAGGGCATCACGCTCGTGAACATCGGCGTCGGCCCGTCCAACGCCAAGACCATCACCGACCACCTTGCCGTCCTGCGTCCGCAGGCCTGGCTGATGATCGGCCACTGCGGCGGCCTGCGCGGCAGCCAACGGATCGGCGACTACGTCCTGGCCCACGCCTACCTGCGCGAGGACCATGTGCTGGACGCGGTGCTGTCGCCCGACATTCCCATCCCCTCAATCGCCGAGGTGCAGCGCGCCCTCTACGACGCCGCCAAGCTGATCAGCGGCGAGAGCGGCGAGGCCCTCAAGCGCCGCCTGCGGACCGGCACGGTGGTCACCACCGACGACCGGAACTGGGAGCTGCGCTACACCTCCAGCGCCCTGCGCTTCAACCAGAGCCGGGCCGTCGGCATCGACATGGAAAGCGCCACCATCGCCGCCCAGGGTTTCCGCTTCCGGGTGCCGTACGGGACCCTGCTCTGCGTGTCGGACAAGCCGCTGCACGGCGAGATCAAGCTGCCCGGCCAGGCCAACGCCTTCTACGAACGCGCCATCGGCCAGCATCTGCAGATCGGCATCGCCACCGTCGACCTCTTGCGCGCCGAGGGCCCGCGCCTGCACAGCCGCAAGCTCCGCGCCTTCGACGAGCCGCCGTTCAGGTGATTTAAGCGGAAAGGAACTCCACCAGCGCCTTGCACAGCGCCGGCTCGGAGACCGCCGTCAGGTGGTCGCCGGGCACGCGCACGGCCTTGGCGTTGGGCATCGCCATGGCCAGCTTCTCGGCCGAGCCGTTGTCGGCGTCGTCCTCGCCACAGACGACCAGGGTCGGGACGTCCAGCCTGGCCAGGTCCTGGGCCGTGGTCGGCACGAAGCTGTTCAGCACGCCCAGCAGGGCCCGGGCGTTGAAGCCGCCGGCCTTGATCCGCGCCTGGATGTATTTGCCGGCCCGGGGATCCTGCGCCTTCTCGCCGTTGCGGATGCTGTCCTCGAACATCGCCGCCCGCGCGCCCGCCTGCATGACGCCGCTGTCGCCCATGCCGCCCAGCACGCAGCGCCGCGGCCGCGCCCCGCCGACCATGAAGCGCACCGCCGTGCGGGCCCCGAGGCTGTAGCCCACGAGGTCGTAGTCGGTCAGGCCCAGGTGGGCGACCAGCGCCGCCTGGTCCCGCGCCAACACGTCGCCCGGCCAGGCCGATGCCTCCTCGGGCGCCGCCGATTCGCCATGCCCGCGCAGGTCCGGGGCGATCACCTCGAACCCGGCCCCGGACAGCGCCTCGGCGATCCCCGGCTCGAACCAGTTGAGGCGCGCCGTGGCGATGAAGCCGTGCAGCAGCAGCACCGGCCGTCCCGCTCCGGCGCGGTGGATGGCGATCGGCTGGCCGTCGAAACTGTCGAAATGCTCGGTCATGTCCCAAGGGTGGCGCAAGCACGCAGGTCCGCGCAACCCCGCCGTTTCCTTCGGCCGCGAATGCTTCTAGCGTCGCCGCAAATCCCGGGGAGCTTCTCATCATGCGTAAACTGGCCCTGATCGCCGGCGTCGCCGCCAGCCTGATCGCCGGCGCGGCCGGCGCCGCCACCGTCGCCGTCACCGCCGACCGTCTGCTCGATGTGCGCACCGGCAAGTACATCGAAAAGCCGTTGGTGCTGATCACCGACGGCAAGATCACCGCCGTCGGCGGCCAGGCCAGCATGACCGTGCCGGCGGACGCCACCAAGGTCGACCTGCCCGGCCTGACCCTGCTGCCCGGCCTGATCGACATGCACGTCCACCTGGATAGCTCGCCCCAGTACAGCGGCTACAACGACCTGGCCTTCACCGACAGCTTCTGGACCGTGGTGGCGGCCAACAACGCCAGGTCCACCCTGCTGGCCGGCTTCACCACCGTGCGCAACGTCGGGGCCGACAATTTCAACGACGTCGGGGTCAAGGAGGCCATCGAGGAGGGCATCGCCATCGGCCCGCGCATCGTGCCGGCCGGCTACGCCCTCGGCGCCACCGGCGGCCACTGCGATTCCAGCTACTTCCCGCCCAGCGCCAACCAGACCTCGCCCGGCGTCGTCGACGGCCCCGACGAGGCCCGCAAGAAGGTCCGCTGGATGAAGAAGTACGGCGCCAAGGTCATCAAGATCTGCGCCACTGGCGGGGTCTTCTCCAACGACGCGGTCGGCGTCCAGCAGCTGACGCTCGAGGAGATCAAGGCGGTCACCTCGGAAGCCCACATGGCCGAGATGAAGGTCGCCGCCCACGCCCACGGGCCGGAAGGCATCCGCGCCGCCATCGAAGGCGATGTCGACACCATCGAGCACGCATCCCTCGTCGATGACGAGGGCATCAAGCTGGCTCTCAAGCACGGCGCCTACTTCGGCATGGACATCTACAACCCCGACTACACCCAGGCCGAAGGCGCCAAGAACGGGGTGCGCGAGAGCGAGCTGAAGAAGGACCGCGACATCGGCGAGCTGCAGCGGCAGAACTTCTGCAAGGCGGTGAAGGCCGGGGTGAAGCAGATCTACTCGACCGACGCCGGCATCTATCCGCACGGCGACAACGCCAAACAGTTCGCCGTCATGGTCCGCTATTGCGCCACGCCCCTGCAGGCCATCCAGAGCGCCACCGTCACCGCCGCCGAGGCGCTGGGCCAGAGCGGCGAGGTCGGCGAGATCAAGGCTGGCGCCTGGGGCGACTTGATCGGCGTCAAGGGCGACCCGCTGGCCAATGTGCGCGTACTGGAAACCGTGACCTTCGTGATGAAGGGCGGCGAGGTGGTGAAGGGCCCCTAGTCCTTCAGGTCCTTCATCAACTCCGCGATCTCGGGCCGCTCGCAGAAGCCGGCCGGCTGTGCCTTGCCGCGGTCGGTCATGGTCTTGCATTTCCAGGCCGCGGTCTGCTCGTCGATCATGTCGAGCGGCTCGCGGGCCGGATCGTGGCGGGCGATGACCACGGCCAGGTCGGCGTAGAATTTCGCCCAGCCCGGACGGTTTTCGGCGTCCTCGTCGGCGGCCGGATCGGCGCGCGGGGCGAACACCGCCCTGTCGACGCCGGCCAGCCGCCGGGCGGCGGCCTCGTACAGACCCAGTTGCCGCTCGGCGTTGGCGGCGCGGCCCTGCAGCGCCGCCCAGGTCAGATTGTCGGGCCTGGCGGCCAGGCGGTCGGCGGCGGCGACGAAGGCGGCGTCGTAGCGGGCCTGACGGAGGTCATCCCCGTCCGTCTCCCAGGTCGCCTGCAGCAGGATCCAGGGGGTGTCCTCGGAGTCCGGCTTGAGCCGCGCCTCCAGCCAGGCGGCGCGGAAGTAGGGTGTCTCGCCAGCCTTCACCAGGGCCCTGTACTCGGCCGAGCCGACGATCTGCGCCAGACCGGCGGTCTCGTCCTGGCCGAACTCGCGGTACATCACCAGCCCGTTGCCCGGGCAGACCGGCAGCGGCATCGGGAAGATCCAGCTGCCGTAGGGCTTGCCGTCCGGCCGGCTGCCCCAGGTGCTGTAGCTGGCCGTCGCCGTATGGGTGAAGGCCTGGCCGCCGACGGCGCATTTCATCTTCTGGGGATAGGGCGTTCCCGCCTCCGCGACCGGCGCCGCCAGCAGCATCGCCGCCGCCGCCATCACCAACAGACCAGACCGATGCATCCGCGCGCCCCCTGCAATGAGCGGGAAGACTGCACGATACTACAATCGTAGTCTATAGGTTTTCAGGCTTCGCAGACGGCCTTGATCTCGGCCCGCAGCTCGGGAAGGCCGTCGCCCTTCTCGGACGAGGTGGCGATCACCCGCGGGAAGGCCGCCGGGCGCTTGGCGATCTGGCCCTGGGTCTTGACGACCAGGGCGGCGGCCTCATGCGGCTTGATCTTGTCGGCCTTGGTCAGCACGATCTGGTAGCTGACCGCCGACAGGTCGAGGGCGTCGAGCGCCTCCTTGTCGACCTCTTTCAGCCCGTGGCGGGCGTCGATCAGCAGATAGACCCGCTTGAGGTTCGGCCGGCCGCGCAGGTACTGGCGGCCGAGATCCTGGAACTTGTTGGCGGTCGAGCGCGACACCCGGGCGAAGCCATAGCCCGGCAGATCGACCAGCCGGATCTTGTCGGCCAGGACGAAGAAGTTGATCTCCCGCGTCCGGCCGGGCTCGTTCGAGGCCCGGGCCAGCTTCTTGTGGCCGACCAGGCCGTTGATCAGGCTCGACTTGCCGACGTTGGAGCGGCCGGCGAAACAGACCTCTGGCAGATCCGGCTCCGGCAGGCCGTCCATCTTCACCGCCCCCATCATGAACGTGGCCTGGCCGGCGAACAGCACGCGCGCCGCCTCCAGGTCCTCGTCCGAAAACAGGGGGTCGGCGGCCATCAGGCCGCCTTCGCCGTGAACCGGCTGATGAACTTGTCGATCGGGTTATCGACCTTCAGGCGGTGCATGATGATGTACTGCTGCAGGATCGAGAGGGTGTTGGAGAAGGTCCAGTAGATGATCAGGCCGACCGCGAAGGGGGCCATGATGAAGGTGAACATGATCGGCATCAGCTGGAAGATGCGCTGCTGCATGGGATCGGGGGCCGGCGGGTTCATCGCCGTCGTCAGCCACATGGTGAAGCCGTAGAACAGCACGCAGATGCCGAGGCCCAGGTTGCCGGCCAGGAAGACGCCGACCAGCGGCACCGAATGCAGGTCGTAGTGCAGCAGGCCGAACAGCTGCCAGATGTTGGTCGGATCGCGCGCCGACAGGTCCTTCACGAAGCCGACGAACGGCGCGTGGCGCATCTCGATGGTCACCGACAGCACCTTGTAGAAGGCCAGGAAGACCGGGATCTGCAGGAACAGCGGCAGACAGCCGGCGACCGGATTGACCTTTTCGCGCTGGTAGAGGGCCATGGTCTCGGCCTGCAGCTTGGCCGGATCGTCCTTGTGCTTCTCCTTCAGCGCGTTCATCGGCTCGGTGAGCTTCTTCATCCGGCTCATCGACTCGTAGGACTTGTTGGCCAGCGGGAAGAGCAGGATGCGCACGCACAGGGTGACCATCAGGATGGCGACGCCGAAGTTGCCGACGAAGCCGTAGAAGAACTCCAGGGCCATGAAGAAGGGCCGCGTCAGGAAGAACAGCACGCCCCAGTCGATGGCGCGGTCCAGTTCCGGCACGCCGAGCGCCTTCTGGTAGGATTTCAGGACCTCGGCCCGCTTGGCGCCGGCGAACCGGCGGGTGGTCTCACTGGCCGTGGCGCCGGGCGCGACCGTCCGGGTCGCCCCGGCGGTGTCGGTGATGTAGTAGTCCCGGCCGTTCAGCGTCGCCTGCAGGTAGCGGGCCTCGATCTGTTCGGCCTGGTTGGGGATGATGGCCGTCAGCCAGTATTTGTCGGTGATGCCCAGCCAGCCGCCGGTGGCGGTCCATTTGGTCTCGCCCTTGCCCTTGGCGGCTTCCTTTTGCCAGGGCTTGTACTTCTTGAGGCGCAGCTCCTTGTTCAGCCAGCCGACCGCGCCCTCATGGACGTTCTGGCCCTTGCCCGCTTCCGGCGGCAGGCCGGCGCGGCGCACGGCCGCATAGGGCTGCAACGCGGCCGCGGCGGCGCCGGTGTTGGTGACAGTGTCGGTGATGGTGAACAGATAGCGGTCGTCGACGGCGATGGTGCGGTCGAACACCAGGCCCTGGGGCGAGGTGTAGCTCAGCACGACCGGCGTCTTCTCGGTCAGCGTCGGGCCGCGCTTGACGGTCCACACCGTCTTGCTGTCGGGCGCGCCGGCGCCGCGCCAGCCGAATTCGGCGAAGAAGGCGTTGGAGGTCCCCTCGGGGCGCAGCAGGTCGACGCGCGGCGAATCCTTGGCGACCGTCTGGCCGTACTGCTGCAGGAACAGGTCGTCGATGCGGCCGCCGGTCAGGTTGATCGAGCCGGTCAGCACCGGCTTGCCGTCATGACCGCGGGTGGCGATCGGCACGCGGGGCGACTCGGCGATGGCCGCCGTGCGGCTGAGGTTTCCCGCCACGGCCGTGGGCACGAGCGGCTTGTCGGCCGGGGCCACCTTCTTCTCGGCCGCGACCTTGGCCGCCAGTTCCGCCTTCTTGGCCTTGGCCTGCGGCTCCAGCACGAACATCTGGTAGCCGAACAGCATGATGATCGCGATGACGAAGAAGGCGATCGTGTTGCGGGATTCTTTTTGCATGGAGCGGGTTCAGACCAACGCTGAAGGAGAAGGGGGCGCGCCATCCATAGACACGGCGGGGGGCGCGGCGGGTATATCGGCGGCGAGCCTTATCAGCGCGCTTTTCACATCGTCAAGCAAACGCCCCCAATCGCGCGCGGGCGTTCCGTCGCGGGCGACAAAGACATAGTCACATCCGGGCCGTCCGAAAGAGGGCAGCAGCGATCTTGCCGCCTCGCGCAGGCGTCTTTTGGCGCGATTGCGCACCACGGCGCCGCCGATCTTCTTGGTCGCTGTAAAGCCGATGTGGACGACCGGATCGCCGTCCTGGCGCTGGCGCACCTGCACCACCACCGCGCCATGGGCGCGATAAGCGCCTTTGGCGGCCGCCAGGAACTGGGGCCGCCGCGTCATGCGTTCGATGTTCAAAAGCTCGGGCAGGGACAGACCCCCCGATGCGAAAAGGGTGACGGCGCTTAAGCCGTCAGCTTCTTGCGGCCCTTGGCGCGGCGACGCGCAACGATCTTCTGACCGTTCTTGGTGGCCATGCGAGCGCGGTAGCCGTGACGGCGAGCGCGCACAAGACGCGAAGGCTGAAAGGTGCGCTTCACAGGTCTGCTCCGAGAAATAACAAGCTATGCGCGCCGGGAAGGCCCGCCGCGATTGAGCCGGGGTGGATACGGGATGAGGTGTGCGGAGTCAACCGCTGCCGTTGCCCTACAGGTCCGGCCGGATCACGGCCTTGCCGATCACCTTGCGCCCGGCCAGCAGCTCGAACGCCTCGCGCCAGTCGGCCAGCGGCACCTCGGCATGGACGCGGGGCTTCACCCTGCCCTCCTCGGCCAGTTTCCAGATCGCCGCCTGATTCTCCCGGCCGCGCTCGGGGAACTGGCGGCCGTATTCGCCGGCTCGCACGCCAACCACCGAGAAGCCCTTGATCAGTGGCATGTTGACCGAGACCTGCGGGATCCGCCCGGAGGTGAAGCCGATGACCAGCAGACGGCCATCGAAGGCGATGCAGCGGACGCTCTCGTCAAAGACGTCGCCACCGACCGGGTCGTAGATGACGTCGGCCCCGCCGCCGGTGATCTCCTTCACCCGCTCCCGGAAGCCTCGGGTGACGTTGAGCACGGCGTCGGGCGCATACTCGCGCTGCAGCACGGCCAGCTTCTCGTCCGAGGCCGAGGTGGCGATCACCCTGGCCCCCAGGACCTTGGCCAGGTCCACGGCGGCCAGCCCCACCCCACCGGCCGCGCCATGCACCAGCACCCACTCGCCGGGCTGCAGATTGGCCCGCCGCACGAAGGCGACGTAAGCGGTCAGGTAGGCCGCGCCGTAGCCGGCCGCCTGGGCGAAGCTGAGCGCCGCCGGCTTGGCCCGCACCGCCGCGGCCGGCAGCAGGGCGTATTCGGCGAAGCCGCCGAGCTTGGCCCCGCCGACCACCGTCTCGCCGAGGCTCAAGCCCTCGACGCCGGGACCGAGCGCCTCGATCTCGCCGCTGAGCTCCATGCCGAGGCCGAACGGCAGCGGCGGCTTCAACTGGTACTCGCCGCGCGTCATCAGCAGGTCGGGGAAGTTCACCCCGGCGGCGCGGACTTTGACGAGGACCTCGCCAGGGCCGGGTGTCGGGACCGGGATGTCCTGCAGGGAGACACCGGCATAGTCGGGGGCGAGGCGGTCGACGATCAGGGCGCGCATGGGGGCAAAGATCGGCTGGCGACCCAACGGAAGTCCAGTGAGTTCGCCTCGGGGCGCCCTTCTCCCCTTGTGGGAGAAGGTGGCGGCGAAGCCGACGGATGAGGGGCCGCACCGGCTCCATGGAGCCCAGAGCAACCACCTCTGCGCAGCTTCAGGACCTATCGACCCCTCATCCGGCCCTTCGGGCCACCTTCTCCCACAAGGGGAGAAGGGCGCCCTGAGGTTACCCGGGCCTACTTGGTCCCCGGGATGCCCAGGCCGCGCAGGATCTTGCGGGCCTTGCCGCCCCTTTCTTCCTTCGGCTTGTCGCGCGGGCTCTCTTCCTCTGCCGACTCGCCGCCCCCAAACGCATTGTCGTCCATGCCCAGGATCGTCCCCACCGTCGAGCGGTAGCGAACCTTGGCGGTCCACTGGATGTTCCAGGCCACCTTGGGGTCGGCCGGGCGGGCCGGGTAGGCGAAGTCGGCTTCGCCGCCCCAGGCGGTCATGCTCAGCAGGCCGCTGGGGGCCGCCTTGATCACCTCGGCCGGCACGGTGCAGGCGGTGGCCGAGCCCGGCAGCAGGGCCTTGCGGGCCACCAGCCGGTCGAGATCGCTGTCGCTGATGTAGTCGGCCGTGGCGAAGGCTCCGACCTGGCTCTGGCTGGAGGTCCACATGACCATGACGGGGTCGGCCCCGCGCCGGGTCTCCTGCGCCCCGATGACAGTGATGTGGTAGCCGCGCGAACGGGCGATGGCCGCCCAGCTCAGCGCCGTGCCGCCGCCGGCATCCGCCGCCTGGCGAAGCCGGATCGGCTCGAGGAAATCCTGCGCGGAGGTCAGAGTCAGCTTGATGTCGGGGCTGTAGGTCCCCTTCACCAGGTGCTCACCGACCAGCGAGGCATTGCCCGGCACCGGGTCGGAATTGCGGCTGTTGGGCCATTCGCCGTAGGTGGCGAAGCGGTCGGCCGACGGCTCCTTCATCGGGGTGATGTCGAGGCCGGTCATCATCCCGGCCAGGGCCTGCGGGTTCTGGGCCGCCTTGGCGAAGTCGATGACCACCGGCTGGCCGGGCCCGGCCTTGGCGCCGCAGCCCCAGTAGATCAGGAGCTTGCCCCGGGGCTGTTCGTGCTGGCCGTCGGTGCGGCCCGTATAGCCCTGCGGATTGGGCTCGGCCGGTTTGGGCGTCAGCAGCGGGACCGAGGTCCCCATGTCCATGGCCGGGCTCCAGAAGTGGTCGGCGGCCGGGGCCGGGGCCTTGCGGCTGGAGCCCAGCTGCAGCTTCAGGGCCTTCACCGGACCCCCTCCACCACCGCCGCCGTAGCCGCCGCGCATCATCTGGCCGAAGCTCGGCCGGGCCGCCGCGCCGCCGGGGCCGGTCGTGCTCATGCCGGCCATCGGCCCGGTCGCCGTCGAGGCGCTCAGCCAGTAGACGGCCACCGGACCGGTCACGGTCTGCTTGGGCGCCGGCGCCGGTCCGGCGGCGACGAGGAGGACGGCCGAGCCCGTCAGGGCGGCGCGCAACGTCTGGGTGATCATGGTTAGCCCCTTCGCTTCGAATTTCGAGCGGCCGGAACTAGTCGCATACCTTCGGTCACTCAACCATGAAAACGATCGAGAGCGATTAAACCTTTGTCAGAAATTACAGTTAATTCAGCAAGTTACAGGATTGTCAGGCAATTCGCCCCTCAAGCCCCTGCCGCACCAGCCCGGCGATCTCGCGGCAGGCGACGTCGGCGGCGGGGATGGCGCCGGTGAAGGCGGTGAAGCCGTGGGCCAAGGCGTCGTAGCAGCGGTAGAGCACCGGCACGCCTGCGGCCTTCAGCAGCCGGGCATAGGCCTCGCCCTGGTCGACCAGCGGATCGAAACCCGCCGTCACCACGATGGCGGGAGCCAGGCCGCTCAGGTCCTTGGCTCGAATCGGCGACAGGCGCGGATCGGCCGGATCGTCGTCGGGGCCCATGTAGTGGCCCATGAACCAGGTCATGGTGTCGCGCGACAGCGGATAGGCGTCGGCGTAGGTGGTCATCGACTGCGTCTCGGACGCCACGTCGACGGCCGGATAGATGAGCAGCTGCAGGACCGGCTGCGGCTCGCCGCTCTTCTTCATCTCCTGGGCCAGGATGGCGGCGAAATTGCCGCCCATGGAATCGCCGCCGATGGCCAGCCGCCCGTCCGGGGCCCCGAAGCGGGCGGTGTTGTCCCGCGCCCAGCGCCAGGCGGCCAGCATGTCGTCCAGCCCGGCCGGGAACCGGTGCTCGGGGGCCAGCCGATAATCGACCGACAGAACCGCGCAGCGGGCGTATTTGGCCAGGACGCTGCAGAAGGCGTGGCAGGTGTCGAGGTCGCCGATCACCCCGCCGCCGAAGTGGGCGAAGACCAGCAGCGGCGCCTCGGCGTCCTGGTCGCCGGGCCGGTAGGCTCTCGCCGGGATGTCGCCCTCGGCCCCGGGCAGGGTCAGGCTTTCGATCCGCACCTCGGGCTCGGGCTTGCCGCACATCATCGACAGGCCCTGGGCGCTGCCGGCCCGCGCCTCGACGGCGCTCAGCGACGACATGGCCGGCATGCTGCGGGCCCCGGCGGCGAGGAACTGGAAGCGGGGATCGAGCGTGCGACCGCCCTGATAGACGGCCGAGCCGCCCGACAGCAGCCGCAAGATCGGCGGCGGCAGCGACAGCAGCGCTTTCAGGATGACGCGCTGGACGCCAGGATCGGCCATCGTCTCTTCCCTCTCAGGGTTCGCGCAGGCGGGGCAGGGCCGGAATCCCGCCCAGGATCAGCTTGACCGCGAAATCGCTGGCTGCCGCCGTGTCGATCGGCCGGCGGGCCATCATCCGGTCGCCGACCTCGCGGGCGATGGCGATGCAGGCGGCGGCCAGGTAGTCGGCGTCGACCGGCGGCGCCCCGCCCCGCTCGATGGCGGCGGCGAAGGTGTCGCGCACCTCCTCGAACACCCGCTCCATCTCCGGGGTCTGGATGGTGATGTGAGGCTGGCGCTCGCCGGGCGGCCGGCGGGCTTCCCAGTTCTGGTGCTCATCGACCACGAAGTCGTAGTAGGCCTGAATGGCGGCGCGCAGGTAGCCCTCGAAGTCCCGCGCCTCTTCCCAGCAGGCGCGCAGGATCGGCCGGAAGCGCCGGGCGCCGTCGTCGGCCAGGGCCTCGAACACCTCCTCGCGCGAACGGAAGTAGTTGTAGAAGGCGCCGACCGACAGCTCCGTGCGGCGGATGATGTCGCGCACGGTCGCCGTCTCGTAGCCCATCTCGGCAAACACCTCGCGGGCCGCGTCGAGGATGGCCTGGCGGTTGGCTTGTTTGGTCTGTTCGCGCTTGCCGGTGGAAAGGACAGTGATCTGACTCATTGTGCCCAAAGGCTAGCAGGCCTTCGCCCTTTGGAGAAAAGGATTCCAACGGGCCATTGGCGACTCCCGTTTGCCGCGAAGCAGCGCTAGTCTGCCCATTGTACCGACGCGTAACGTCGGACTGGGGCTGTGAAACATGACGATCGCCGCCGACGGCAGCGAGGTCCGGGAATACCGCAGCGCGCGCGCCGATCAGCGCCGCCGCCAAATTCTCGACGCTGCGCGAAAACTGGTCTCCGAAAAGGGCTTCGGCTGCCGCATGGACGAGGTGGCCGCCGCCGTCGGCGTCACCAAGCCGGCGGTCTATCGCTACTTCCCCGGCAAGGACACGCTGATCCGCGCCATGCTGGAGGAGGACCTGGTCGTCCCGACCAAGGCCCTGGTCGAACGCATCGACGCCTATCAGGGCCCTATCCGCGGCCTCTTGGAAATCTTCGCCGAGGGCACCCTGGCCATCCAGGAGAACGGCCTGTCGCGCGGCTACATGGCGCTGGCCATGGACGAGGCCCAGAGCCGGCCCGACGTCGCCGGCCTGATCCGCGAGAACGTGCTGGGCGTCAGCGTCATCCGCGTCGCCCAGGCCTTCCAGCGGGCGATGCAGACCGGCGAACTGCGCAAGGTTGAGGACCCGACCATGCTGGTGCGGCTGTTCTTCGCCCCCTTCATGCAGATCGCCCTGGTCCGCGGCGGCTTCGGCGTGCCGATGGACGGCCCGCAGGCCTACCGCGACTACGTGAAGTTCCACATCGACTCGTTCCTGCGGGCCTTCGCCCCGTGATCGGCCGGTGCCTCTGCGGCGGCGTCAGCGTCACCGTCGAGGGACCGCCGCGCTATGTCACCGCCTGCTGCTGCAGCCTCTGCCAGCGGCGCTCGGGCAGCCCGTTCAGCCACATCGGCCGCTGGAGCCGCGAGGCGGTCAGCGTCGAGGGCGAGCGGCGGGTCTTCGAGCGCCCGGGCGAGTCCGGCGGCCTGGCCCGCCACAGCTTCTGCCCTGTTTGCGCTTCGACCGTGCTGACCGAGGTCGACGCCATGCCCGAGCTGCTGGGCGTCCCCGCCGGGCTGTTCGCCGATCCGGACTTCCCGGCCCCGGCCGTCGCCGCCTGGTGCGAGGCCAAGGCGGCCTGGGTCCATTTTCCCGACGCCACCCTGGCCCTCGAGCGCCAGACGATGCCGCCACGCGGCTAGGCCGTTCCGCGGTCAGGCCGTCTCCCGCGCCTTCGCCGTCACCGGCAGCGCATAGCCCGACGCCCGGGCCCGGGTCTCGCCGCGCGCGACCTCCTTCTTGAGGTCGACGATATAGTGGTTGAAATCGACCTGGATCGTGTGGCGGGCGGCCTTGTAGTAGCCGCCCAGATAGAAGGCCTCGTCCTTGGCGGTGACGGTTTCCATCTCGGCCCTGGCCGGCGGCCGGTAGCGGCCGGTCAGATAGGCGGCGGCCAGCTTGCTCTGCTGTTCGGCGAAGTTGACCAGGGTCGGCAGCGGCTGGGCCAGGCCCATGAAGAACAGGTTGTCGATCCCCGGCTTCATCATCCGCTTGTAGAGCGGGAAGCGGTGCTCGGCGTCGGGCAGCAGGTCGGGATCGTCGAAGAACGGGAACTTCATGTCGTAGCCGGTGGCGAAGACGATGGCGTCGACCTGTTCGACGCTGTCGTCGGCGAACCGCACGTTCCTGCCCTCCAGCGCCTTGATCGCCGGCTTGAACTTCACGTCGCCGCAGCCGGCCCGGGTCAGGAACTCGCCGCTGACCGAGGGGTGGGCCTCCAGCGGCTCGTGGTCGGGCTTGGGCAGGCCGTAGTCTTCCATCTTGCCCAGCGTCTTCTTGATGACGCTGCGGGCCAGGGCTTGGCCGATGCTGCGCGGCATCCAGGCCGGCAGGGCGCTTTTGTCGGCCGGCTTGCCGTTCATGTATTTGGGCAGCACCCAGACCCCGCGCCGGGCCGAGACCCACAGGTTTTTGGCGATCGGCCGCTGGGCCAGCTCGCTGGCGATATCCATCGCCGAATTGCCCATGCCGACAACGACGACGTTCTTGCCGCGCATGTCGACCGGGTCGAAGGGGTCGCAGTAGGCGTGGCTGTGGAAGGCGGCGCCCTCGAACTCGCCCGGATAGTCGGGGATGCGCGGGCTCCAGTGGTGGCCGTTGCAGACGAACAGGACGTCGTAGAGCTTCGTCTTGCCGGTCGTCAGGGTCACCTCCCAGACCCCGTCCTCACGCCGGTGCGCCCTGGTCACGCCGGTGTTGAAGGTGATGGTCTCGCGCAGGCCGAAGTGGTCGACGTAGTCCTTGAAGTACTGGTGCAGCTGGGCGTGATGCGGGAAGTCGGGCCAGTCGCCGGGGACCGGATAGTCCTCGAAGGCCAGCCGCCATTTCGAGGTGTCGATATGCAGGCTCTCGTAGCAGGCCGACATGCCGTTGGGGTTGCGATAGTACCAGTTGCCGCCGACCTCGTCGGAGATCTCGAAACAGTCGTAGGGGATGCCGGCGTCCTTGAGCCGCTTGGCCGTGGTGAACCCCGAGCAGCCCGCCCCGATGATGCAGGCCTTAGGCAGCGCCCCACTGGTTTTTGGCCCGGTCATGCCGGTACTCCTGACTTATCGTTGTTCAGGTGACGCTATAGCGGATGACGCATGGGTCAACCGTGACGTGGCGTCACGAGCAGCTCGCGGCGCAGCGCGCCCACTGCGGGCTGCAGGTCTCTTCCTCCGCCTCGGCCAGGCAGAAGTAGCGGCTCTGGGCGCAGCGGCTGCGGCACTGGCTGGCGGCGCCGGAGGCGGCGGAGCCCGACGAGGTGCTGGCCAGCGGCCGGGTGAAGGCCAGACTCGCCGGCGGGCTGGTCGGCCGGCCCTGGACGGAGAAGTCGAGCAACGGCGCCTCGGGCGCGGGCTCCTCGACCTTCGGCGCGCCGCCCTTCAGCCCGGCCTCGGCCGCCGTCGGCGGCTTGACCAGCCGCAGCTTGCCGCCCTGCGCGCCGGCCGGACTGGCCAGCAGCAGGACGGCGGCGATGACGGCGAGGCGGCGCATGGGCCCATGCTGACGCTGTGTCGTTAAGACGCGATTAACCACGTTCTCCCCCCGCCAACGCCTGCGCCCGGCCACGCGCCGCCGGATTCATGACGAAAGTTTAAGGGGCGGACCCGCCACGGCGGGAGCATGGTCCGCCACCTTCAAAACACAGGACCATCCTCGTCCCATGAAACGCCTTCTGCTTGCGGCCGCCGCTGTCGCGACCCTCTCGATCGCCGGTGTCAGCACCGCCGTCATCGCCGCCGACGCCTCGGCTCCCGCCTCCGCCGCCGAACTGGCCAAGGCCCCGCGCATGGGGACCTGGGGCTTCGACCTCGCCGGCCAGGACAAGTCCGTCAAGCCGGGCGACGACTTCTTCCGCTACGCCAACGGGACCTACTTCGACCAGATGGTCATCCCGGCCGACCGCTCGTCCTGGGGCGCCTCGGGCAAGCTGCGTGAGCTCTCCGACGCCCGCGCCCGCGCCATCATCGAGACCGCCGCCAAGACCCCGAACGCCAAGGGCGAGGCCCAGCAGATCGGCGGCCTCTACAACAGCTTCATGGACGAGGCCCGCCTCGACACCCTCGGCGCCAAGCCGCTGGCCGGCGATCTGGCCACCGTGAAGGCCGCCAGGACCCACGAGGCCCTGGCCCAGCTGCAGGGCGCGACTCAGGGCAAGTTCGGCGTCGGCGTGTTCGGCGTCGGCATCGGCCCGGAGGCCGCCGACCCGACCAAGTACGCCGTCTACGTCGGCCAGTCGGGCCTGGGCCTGCCCGACCGCGACTACTACCTGACCGCCCAGTTCGCGGACAAGAAGACCGCTTATCGCGCCTATGTCGCGAAGATCCTGACCCTGGCCGGCTGGGCCAACCCCGAAGCCAACGCCGACGCCATCGTCGCCTTCGAGACCAAGGTCGCCGAAGCCAGCTGGACCAAGGTCCAGCAACGCGACCCGGTCGCCTCGGTCAATCCGATGACGGTCGCCGAACTGCAGAAGCTGGCCCCCGAGTTCAACTGGACCGGCTACCTGGCCGCCGCCGGCCTCGGCGCTGAACAGAACATCATCGTCGGCGAAAAGAGCGCCTTCCCGAAGCTCTCGGCCCTCTACAAGGCGACCCCGGTCGAGACCCTGCAGGCGTGGGAAGCCTTCCACATCGCCGACCAGGCCAGCCCCTACCTGAGCAAAGCCTTCGCCGACGCCAACTTCGACTTCCGCGCCAAGACCCTGTCGGGCCAGCCCGAGCAGCGAGCCCGCTGGAAGCGCGGCGTCGGCCTGACCGGCAACACGCTCGGTGAAGCGGTCGGCAAGCTCTACGTCGAGGCCTATTTCCCGCCGGAGTCGAAGGCCAAGATGGAGGCCCTGGTCGGCAACCTGCTGGTCGCCATGAAGGCCCGCATCGAAAACCTCACCTGGATGAGCCCGGAGACCAAGCAGAAGGCGCTGGCCAAGGCCGCCTCCTTCACCGTCAAGGTCGGCTACCCCGACGAATGGCGCGATTACAGCAAGCTGACCGTCAAGGCCGACGACCTCTACGGCAACATCGAGCGGGCCGGCGCCTTCGAGTGGGCCTACCAGGTCGGCCGCCTGCACAAGCCGGTCGACAAGAAGGAATGGGGCATGACGCCCCAGACCGTGAACGCCTACTACAACCCGCAGCTCAACGAGATCGTCTTCCCGGCCGCCATCCTGCAGCCGCCCTTCTTCGATCCGGAAGCCGACCCGGCCGTCAACTACGGGGCCATCGGCGCCGTCATCGGCCACGAGATCAGCCACGGCTTCGACGACCAGGGCAGCCAGTTCGCCGCCGACGGATCGCTGTCCAACTGGTGGCAGCCGACCGACCGCGAGAAGTTCGTCGCCCAGACCACCGCCCTGGGGGCCCTCTACTCCAGCTTCGAGCCCCTGCCCGGCGCCCACGTCAACGGCGACCTGACCATGGGCGAGAACATCGGCGACCTCGGCGGCGTGCTGATCGCCTACGACGCCTACCATGCCAGCCTCGGCGGCAAGGAGCCGCCGGTGATCGACGGCCTGACCGGCGACCAGCGCTTCTTCCTGGCCTATGGCCAGGCCTGGCGCTCGAAGCTGCGCGACGACGCCCTGCGCCAGCAGATCGCCTCCGACCCGCACAGCCCGGCCTACTTCCGCGTCATCGGCACCCTGCGCAACGTCGACGCCTGGTACGCGGCCTTCAACGTCCAGCCGGGCGACAAGATGTATGTCGCGCCCGAGAAGCGCGTTCGCATCTGGTAGACGCCACGCCTCATGGCGAATGAAGCGGCCGGGTCCCTCGCGGGGCCCGGCCGTTTTCGTTTCACATGCCCGCCGCCAGCATCCACACGGCCATGACCACCATCATCAGGTTCTCGGTCAGCGAGACGAAGCCGAGCGGCACATTGCTGTCGCCGCCGACGCAGGCGCATTTCAGCTCGCGCCTGTCGATGTAGACGGCCTTGAACACACTGACCGCCCCGATGCCGCCGATGACCAGGGCCACCGGCGCCGACAGCCAGGTCAGCACCCCCGCCGCCATCAGCACCCCGGCCCCGAACTCCAGGAACGGATACAGTTTGGCGTAGGGGACCCACCGCTTGGCCAGCAGGTCGTAGTTGAGGAACATCCCCGAGAAGCTCTCGAGATCGCGCAGCTTCAGGGTCGCCAGGGCCACCATGGAAAAGGCGATGAACCATTCCAGCGCATGCATCGTGAAGGGCGAGCCCATCGACGCCTGGCTGGCCGCCCCGGCCATGGCCGCCGCCCCGGCGAAGACCACGATCACCGGCGTATAGGTCGTCGCCCTGGGATCCCTGACCTTCAGCCCGAAGAAGCGCCGCAGGTCGTCGTAGCCGCCGATCCTCTGGCCGTCGATGAAGGTCTGCGGCGTGGTCTTCACCCCGTGCTCGGCCTTGAAGGCCTCGGTCTCCTCGCGGCTCTTCAGCCAACGGTCATCGACCTCGTAGCCCCGGCTCCTCAGCAGATGCCGCGCCTTCAGCCCCCAGGGACAGGTGTGCTCGGGCATCACCATCCGGTAGAGCACCGCCTTTTTCGATCCCGTCATCGGCCTTCTCCTTCTTGTCCGACCTTGGATCGTTCCCATCTACCTTCCGTACCATGGTACGGAGTCAACCGATGAAATCGGCCACCATCTCGGGCCTGGCGAAGGCCGGCGGCGTCGGTGTCGAGACCGTCCGCTACTACCAGCGCCGCGGCCTGCTGCAGACGCCCGGCCGCCCGGGCGGCGGCGTGCGCCGCTACGACGAAAGCGACCTGGGCCGCCTGAAGTTCATCCGCTCGGCCCAGGCCGCCGGCTTCACGCTGGAGCAGATCGCCGAACTGATCGCCCTCGACGCCGGCGAGGACCGCGCCCGGGCCCGCGAGCTGGCCCAGGCCCGCGTCGCCGCCCTCGACCTGCGGATCGCCGAGCTGCAGGCCGCCCGCGACGCCCTGGCCCGGCTACACCACGATTGCGCCGCCGAAAAGGGCGGCCCCTGCCCCATCCTGACCGCTTTCGAGCCCGCCTGAGGCGCCGTCCGGCGGCCGGTTCCGGCATGAACAAAGTTTAAGGTTTCCCTTGGCGTCAACGGGTGCATTGTCCGCCGCAATTCCACCTGAGGCCTCTGGATTTCCATGAAAAAAGCTCTGCTGAGCGCCGCCGCGGCGGCCGCCCTGTCCCTTGCCGCGTTCAGTGCGCAGGCCGGGGAGGATCACCTCTGCCTGACCGACGACTGCGTCGTGCAGTCGCTGTTCAACTTCGCCGACGTCCCCACGCAAGGCGGCGCCCCCGTCTCGCTGGAGAGCCCGCACTACGGAACCTGGGGTTTCGACCTCTCCGGCCGCGACCCCGGCGTCAGCGCCGGCGACGACTTCTACAAATACGCCAACGGCGCCTGGGACCTGCGCACCGAGATCCCGTCGGACCGCACCCGCTTCGGCAACTTCGACGCCTTGAGCATCCTCTCGGAAGCCCGCGTCAACGCCATCATCGCCGACACCGCCGCCGGCAAGGTCCAGGACAAGGACGCCGCCAAGATCGGCGACGCCTACAAGAGCTTCATGGACGAGGCGACCATCGAGAAGCTGGACCTCAAGCCGCTGGCCGCCGAGCTGGCCGCGGTCAAGGCCGTCAAGACCCACCGCGACATGACCGCCCTGGGCGGCAAGGGCCAGACCTCCAACTACGCCTCCATCCTCGGCATCGGCATCACCACCGACGCCAAGTCGCCCCAGAAGTACGCCGTGGCCGTCGGCGGCGGTGGTCTGGGCCTGCCCGACCGCGACTACTACCTCGATCCCAAGTTCGCCGAGAAGAAGGCCGCCTACGAGGTCTACATCACCAGGATGCTGACCATGGCCGGCTGGGAAAACCCGGCGCAGTCGGCCAAGGACATCATCGCCTTCGAAACCAAGATCGCCGAAGGCAGCTGGACCCGCGCCGAACGCCGCGACCGCGACAAGACCTACAACCCGATGACCCGGGCCGAGCTGGCCGCCTACACCCCCGGCTTCGACTGGGACGCCTATCTGGCCCAGAGCGAGCTGCCCAAGGGCGTCGACCGCTTCATCCTGACCACCAACACCGCCTTCCCGAAGTTCGCCAAGGCCTATGCCGAAACGCCGATCGAGACGCTGAAGGCCTGGCAGGCCTTCAAGCTGGTCGACGGCGCAGCCCCGATGCTCTCCAAGCGCTTCGTCGACGCCAACTTCGAGTTCCGGTCGAAGACCCTGGGCGGCCAGCCCGAGCAGCGTCCGCGTTGGAAGCGTGGCGTCGCCTTCACCAACGGCATGGTCGGCGAGAGCGTCGGCCGCATCTATGTGGCCCGCTACTTCCCGCCGGAATCCAAGGCCAAGATGCTCAGCCTGGTCGGCGACATCCGCGCCGCCCTGAAGGTCCGCATCGAAAACCTGCCGTGGATGAGCCCCGAGACCAAGGTCAAGGCGCTGGAGAAACTGTCGAAGTTCACGGTCAAGATCGGCTATCCCGACGAATGGCGCGACTACACCGGCCTGACCATCAAGGCCGACGACCTCTACGGCAACGCCACCCGCGCCGGAGCCTATGAATGGCGCCGCGACGTCTCCCGCCTGTTCGAGCCGGTGGACAAGAAGGAGTGGGGGATGACCCCGCAGACGGTCAACGCCTACTACAACAGCGTCAACAACGAGATCGTCTTCCCGGCCGCCATCCTGCAGGCGCCGTTCTTCGACCCGACCGCCGATGACGCCATCAACTACGGCGGCATCGGCGGGGTGATCGGCCACGAGATCAGCCACGGCTTCGACGACCAGGGGCGCAAGTCCAACGGCGACGGCGTGCTGACCGACTGGTGGACCGCCGAGGACGCCACCAAGTTCAAGGTCCAGGCCGACCGCCTGGGCGCCCAGTACAGCAGCTTCGAGCCGCTGCCCGGCGCCAAGGTCCAGGGCGCCCTGACCATGGGCGAGAACATCGGCGACCTGGGCGGTTTGAGCCTCGGCTACGACGCCTACCTCGTCTCCCTGCACGGCAAGCCGGCCCCCGTCCTCGACGGCATCACCGGCCAGCAGCGGGTCTTCTACGGCTGGGCCCAGGTCTGGCGCGCCAAGATCCGCGACGAGGCCCTGCGCCAGCAGGTCGTCACCGACCCCCACAGCCCCGCCTACTACCGCGTCAACGGCACCATCCGGAACGTCGACGCCTGGTACGAAGCCTTCGGCATCAAGGAAGGCGACAAGCTGTATGTGAAGCCGGAAGACCGGGTCCGGATCTGGTAGGGCGCGCGACAGCGTGAAGACGGAAAGGGCGGCTCATCGGGCCGCCCTTTTTCGCGGGACAAACTCCCCCCGCAAGCGGGGGAGAGTTGAGGCCTGCGCCTCTCAAATTTTGACGGATACGTCAGTTCTTGTTGGGCATCGCCCAAAAAGGCGTTGGGCCCGTTGCGGGGGATAATCGCAACGAGCCCAACATTCCTCGATCACTCGATCCAAGCGGGCGTTTCCTCCCCGAAACGCCGGAAACGGGATGCTCTTGTCGGCCGCCCTGTTTCGCCAGTCAAAAAGACGGCAATTCCCGGCCCGTGTCAACGCTGCCAGGGGTCATCCCGCGCAAGAATCTGCGGCAAAACGGCTCAAAAAGGGTTGATCTTTGGACGTCGTCGTCAAAACAACGCGGCGAAACCCTTATTTCTGACGAATCCGTCAATTCTGGTTAAGAGGCGCTCGCAACTCGCTCGCGAAGTTGCTCCCAGGGCGGACATTCCGGGGCGAACACGTATTCCGGCGCCGCCGCCGTCACCGGTCCGACACCGGCCGATTCCAGTGCTGCTCCCAGCGCCGCCAGCTCGCCGCGTGGAATCAGCAGGCCGGAGGCCCGCGCCTGGCCGCCCCGCGCCGCGAAGGCCGCCGTCGCCGTTTTCGCGGCCGCGTCCTGGTCGGCCGGCCAGACCAGGGTCAGGGTCCGTTTGGCCCGGGCCCGCGCCTCGATCAGCGACAGCAGGCGCCGGGCGATAGCCAGCCGCTCGCCGCTCCAGTCGGCGGTCAAGGCCGCCGCCAGCTGCGCCTGGCTCCTGAGAATCACCCCGTCGCGCAAGGTCGCCAGGTGGTTGGCGCCAAGGGTCGCGCCGGTGGTGGTGATGTCGACGACGATCTCGGCCGCCCCGGCCGCCGGCGCCCCTTCGGTCGCCCCGGCCGATTCGACGATGCGGTAGTCGCCCACCCCGTGCCGGGCGAAGAAGGCCCGCGTTTGGGCGACATACTTGGTCGCCACCCTCAACCGCCGGCCGGTCCGCGCCAAATGGTCATGCGCCACCTCATCGAGGTCGGCCATGGTCTCGACGTCGAGCCAGCTCTGCGGCGCCGCCACCACCAGGTCGGCCCGCCCGAAGCCCAACGCCCGCAACAGCAAGAGCCGCGCCTCGAAGTCGTCGCCCTGCTCGCGCAGCAGGTCCTCGCCGGTGATGCCCAGATGCACCTCGCCGCTGCTTAAGGCCCGGGCGATCTCGCCGGCCGAGATCAGCCGCACCTCGATGCCGTCCAGGCCGACGATGCGGGCCCGATAGCCGCGCTCGCCGCCGTCCGCCTCGATCTTCAATCCGGCGTCGGCCAGCCAGGCCTCGACCTGTTCCTTCAACCGCCCCTTGGAGGGGATGCCCAGAATGACGCTCATTCCCCGCTCTCCCCGATGTCCTTGCCTAGAGCGGCCCGGGCAGGCCGGACCATGCAGCCGGCCGCGCCGCCCCCTGAAAGGCTTGGGGCCACGCCGCCCAGGCGCGTCACCAGACCGTCGTAGCGGCCACCGGCCGCCAGCGGTCGCTCTGCCCCCAAGGCCTCGCTGCGCACCTCGAACAGGGCGCCGTCGTAGTAGCCGAAGGCCCGCCCGAAGCCGGCTCCGAACCGGGCGCTGTCCAGCGGCGCCCCGGCTTCGCTCAGCAGCTCCAGCCGCCGCCGCCAGTCGCCCAGCCGCCTGTCCAGCCGCGCCCCGCCGAGACCGGCCAAAGCCGCCAGCGCGATGGCCGGCGTGTCCTCGATCGACAGGAAGGCCCGCACCCGGCCGATCTGGTCCTCGGTCAGCCGGGCCCGCGCGCCCTCGCCGCCCCGCGCCGCCAGCCGCCGGGCAATCTCCGCCGTCGGACGGCCGCCGACCGGCGACACCCCCGCCAGGCTCCAGACCTCTTCCAGCAGGGCCACGGCCTCGTCTTCGCCCAGCCCACCCAGCAGCCCGGCCAACCGGCTCTGCGGGGCTTCATCGGCGTCCGTCACGGGGTTCAGTTCGGCGCTCAGCAGGCGCGGCCGGTTGAAGGCCCGCTTCAGGCGCGCCGCCAGAGCCGGCTCCAGGTCCATGTCCTCGACCAGGGCCGAAAACAGGCTGACATCGCCCAGCACCAGCGACAGGTCGCCCCGCCCACCCGCCGCCGCCGCCTTCCAGGCCAGGCTCAGGATTTCCGCATCGGCCGCCACCGCGTCCGCGCTGCCATAGATCTCCAGCCCGAGCTGCAGGAACTCCTCGGCCCGCGCCGATCCGCCCGCCGCCCGGAACGCCTTGCCCTCATAGACATAGCGTCCGTCGGCCGCGCCGGAGGCGATGTGGGCCCGGGCGATCGGAATGGTGAAGTCGGGACGCAGCGCCGCCTCCTCGCCGCCCTCGGCCTGGACCACGAACAGCCGCGGCCGCATCGCCTCGCCGGCCAGGTCGAGCAGCAGCGCCAGCGGCTGCAACACCGGCGTCTCCAGCGCCACCCCGGCCCCCTCGAAGGGCGCGCGGATGGCCGCCAGGGCGTCCTTGGGAACGGTCCGCTCCAGTCTCATCGGGCCGCGTCCACGATGGCCTGCACCGCCGCCACCAGCTGGCCGCGCGCCACGGTCTGCTGTCCGGGCCGCTCGGACTTGTAGGCGTCGTTGTCGGCGATGTTGGCGGCCAATGCCCGGCCGAGATCGAGGTCCTTGATCGTCACCGTCCCGGCGGCGATCTCGTCGCCGCCGAGGATGATCGCCGCCGGGGCATTGCGCCGGTCGGCATACTTCATCTGCGCCTTCATGCCCGACGACCCGAGATAGACCTCGGCGGCGATCCCGGCAGCCCGCAGCTGCGCCGCCACCCCGAAGTACTCGCCCATCTGCCCGGCGTCGAAGACGATGACCACCACAGGCCCGCGCGCCGCGCCGGCCTCTTCCCGACCGGCCGCCTTCAGGGCCGCCGCCAGCCGCGACACCCCGAAGCTGAACCCCGTCGCGGGCACGGGCTGGCCTGTGAACCGCGCCACCAGGTCGTCATAGCGCCCACCGCCGCCGATCGAGCCGAACCGCACCGGCTTGCCCTTGTCGTCGAGGACCTCGTGCACCAACTCGGCCTCAAAGACCGCGCCGGTATAGTATTCCAGCCCCCTGACGACGGAGACGTCGAAGAAGGCCCGGCTGTCGTCGATCCCCATGGCGGTCAGCGCCGCGTCGATCCTGGAAAGCTCTTCCAGCCCGTCATCCCCGCCGATGGACCCCGTCACGCCCGAGACATCGCTCAGAAATTTTGCCCGGGTCCGGCCATTGCCCGCCCCGGGCATGACCAGCGACATGACGGCCTTCACGGCCGCCGGCGATAGTTCGGCGCCCTTGGTGAAGGCGCCCGACTCGTCCATCCGACCCTTGCCCAGCAGGTCTTCGACGCCCAGCCAGCCAAGGCGGTCCATCTTGTCGATGGAGCGCAGCACCGCGAGCTTCTGCTTCTCATCGGTAACGCCCGCGCCGGCCAGGACCGAATCGAGGATCTTCCGGCTGTTGATCTTCACCACCGCCGCGCCTTGCGACAGTCCGGCGGCCTCCAGCCCTTCAACGGCCATGGCGATGATCTCGGCGTCGGCCTCCGGTCGCGCCGAGCCGACCGTGTCGGCGTCGCACTGGATGAACTCGCGGAACCGCCCCGGCCCCGGCTTCTCGTTGCGCCACACCGGCCCGAACGCATACCGCCGATAGGGCTTGGCCAGCGTCTCCCAGTTCTGGGCCGCGAACCGGGCCAGCGGCGCGGTCAGGTCGTAGCGCAGCGCCATCCACTGCTCGTCATCGTCCTGCAGCGCGAAGACGCCCTCGTTCGGCCGGTCGCTGTCGGGCAGGAACTTGCCCAGCGCATCGGCGTACTCGAAGGCGCCGGTGTCCAGCGGCTCGAACCCCCAGCGCTCATAGACCGCCGACACCTGCTCGACGATCCGCCGCTCGGCCCGCAGCTGGGCGGCGCGCTTGTCGGCGAATCCGCGAGGGGCGCGGGCTTCGGGGCGGAAGGTTTCTTCGGTCATCGGGCAGTCCATCGGTCGGTGTTCAGTAACCGGATGGAGCGCTCGCCCCATCCGCATCGGGCGGGGCGGTGAAGGGGCTTGGCCTTAAGCCGCGCGAACCCGACCCGTCCCGCGAGGGAAGGTGTGGTGGTGCGCATGATGGTGCGGCAGAGCGGTCATCGGGGTGCGCTATAGCGGAGGACAGGCGAGGCGCCAACCTCCCTCCCCGAATGGGGAGGGACGGAGCGCGCTACCGCGCCAGCCGGGCGATGAGCGCCGCCGTCGAGGGATCGTGGCCGGGCCCGTCGCCGCCGTCCAGTTCGCGCAGGACGCGGCCGGCCAGGACCTTGCCCAGTTCGACCCCCCATTGGTCGAAGCTGTCGATGTCCCAGAGTACACCTTCGACGAAGGTCTTGTGTTCATAGAGGGCGATCAGGGCGCCGAGCGTCTCCGGCGTCAGGCGATCCAGCAGGATGAAGCTCGACGGCCGATCACCCGGGAAATGCCGGTGCGGCTCGTCGGTGTTTTCCTGGCCGATCATCAGCGCTTCGGCCTGGGCGATGGCGTTGGCCAGCAGCATGTTGCGGTGGCTCGCCGGCCCCTCGTGGTCCTCGGCCAGGGCGATGAAGTCGACCGGGATGATGTCGGTCCCCTGGTGCAGCAGCTGGAAGAAGGCGTGCTGGCCGTTGGTGCCGGCGTCGCCGAACACGCTCGCGGCCGTGGCCTGGCTGACCGGCAGGCCGCGCTGAGTGACCTGCTTGCCGTTCGATTCCATCTCCAGCTGCTGCAGGTAGGCCGGAAACAGCGCCAGGCGCCGGGCGTAGGGCACCACGGCCCGCAGGGGCCGGTCCAGGCCGTTGCGGTTGAAGACATGGGCAAGGGCCAGCATCACCGGCATGTTGGCGTCGAGCGCCGCCGTCTCGAAATGCTCGTCCATCGCCGCCGCCCCGGCCAGCAGCCCCGCGAACGCCGGCCAGCCGAGACCGATGGCGCAGGAGAGCCCGACCGCCGACCACACCGAATAGCGCCCGCCCACCCAGTCGCGGAAAGCGAACACCCGGTCCTCCGCAATGCCGAACCGCCCGGCCTCGGCCGGATTGGCGCTGACCGCCGCCAAGTGGCTGTCGGCCTTGCCGGCGCCGAGTTTGGCCTCCAGCCAGGCCTTGGCGGCCCGGGCGTTGGCCAGCGTCTCCTGGGTCGTGAAGGTCTTGGAGACGACGACGACCAGCGTCTGCTCAGGGTCGAGCCCTGCCGTGGCCGCGGCGAACTCGGCCCCGTCGATGTTGGCGGCAAACCGCAGGGCGATCTCCGGGACCAGAGGCCGTAGCGCCTCCCAGATCAGCCGGGGCCCGAGGTCCGAGCCGCCGATGCCGATGTGCAGCACCGCCTTGAACGGCTTGCCGGTCGCCCCGCCCGACATCCCCGACCGCACCGCCGCCACGAAGTCCTGCATGGCGTCACGGACGTCCTCGACCTCCTCGGAGACCGGCCTTCCCGCCGCCTTGAAGTCGGCCCCCGCCGCCGCCCGCAGCGCCATATGTATGGCCGGCCGCCCTTCGGTGACGTTGACGATGTCGCCGGCGAACAGCCGTTCCCGCGCCGCCTCGACGCCCGCCGCCACGGCCAGCTCCACCGCCGCCGTCGCCCCCTCGCGGCTCCAGGGCTGTTTGGAGAGGTCGAGGGTCAGGCCGGCGGCCTCGAAGGTCAGCCCCGCCAGGCGGTCCGGCTCGGCGTCGAACAGCGCGCGGATGCGGCGCGCGCCGTCGGCCTTGGCGGCGGCTTTCAGGGCGGTCCAGGCGGGGGTCTCGGCCATGAGGGTTCCGGCAAATGTAAACGGCGCGTTTACCATGCTGGGGCATGGTTCGCGTTCCTTCTAGTAACGCCCCCACGAAGGGATCGCCATGTCCTGCGAAGCCGTCGCCGCCGCCTCCATGCTCTGGCTCGCCTCCTGGGGCGGGGCTGGAGACACCCCGCCGCCCGCCCCGGCCGTCGCCATGGCCCCCGCTTCGCCACTGACCACCGAGCCGCTGTTCGCCGACATCGTCGCCCGGGCCGGCAAGCTGCGCACCGAGGTGCTGGACTGGAAGGGCAAGCCCCTCCCCGGCCCCGCATTCGCGACCCTCAAGGGCGAGCTCGGCGAACTGGCCGCCCTCGACATGAAGGGCCACGTCACCCTCAAGGAACGCGGCACGGACGGCGACCTCAAATGCATCCTGCGCGGCATCAGCGAAGACCTGCCGCTGAAGCTGAAGGCGGTGGAAGAGGCCGCCAACCCCAGCGCCCGCGACGCCGCCCTGACCGACCTTTCCTACCTGCTGCGCGACAATGTCGAGGTCATCACCGCCCCGCCCGCGCCGCCGGTTTAACCGTACTTGATGCCGCAGCCGTAGGGCTGGCTGAACGGCGTGCGCACCGGCCGGCCGGCGTGCACATCGGCCAGCGCGGCCGCCACCAGGTTGTTCGCCCGCCCGATGTCCTCGACCTTGCTGGTCGGCACGTCGTCGATGGCGCCCTGGTAGACCAGCTGGCCGGCCGGATCGATGACGTACATGTTCGGCGTCGTCTTCGCCCCGTAGGCCTGGCCCATGACCCCGTCCTCGTCGAGCAGCAGGGCGCTGGCCGCCGAGCCGTTCTTCTTCATCCAGCGTTTGGCCGCCTCGCCGCTGGACCAATGCCCGGGCTGCCAGTTCCCGGAGGAACAGACGCTGAGCCAGACCGCCCCGTCCCGCGTCGCCGAGACCTGCAGGCCCTGCATGTTCCCGTGGTAGTGCTTCTGGGTGTAGGGGCAGGCGCGGTTCAGCCACTCAAGCACGACGATGCGGCCCTTGAACTCCGACAGGGTGCGTAGCCTTCCGTCGGCGTCCTTGATCGCGAAGTCGGGCGCGGGCCTGGCCAGGGCCAGACCCGGAAGGCCGAGCGCCGGCAGGGCCAGGGCGGCGGTCAGGACGATGCGTCGGTTGAGGGTCATGGTTGTTTGGCAGCCTTGGCGAGCGCCTCGGCGACCATGCCGGGCGTCAGCAGCTGGGGCAGGATTTGCGGCGTTTCCGAGCCGGGCCCGTAGACCAGATAGAGCGGCACCCCGGCCCGGCCGTGCTCGGCCAGGGCGGCGGCGATCTGCGGATTGCGGTTGGTCCAGTCGGCCTTGAGGTAGACGCCGTTGGCCGCGGTCAGGGCCTTGGCGACCTCGTCGGTGGAGAGGGCGACCTTGTCGTTGACCTGGCAACTGACGCACCAGGCGGCGGTGAAGTTGACGAACACCACCCTGCCCTCGGCCCGCAGCGCCGCCACCCGCTCCGGCGACCAGGCCTCCGACGGCAGGTCGGCGGCCGAGGCCGTCTCCCCCGCCGGAGTTTGCGCCGCCGAACCCGGCTGCAGGACCAGCGCCACGGCGCCGACCAGCAGCAGCAGGGCCAGGCCCTGACGCCACAGTTTCGGTCCCAGACCCCAGATCCAGAGGGCGAAGGCGCCGAGCAGCAGGCCCATCAGGGCCAGGGCCAGGCCCGGCGCGTCGGTCTGCTGCGACAGCACCCAGAGCAGCCAGGCCGCCGCCCCGTACATCGGGAAGGCCAGCACCTTGCGCAGGGTGTCCATCCAGGCCCCGGGCCGGGGCAGCAGCCGCAGCAGGGCCGGGGCGAAGGCCAGGGCCACGAAGGGAGCCGCGAAGCCCAGACTCAAGGCCAGGAACACCGCCAGCACGATGACCGGCGGCTGGCCGAGCGTGAAGCCGAGCGCCGAAGCCATGAAGGGCGCGGTGCAGGGACTGGCCACCACGACGGCCAGCACACCGGTGAAGAAGGCGCCGCCGAGCCCGCCCTTGGCCGCGAGGCCGGATCCCACGCCCTGGACGCTGGCCCCGATCTCGAAGACGCCGGACATGTTGAGGGCCACGGCCAGCATCAACAGGCCCAGCACCCCGACCACCGGCGGCGACTGCAGCTGGAAGCCCCAGCCGACCTGTTGTCCGGCCAACTGCAGCGCGATCAGCACCCCGGCCAGGATCAGGAAGGTGGCGACGACCCCGGCCCCGTAAGCCAGGCCCTGCAGTCGCGTGGCCCGCGCATCGTGCGCGTGGCCCGCCAGGGAGGCGGCCTTCATCGACAGCACCGGGAAGACGCAGGGCATCAGGTTGAGGATCAGCCCGCCGAGGAAGGCGGTCAGGGCGGCGATCAGCAGGCCGGTCTTCGGCGCGACCCCGGCCGGCGCGGCCTCGCCCTTGGCGACCGCTACCGGCCCGAGGCCCGACACCCCGGCCGGCGGCGCACCCGGCGTGGCGGAAATCTCGTAGGCCTTGCCCCCGACCACCAGCACGCCATCCATGACGGCCGGCGGCTTGCCGGCCTCGAAGGCGTAGCCGGGGGTCAGCGTCAGGGTCAGGCCGTCACTGCCACGCTCGGCGGTCTGGGCCTGGGCGTGATCGATCCAGACGCCCTGGAAGGGGAAGAACCAGGCCCCGGTCATGTCGGCGCCCTTCAGCGGCCCGCCGGCGACGGTCAGGGTCAGGGCCTTGCCGTTCTGGAACGCGGCCGTCAGCCCGGCCGGCTTGGGCGCAGCGGCAAGTGCATCGGCGACGGCTGCGCCCCACTTGGCGTCGGGCATCGGCGCGCCGTCGGCGACGGTCAGGGTGACCGAGACCTTGCCGCTCTCGGGGATACAGATCTTCTCGCAGACCAGCACATCGACGGCGGCCTCGAGCGTCACCGGGCCCGGCTTGGCATTGGCCGGAACCTCGATCGGAACCGGCAAAATGACCTCGCCCGAATAGCCGTAGTTGGTCAGCGGGCCGAACGGCAGGGTCTTCGGCGTCGCCCAGACGAACTCGCCGGCCTTCCAGCCGGCCGGCAGGGTCCAGGTCAGCTTGGGCGGCTCGCCGCTGTCGCCGGGATTGCGCCAGTAGGTGTGCCAGCCGGCGTCGATGTCCTGGCGCAGAGCGACATAGGCGGTCGCGCCTGGCGCGACCGTGGCGTCCTGGGCGACCAGCTCGATCTTCAGGTGGCCGGTATTCACCTCTGCTGCGAATGCGGGGGCGGCCATGGCCGGGGCCGCGAGCAGAAGGGCGAGGACGGCGATCAGCAGGCGCATGGCGACTATATGGACCGAGGACGGGGGTGCGGCAAATGCCCCTCGACTTCCCCACCGCCAACCCCTCACTGTGGCGCAAACGGGAGGACGCAGATGCCGACGAATCGTCAATGGATCCTCAAGCGCCGGCCGAGCGGCGACATCGCCGCCGGCGACCTGGAATTCGTCGAAACCCCGACCCGCGAGTTGCAGGACGGCGAGGTTCTGATCCGCAACATCTACCTCTCCCTCGATCCGACCAACCGCATCTGGATGAGCGATCAGGACCAGTATCTGCCGCCCGTCGAGATCGGCGACGTCATGCGCGGCGGCACGGTCGGCGTCGTCGAGGAGAGCCGCTCGGACCGCCACAAGGTCGGCGATATCGTCAACGCCGGCCTCTCCGGCTGGCAGCTCTACTCCATCGCCCACGGCGGCATGGTCACCCCCGTGCCGCAGATCCCCGGCGTGCCGCTGACCGCCTGGATGAGCGTGCTGGGCGCCACCGGCCTGACCGCCTGGTTCGGGCTGATGGACATCGGCAAGCCCAAGGAGGGCGACACCGTCGTCGTCTCGGCCGCCGCCGGGGCGGTGGGCTCCATCGTCGGCCAGATCGCCAAGCTCAAGGGGGCCCGCGTCATCGGCATCGCCGGCGGCCCGGCCAAATGCGCCTGGCTCAGGGAGATCGGCTTCGACGGGGCTATCGATTACCGGGGCGAGGATGTCGGCGAGGCCCTCGACCGCCTGGCCCCGGACGGCGTCGACGTCAACTTCGAGAACGTCGGCGGCGAGATCATGGACGCCGTCATCGGCCGCATGAACAACTTCAGCCGCATGCCCCTGTGCGGCATGATCAGCACATACAACGCCGAGGGCTCGATCCCCGGCCCGGCCGACTTCGCCCGGGTCCTTATGCGACGCATCCTGATCAAGGGCTTCATCGTCATCGACTACCTGCCCCGGGCCGGCGAGGCGATGGCCGAGCTGATCCCCTGGGTGGCGTCGGGCCAGCTCAAATGGAAGGCCCATGTCGTCGAGGGCCTGGAAAACGCCGCCGACGCCGTGAAACGGCTGTTCACCGGCGACCACAACGGCAAGCTGCTCATCCAGATCTCCCCCGAACCTTAAGAGGATAGATGCCCGCCTCCTTCGACGACTTCGAAATCGGACAGGTTCACTCGCTTGGCGTCACCGCGGTCAACGCCGAGGCCATCGACCACTTCATCGCCGCCTTCGCCCCCGGCTGGGACAAGGCCAACGGGGCGCCGGACGCGATGGTCTACGCCATCTGGTCCAGGCTGGAACTGGAGGCCGGCGACCGCTGGGCCCAGACCAAGCGGCTGGGGGTCGACGCCATGCGCTGGAGCCGCAACCCGCCGCCCGGCGAACTGCTGCGCGGGCGGATGACGGTGATGGGCAAGGACGCGGTCGGCGAGGGCAAGGGCATCATCATCGCCCAGCACGACCTCTTGGATGAAGCCGGGCGGCTGGTGTTCAGCTGCCTGACCCGGAGCGTCTTCGCTCGATAGAAACGGGGCCGGTCTTTCAACCGGCCCCCGTAGTCCTAGGCGTTGCCGGCGGTGGCCAGCTTCGAGGCCTTCTCGGAGGCGATGGCCACCAGGCGGTCCCAGCCGGCCAGGCTGGTCAGGTGGTTGTAGATGCGCTCGAGCGCGCCATTGTCGCGCAGCTCGACCAGCTTCTCGGCCGAGAGGCCGCGGATCTTCTCTTCCGAGACGGCGAAGTACTCGGCGATGACCACGGTGGCGCCCTGGGTGCCGTCGGGGTTGGTCGGGGTGAAGGTGGCCTGCTTGGTTTCCAGCAGGTCCAGTTCCTTGATCAGGTTGACGAAGTTCTCGGTGCGGCGGCGCTCGCCTTCGAAGTCCTCGCAGAACTTGATGGCGTTCTGGGTGTAGGTGCTGGGCTCACCGGCCTCGTCGAACAGCGGCACGTCGAAGCCGGTCTCGGCGAACATTTCGGCGCCGCGCTCGATGCAGACGATCATCCGGCCCTGCGCCTCGTCCTGGGCCAGGACGAAGGGATAGCGGCGGACGTAGGCCGGGACGTAGACGCCGTTGGCGAACAGGCCGGTCTCGTCGACGAACAGGTTGTCGCCCGGGTTGATGCCGAGGACGGCCAGCGGCTGGCGCTGCTCACCGGCGAAGATGATCGGGAAGCAAAGGGCCGCGAACTGGAATTCGGCGACGGTCAGCGGCACGACATGGCCCTGGGCGGCGAAGGCGAACG
Organism: Caulobacter sp.; assembly: GCA_028291265.1. Taxonomy (GTDB): domain Bacteria; phylum Pseudomonadota; class Alphaproteobacteria; order Caulobacterales; family Caulobacteraceae; genus Caulobacter. The sequence goes on along the minus strand of JAQGIK010000178.1, from coordinate 18,783 downwards.
GCCCCGCCAGCTGCTTCACGCCCATCTTGCCGTGCATCTCTTTGCTCAGCGGTTCGGGCGAGTTGTAGAACAGGACGTTGCCGGCGACCGGGCTGACGTTGGTGACGGTGGACGTTTCCATTAGAGACTCTGGCTGTCAGCGGCTCGTTGGCCGGAAAGGATTGGAGCGGCGCTTCTATCCGATTGAGCGGAACCCGGCAATCGCGCCCGCCCGTCAGGCGATCTTCTCACCCTGCGGCCTCTTGCCCGACCCCGCGTCAACGCGCTTTGATTGAACCAAAGAGGGAGACGTCCATGCCGATCCGCTATCCGGAAATCCTGTCGCTGACCAGCGAGCCCGCGCCCTACCAATGGGGCGACCGCGAAACCATGCTCTACGCGCTGGGCATCGGCCTGGGCGGCGACCCGATGAACGAGACCGAGCTGCCCTTCGTCTACGAGAGCGGGCTGAAGGCGGTGCCGACCATGGCCACGGTGGTGGCCTGGGGGGCCGGGCCGGCGATCGGCTCGATGATCAACTTCCTGATGGTCGTGCATGGCGAGCAGAAGTGCGAGTTCCATGTTCCCTTTCCCACCGACGCCCGGATCACCGCCGAGGGCCGCGTCATCGGGGCCTACGACAAGGGCGACAAGGGCGCGGTCATCTACAACGAGACCGTCCTCAAGGACGCGAAGACCGGCGAGAAGATCGCCACCCTGACCGGCTCGACCTTCGCGCGGGGCGACGGCAACTTCGGCGGCCCGTCCGACGGCGCGCCCGAGCCGCACGAGGTGCCCACCCGCGCCCCCGACAGGACCGTCGAGATCGCCACCAGCCCCGACCAGGCGCTGATCTACCGGCTGTCGGGCGACCGCAACCCGCTGCATTCGGACCCGAAGATCGCCAAGATGGCCGGCTTTCCGCGCCCCATCCTGCATGGCCTCTGCACCTACGGCATCACCTGCCGGGCGGTGCTGCAGGAGTACGCGGGCTTCGATCCGGCCCGGATCAAGAGCCACCAGGTCCGCTTCTCCTCGCCGGTGTTTCCGGGCGAGACCATCGCGGTCGATCTCTGGCAGGACGGCGATGTCATCTCCTTCGAGGCCCGGGTGAAGGAACGCGGGGTGACGGTGATCAAGAACGGCAAGACCGTCCTCGGCTAGAACCGGAACGCCACGCCGGTCCGCAGCGAGCGGCCCGGCAGGGGCGCGATGTCCTTCAGGAAGCTGACGTGCTCGCGCGCCGCCTCGTCGGTGGCGTTGCGCAGCTCGGCGAAGAGCCGCAGGTCGGGGTTTTTGAACGGCTTCACGGCCGCGTAGAGATTGACCATGGTGTAGCTGTCGGTCGGCAGTTCGAAGGCGGCGACGCGGTCCTGGCCGGCCGAATAGCGGACCTCCAGATTGGCGTCGATGAGGTCGCTTTCCCAGATCAGCTTGCCGGTCGTCGACCAGGGCGGGATGCGGGCCGGGACGCCGTCGTCGGTCTCGCCGCGCACATAGTCGGCGCCGACCTGGGCCGAGACGGTGCGGCCGCCGTCGGTCCACAGGTCCCAGGTCCCTTCCAGTTCGAAGCCGTGGAAGCTGGCGTTGCTCTGCTGGTAGCGGAACACCGGCAGGCCGTCCTCGACGTCGCCGTTCGGGACCTGGTCGATGTAGCCGTCGTAGGCCGCGTACCAGAGGTGGCCCTCGGCGCGGACGCGGTCGAAGGTCCAGCGGCCGGTGGCCTCGACGCTGATCACCGCTTCGGACTGCAGGGTCGGATCGCCGATCTCGAAGGCGCCGGTGCCCGGGTGCGGCCCGTCCGAATAGAGTTCGCCCTCGGTCGGGGCGCGGGCGTTGCGGGCCACGGTCAGGGCGTAGAACTGATGGTCGTCCGGCTTGATGAACACGCCCAGCGAGGCAGAGACATTGGTGAAGCTCGGCGCGTTGTCGGCCGAGATCCAGTTCAGACCGTAGGACGCGGCCGGGGCGCTGGCGACGCGGCCGGCCAGGGCGGCGTCCAGGTCGCGGCGGTCGAGGCGCAGGCCGGTGTCGACGCCCCAGGTCTCGAAGTCGAAGCGCTGCAGGGTGAAGACGCCCAGTTCCTGGATGTCGGTCCGCGGCACCGAGGCCTCGTCGCCGACCGAATCGAATTGGCGGCTGAGGCCCTGAACGCCGACGGCGCCCTTCAGCGGGCCGATCTCGCGCTGCACGAACTCGACCCGGCCCTCGACGCCTTTGGACAGGAAGCGGGTGCCGGTCTCGCCGGTGTCGCGCAGCACCTCGGCGTGCTCGTAGTCGGCGTAGCCGATCGAGCTGCGCATGGTCTTGAAGGGACCGAGGACGAAGGGGGTCTCGGTGCGGAAGTCGAAGCGGGTCTGGTGCAGGTCGATGGCCACCGGGCCCTCGTCGGCCGGGTTGATCGGCGCGAGAATCTGCGGATAGGGCACGCCGTAGAGGCTGTCGGTCTGTTTGACGGCCAGGCCGACGAAGCCCTCGTCGGTGACGAAGGAGACGCCGAGGCCCCAGGCGTCGAGCTTGAGGTCCGTGTTGCGCACCGTGCGGCGCGGATCGACGGTCAGGCCGTCGGCGAGCGCCAGGCGGTTGCTGACCGGGGCGGTCGGGACCTCATAGTCCTCCGAACGGCGGGAAACCCCGTCGAGGGAGAAGACCACCGGGCCGTTGGCGGCGTGCAGGCCGAAGGACACCGACCGGCCTTCGTCGACGGTCGAGGCGGAGGCCGAGATACGGCCGTCGATGCCGCCGTCGGGCAGATGGTCGGGGATGTGGTCGTCGATGATGTTGACCACCCCGCCGATGCCGCTGCCGCCGTAGGCCAGGGTCGAGGGGCCGCGCAGCACCTCGATGCGCGAGGCCTCGCCGGGGTCGGAGGCGACGGCGTGGTCGGGCGACAGGGCGCTGGCGTCGACCAGGCCGACGCCGTTCTGCAGCACCAACACGCGGGGGCCGGAAAGGCCGCGGATCACCGGCCGGCTGGCCCCGGGGCCGAAGAAGGTCGAGCGCAGTCCGGGCTGGCCGGCCAGCAGGTCGCCGAGGCCCGAGGGGGCGGCGACGTCGAGCTGGTCGCGGCCGACGACGCTGACGCTGCTGGTGACGGTGTCCAGCGAGACGGCGAAGGGCGAACCGGTGACGATGACCTCGGAGACGTCGCCCGGGTCAGCCGGCTCAGGCGCCGGCGCGGGAGCCTGTTGGGCGAAGGCGGGAGCCGCCAGGGAGAGGGCCAGCAGGCTGGCGCCCAGGAAGAAGACAGGTTTGCGCATGGGGAGGCTCCGCGAGAGATCGTGGAGTGTTATGAAATAACATATCGTCCAGTCAAGCGACTTGACGCGGACGGCGGCGCGCGGTCTGTCGGTTGTGCAGAATTCGGGAGGATTGCGATGTCGGTGAAGGCGTTCGGGCATGGCCTGCTGGTGGTCGCCGGGGTGGCGATGCTGGGTTGCGGGGCGGTGGCGCAAGACGCCAAGGCTCCGGCCCCCGCGCCGCGTCCGGCCGGCGGCTACCTGGCCCCGGCCCTGCTGCCCGACAGCCTGGCCATCGTCGGGGCGCCGCCGGCCCCGGGGTCGGAACAGGCCAAGGCCGACCGCGCCGCCTTCGACGCCAGCCGGGCGCTGGAAGGCAGCCCGCGCTGGCAACAGGCCATCGCCGACGTCGAACTGTTCGGCGACAAGGCCCACCGTTCCTTCTCCTGCGCCATCGGCAAGGAGATCAGCGTGGCCAAGACGCCGGTGCTGTCCAACCTGCTCGACCGCCTCGTGCTGGACGCCGGCGGCAGCACCAACGCCGCCAAGAAGAAGTACCAGCGCGACCGGCCGATGATCGGCCATGACGAGGCCAAGCTCTGCGTCGTCCGCGAGGACTGGATGAAGACCAACGGCTCCTACCCCAGCGGCCACGCCGCCGCCGGCTTCTCCTGGGGTCTGGTGCTGGCCGAGCTCGCGCCTGACAAGGCCAGCGCCGCCGTCACCCGCGGCCGCGACTTCGGCGACAGCCGCTGGGTCTGCGGCGTCCACTTCCAGAGCGACGTCACCGCCGGCCAGCTGATGGCCGCGGCCACCGTCTCGCGCCTGCACGCCGAGCCGGCCTTCACGGCCGACATGGCCCTGGCCCGCGCCGAACTCGCAAAGGCGCCGGCCGCCGAGGGTTGCGGGAGCTGACCCGGTTCGACCCCCTGTTTTCAAGGAATTCAGGGGATTAGGGCCGCGCCGGTTTGAAGTTTGTTTGAAGTCGGTTTGAAGTCGGGGTGCGCCGGCTTTGAAGCGGGTTTGAAGCGCGGCGTCGGGGCGATGGGACATCGGAAGCCCTTATCGAAGCGGGCTCCCATTATCGCATTTCCCGCGCTGTCATCCTTCGGCCGCGAAGCGGACCGGAGGACCCATGGTCGGGGCGGAACCGCCGGGACCCGGAGCGCTGTCACCGAGGCCGGCGCGAACCTTCATAGGCCATGCGCCTGGCGGACGAATGGGTCCTTCGGTCGCCCTGCGGGCGCCGTAGGATGACAGGGTTGGGTGGGATCAGGCCTTTGCTTCCCAGACCACATGCCGCTCGAGCGGGTGGCCCTCGGGCAGGGCCGGGTGGTCGAAGTCGAGATCTTCGCGGCGGCTCATGCCGATGCGGGTCATCACCGCCTGGGAGGGCAGGTTGGTGGTGGCGGTGAAGGCGACGATGCTCTTCAGGCCCAGGCGTTCGAAGCCGTCCTTGAGGGAAGCGGCGGCGGCCTCCGAGGCATAGCCCTGGCCCCAGGCGTGGCGGGCCAGGCGCCAACCGGCCTCCACGCCGGGATGCAGCGGGTTGTCGGGCTTCAGCCGCATCAGGCCGGTGAAGCCGAGGAAGGTCGCGTCGGCCCGACGCTCGACGGCCCAGAGGCCGAAGCCTTCGCGATCGATGTGATCCTGGTTACGGGCCAGCATCGGCTCGCTCTCCTCGCGGCTCTGCACGGCGGGAAAGAACCGCATGACTTCGGGGTCGGCGTTCATGGCGACCCAGGGTTCGAGGTCTGACGGGCGCCAGGACCGGAGGATGAGGCGAGGGGTGGTGATCATCTCTATCGGAAGGTGCCCGAAGCCAGCGGGCGTTGAAAGGGTTCGCCTCGGGGCTCCCTTCTCCCCTTGCGGGAGAAGGTGGCGCGAAGCGCCGGATGAGGGGTCGATGACCGGGTCAGCCGCGCTCCGGCGGTTCGACCTGCAGGTAGGCGGGTGGCAGGGGCGCTCCGGTGTCGAGCGTCCACCGATCGACGGGGGCATCGAAGTCGCAGGTGGTCGGCGTTTCGACAGCTTTCAGGATGGCGGTCACGAGCTCGTTCGGTCGGTTGGACACCGTGCTGTTGGGAAAGCGCAGGACGTGGAAGCCCTGCGATTTCAGCCAGGCGTCACGGATCGCGTCCTGCCCGGGGTCATGGAACGGGCCGTCAGCCTCAATGATCAGGCGGTGACGGAGGCACAGGAAGTCGGCGACGTAGCGGCCGATAGGAACCTGGCGGCGGAATTTCAGACGCTCAAGGCGGCGGTTGCGAAGGAGCTTCCAGAGGAGGTCCTCGTGAAAGGTTGGAGCGCGGCGCATTCGGCGGGCCAGGGCGAGCTTGGGTTTCGGGTCGGCCCTCTCGAAATTGAACAAAACATGAACATACTCGATAGGCAAGGACGATCTCTACCGCTGGCGGCGGCTGAAGCCTTGTGCGCGGTTCGACCGGTCTTCGACCCCTCATCCGGCCCTTCGGGCCACCGTCTCCCGCAAGGGGAGAAGGGAGACCAGAGGCGAAATCTTCTTAGGCCGGCCGCCCCGTGCTCAGCGCCCCGTACAGGTCCGGCCTCCGGTCGCGGAAGAAGCCCCAGGCGGCGCGGTGGGTTTCGAGGAAGTCTAGATCGACCGTCGCGGCGGTGAAGCCCTCTTCGTCGGGGCCCATGTCGCCGATCAGGTCGCCGCGGTGGTCGGCGATGAAGCTGGAGCCGTAGAAGCGCTGGCCGCCGTTCGGGTAGCCGTCCCAGGGCTCGAAGCCGATACGGTTGGCGCCGACCACCGGGATGACGTTGCTGACCGCATGGCCCTGCATGGCGCGGCGCCAGGGCAGGGCCGTGTCGAGGGTGGGATCGTGCGGCTCGGTGCCGATGGCGGTGGGATAGAGCAGCGCCTGGGCGCCCATCAGGGCCATGGCGCGGGCGCACTCGGGGTACCACTGGTCCCAGCAGATGCCGACGCCGATGCGGCCGTGGCGACTGTCCCAGACCTTGAAGCCGGTGTCGCCGGGCCGGAAGTAGTACTTCTCCTGATAGCCGGGGCCGTCGGGGATGTGGCTCTTGCGGTAGACGCCCATCAGGCTGCCGTCGGCGTCGGCCATCACTAGGCTGTTGAAATAGTGCGGCCCCTCGCGCTCGAAGATCGAGATCGGGATGACGACGCCTAGCTCGCCGGCCAGCGGGGCCAGGGCCTTGACGCAAGGATGCTCGCGCCAGGGCTTGGCCTCAACGAACCAGCGCTCCTCCTGGGCGACGCAGAAGTAGGGGCCCTGGAACAGCTCGGACGGCAGGATGACCTGAGCCCCGGCGGCGGCGGCCTGGCGAACCAGATCGACCGTGCGGGCGATGTTGTCGTCCAGGTCCATCCCGTAGTGGGTCTGGAGGGCGGCGAGGGTGAGGGTCTTAGCCATCGTCAGGCCGGTTCCTGCTGGGTGATGCAGTGGAAGCTGCCGCCGCCGGTGAGGATGGCGGTCGAGGGCAGGCCGATGACCTTGCGTTCGGGGAACAGGCTGGCCAGGGCGTCGAGGGCGAAGGCGCCGGCCTTTTCGTCGTAGGTCGGGCAGATCACCGCCTTGTTGGCGATGATGAAGTTCATGTGGCTGGCCGGGACCATCTCGCCGTCGGCGTCGACGGTCCAGCCGGGCGAGGGGATGCGCATGATCTGGATGCGCTGGCCGCGGGCGTCGGTCATGGCCCCGAGCATCTTCGCCGTCTCGTCGTAGACCTCGGCGTTGGGGTCGCGGCGGCCCCAGGCGATCGGGCAGGCGATGACGCCGGGGGCGACGAAGCGGGCCAGGTTGTCGACGTGGCCGTCGGTGTGGTCGCGGTTGAGGCCCTCGCCCAGCCACAGCACCTTTTTGGCGCCGAGCGCCTCGCCGAGAGCGGCCTCGGCGGCGGCCTTGTCCCAGCCGGGGTTGCGGTTGGGGTTGAGCAGGCACTGGGCCGTGGTCAGCACCGTGCCGTAGCCGTCGTGGTCGAGGGCGCCACCCTCAAGGATGAAGTTATTCTCCGCCAGCGGCGCGCCGGAGGCGGCGGCGATCTGGGCGGCGACCTGATCGTCGCCCTCCATCTCGTACTTGCCGCCCCAGCCGTTGAACCTGAAGCCGAGCGCCCGGCCGTCCCCGGCGAAGATCGGGCCGGTGTCGCGCAGCCAGATGTCGCCGAACAGGCCGCGCACGACCTCGACGCCGGCGGTGTCGGCCAGCCGGGCCCTGGCGTCGGCCTCGGCCTCGTCGCCGCAGACCAGCAGCCGCACCCGCTCGGCCCCGGGGCCGGCCAGGGCGCGGGCCAGGGCCGCGACCTCGACGCGGGCGGCTTCGAGGTCTTCCCGCCAGAGCTCGCCATGGCTGGGATAGCCCAGCCACATGGCGCGGTGGGGGGACCATTCGGCGGGGATGAGAGCAGGGGTCTTCATGGGGAGGGGCAAGTGGCCCCAGTCCTCCCAAACGTCAAGCGTTTGGAGCGCGCAAAGGAAAAGGGCGGCCCGTGAGGACCGCCCTTGCCTTTACTTCGAACCTTGAAGCGCTCGCCTAGAAGCGGGCGCTGAAGGTCACCTGCACGGTGCGCGGAGCGCCGACCGACACGAAGGCCGTGTTCGGAGCGCGCGAGGTCACCGCGGCCGTCGTGTTGACGTCCAGGATGGTCTTGTTGTTGGTGCCCGAGCTGATGTTGGCGAAGTATTCTTCGTCGAAGATGTTCGTCACGTTCAGCTGGACGTAGGCGCCCTTGTCGTTGAACCAGGGCAGGTCGTAGCGCATGTCCATGTCGAACACGTTGTAGGCCGGGGTCTCTTCGTCGTTGACGTCGGTGGTGAAGCGGTTGCCGACGTGCTTGCCTTGCAGCGAGATGCTCAGGTCTTCCGTGATGTTGTACTGGGCGCGGAAGGCCGCCATCCACTCGGGGGTTTCAACCAGGGCCTTGCCCTTGATGGGCAGTTCCAGGTTGGTGCCGAGCGACAGGTTATCCTGCAGTTCGCTGTTGGTGTAGCTGACCGAGCCGTACAGGCTGAACTTCTCGTTGGGGGTCCAGCCGGCTTGCGCGTCCACGCCCCAGAGCTTCACCGAACCGACGTTGCGGTCGACGCTGAAGCCGAGGTCCGGATCGAAGGCCGAGACGATGCGGTTCTCGAATTCGTTGAACCACAGGGCCGACGAGAAGATCACGGTCGGCGACTTGAAGCGGTAACCGAAGTCCCAGGCCTTGCTGGTTTCCGGCTCGACGTCCGAGTTGGTCACCTGGTTGGTCACGGTGTCGAAACCGACGGTGTAGAGGTTGTCGGTCCGCGGGGCCGAGAGGCCTTCGGCGTAGCTGGCGAAGATGGTGTGGCCTTCGGCGAAGCGCCAGGCCACGCCGACGTTCGGCAGGATCGCGTCGTAGCTGACGTCACGGTCGTAGGGCACGATGTAGAGGGTGCCCGTGCCGGCCGGAACCAGCGAGACGACGTTCGGGTTCGACTGCACGCCCGGGGTCACGGTGTCCAGGTCGCCCGGGTAGGTTTTCTGGGTCGTGCAGAGGACGGTCGTCGAGCCGCGCTGGCTGAGGCAGAACTGGTGCAGTTCGCGGTCGAAGGTCGGGGCGCGGATGCCGACGTTGATTTCCAGAGCGTCGTCGAAGAACTTGCCGCGGTATTCCAGCGAGAACTGGTTCAGGATGGCGAAGGACTGACGGTCGCGGGTGCGCAGGGCGTACCCGTCGGCGTTCTCGACCTTCTGGCCGTTGCCGTCCTTGCCGGCGAACACGTCCTGCGGCTCACCGGTGAGTTGGTTCAGTCGGCCGTAGTGGCCGGTCTGGCGGTGATCACCGAAGTCGTAGGTGTAGGCGAAGCGGACCGTGTTGCTGTCGTTGATGTTCCAGATCAGCGAGGCCAGCGTCGTGTAGCGGCGGGTGTTTGTGGTGTTCGGGGTGTAGAAGCGGACGGTGTCGAGGATGTCGCCGTCGCCGTTGAGGTCCACGCCGGCCGGCTTGGAGACTTCGTCACCGCGCACCAGGGCCGAGTTTTCCGCCACCGTGGTCGAACCGCCGCCGTTGGCCAGCGTGTACTGCACGGCGCTGTCCAGGGTGAAGGTCAGGGTGTCGGGAATGAAGGTGAACTTCGACTGGGCGCGGATGTTGCCGGTGTTCGACGGATTGATGCGCACGCCGTAGTAGTTGGTGTTGTCCGCGAAATCGACGTCGGCGATGCCGGCGTCCGGGGTGTTCGGGACGTAGTCGGCGTTGTTATCGAAATCCAGGCCGCTCGTGCGGAAGGTGGCCATGGTGGCCGTCCGGTAGAAGGCGTTGCGGTTTTCGTTGTAGTGGAAGGCCAGCGAGACGAAGTCGCCGTTGTCGCCGATCGGCTGGTAGACCTTGCCGTTGATCTGTTGCTTCTCGAGGTCGCCCGGGCCCTTGAACTTGTCGTACTTCTGGTAGGAAGCCGACAGCCAGGCGGTGGTGCCGATCGGGGTGATTTCACCGGTTTCGATGATGCCGAAGATGCGGCCGTAGTTGAACTCGCCGAGCGAGCCGACGATGCGGCCGCCGAATTCGGTCGAGGGCTTCAGCGAGATGTAGTTGATGGTGCCGCCGGTGGCCGACGCGGTCGGGCTGTCGACGTCGGTCGTGCCCATGTTGACGCTGGCGCGCGAGACCAGTTCCGGGTCGAGCTGCTGGTTGGTGAAGATGGCGTAGTTGCCGGTGTCGTTCAGCGGGATGCCGTCGAAAGTCAGCGAGATGCGGTTGCCGTCGAAGCCGCGGATCCGCAGGTTACCGCCCGACGAACCGTAGGGGTCGGAGTTGGTGAAGTTCAGGCCGGGGGTCAGGTTCAGGCTCTGGATGACGGTCTGACCGGTCTGCTGGGTGGAGATGAACTCCTGGTCGATCGAGGCCTTGGCCTTCGGGGCGGTTTCCGCCGTGATCACGCCGTCGATGTTCGGCAGACCGGCGGTCGCGACGATCTGGACTTCTTCGACCTCGTTCGTACCGGTGGATTGCGCAAAGGCGCCGGTGGCGAACAGGCTGCCGACCAGAGCCGTCGTCGCCACGATGGCGAGCTTGTAGTTTCTCATTAGGTATCCCCTGTCATCCCGACGAGGCGCCCGATTTGAGCCCCCGATGGCGGATTTGGCCGCCCCAATAGCGCCCGATTGCAAAGCTTTGGTGACCGTGGACATGCCCCATCACCACGGAAGCACCTTGTAACCGCACGGCTTTCCGGCACAAGCGGGCGTTAAGACTTTGGGACCGAATTGAGACGCCTTGTCGCAACTTTGCGACACTCCCGTGCTCGGCTTGCCCTATAGGGGGCTAATTCCGCCCCCGTTCCGAGCATGATCGGGGGCGAAATCGAATCGCGGGGAGCGGATCTTGAGCGCCACACAACAGGACCAGGACCGTCAGGCCTATGCCCGGGCGAGTCGGCCGTGGCGGTTCGCGCTGGCCGCGACCGTTCTGTTGACGGGCTTGCGGCTTTTCGCCCTGTTCGCCACGCCGCTTGAGCTGTACCCGGACGAAGCCCAGTACTGGCTGTGGTCGAGAAGCCTCGATCTGGGATATTTTTCCAAGCCGCCGATGATCGCCTGGGTGATCCACCTGACGACGGCGATCGGCGGCGATTCCGAGCCCTGGGTGCGGATCGCCGCGCCACTATTCCACGCGGTGACCGGGCTGACCCTGTTCGCCGTGGGCCGGCGGCTGTACGGGCCCTGGGCCGGGGTGCTGGCGCTGCTGATCTACCAGCTGATGCCGGGGGTGGCGGTGGCCAGCGCGGTGATCACGACCGACACGCCGCTGCTCTGTTTCCTGAGCATCGCCCTGCTGGCCTATGTCGACCTGCCGAACGCCAAGCGGCCGCTGTTCACGGCGGCCGGCCTCGGGGCGGCGCTGGGCCTGGCCATGCTGTCGAAGTATGCGGCGCTCTATGCCGTGGTCGGCATCGGCCTGCATCTGATCCTGTCGCCGGCGGCGCGGAAGGTCTGGCGGCCGGCGACCGCGCTGACGGCCGTGGCCGTGTTCGCGGCGATCATCGCGCCCAACCTGATCTGGAACATGCTGAACGGCTTCGAGACGGTGCGGCATACGGCGGCCAACGCCGATCTCAAGTCGGGCGTCGGCATTCACCTGGTGGAATTCGCCACCCTGGTCGGCGAGCAGTTCGGCGCCATGTTCGGGCTCGCCTTCGGGGTGCTGATCGCCGCCGTCGTGCTGTGGGCGCGGCGCCGGCTGCAGCCGACCGACGTCATGCTGCTGTGCTGGTCATTGCCGCCGCTGGCGGCGGTCGGGGTGCAGGCCATCCTGACCCGCGCCAACGCCAACTGGACGGCGGCCGCCTATGTGCCGGCGGCGGTGCTGGTCGCCGGCCTGATCCTGCGCTGGTGGCCCGGCCGCTGGACGCGGATCGGGACGGGGGCGGCGGTCGTGATCCAGAGCGCGCTGGCGGCGGTCCTGTTGCTGTGCGTGGCCAATCCGAAGATCGCCGACGCGCTTGGCCAATCGAACGGCATCAAGCGCGTGCGCGGCTGGGAGGACACCGCCGGGGCCGTCACCCGCCGGGCCGAGGTCGAGATGGCCGACCGGGGCTTGAGCGCCATCGCCGTCGACGACCGTTTCCTGTTCAACGCCCTGGCCTATTACGGCCGCGACTTCTTCGCCAAGCCCGGCAGCCCGCCGCTGACGATCTGGCTGCGCAAGAACGCGGCGGGCAACCAGGCCGAGGCCCATGCGCCGCTGACCCCGGCCATCGGCCAGCGGGTGCTGATCGTCACCGCCGCGGAGCTGAAGACGACCGACGATCCCGACGCGAAGATGGGCAAGCGGATCGCTCTGATCTCGGACGATTTCGTCCGGGCGCAGACGCTGGAGGTCAGCCGGGCGCGGCTGGACAAGAGCCGGCTGCGGCGCGGGGTGCTGATCCTCGGCGAGGACTACCGGCCGAAAGCCAAGCCCTAGAGGCGGCCTTCTAGATCCGGGCGATCCGGAAGGCGAAGGGTCCGCCCTCGCCGCCGGAGAGCAGGGTCTCGCCGTCGGTCCAGGCCGGGTCGGCCGGCGCCGGACCGTCACCGAGGTTGAAGGCGCAGAGCAGCCGCTCCCCCTCCCCGGCCCGTTCGAAGACCGCCATCGGCGCGGGGGCGTCGCGGAAGGCGATGTCGCCGAGGCGCAGGGCCGGATGGGCCTTGCGCAGGGCGATGAGGGCCCGGCTGAGGGCCAGGGCGGAATTGGGATCGGCTTGCTGGTCGGCGACCGTCAGGCCGGCGTGCTCGGGCGCGGCGGGCAGCCAGGGGCTGCCGCTGGTGAAACCGAGCGCATGGCCGGGGCTCCAGGGCATCGGCGTGCGGCAGCCGTCGCGGCCCTTGTGAGCCGGCCAGTAGAGGTCGCCGACCGGGTCGCGCAGCTGCTCGCGGGTCAGGTCGGCCTCGGGCAGGCCGAGCTCCTCGCCCTGGTACATCAGGATCGAGCCGCGCAGGGTCAGCAGCAGGGCCAGCATGACCTTGGCCACGGGCAGCGAGCCGTCGCCGAAGCGGCTGGGGGTGCGCGGCACGTCGTGGTTGGAGAAGGTGATGCAGGGCCAGTGGTGGGGGTAGCCGGCCAGCAGGTCCATGTGCCCCCGGATGAAGTCGGGGCCCATGCGGCGGGCGATCAGCAGCGGGAAGCTGTAGCCGGCGTGCAGGCCTTCCTCGGGGGTGGCGAAGCCGCCGCAGCGGTCGGCTTCCTCCGAGAACTCGCCGAACACGAAGCGGTCCGGGTGGCGGTCGACGGTCAGGCGGACGTCGTTCAGGGCCTCGATGTTCTCCACCAGGTTGGAATCGTTGAAATGGCGCTGGAAGTTGGCGGCGGCGGACCAGCGCAGCCCCGTGTCGCTGTCGTCGACCGGGTTGTCGGTCAGGGCCGGATCGTGGAGGTAGGCGTTGGCGACGTCGAGCCGGAAGCCGTCGACGCCCTTGGAGAGCCAGAAGTCGAGGACGTCGAGGGCGGCCCGGCGGGCCTCGGGGTGGCGCCAGTTGAGCTTGGGCTGCTGGCGCAGGAACTTGTGGTGGTAGGCGCGGCGGCGCAGCGGTTGGTAGGCCCAGGCCGGGCCGCCGAAGGCGGAGAGCCAGTTGTTGGGGGCCGTGCCGTCGTCCTTCAGCGGGGCCCAGACGTACCAGTCCTCCTTGTCGCCTTTCAGGCTGTCGTGGAACCAGGCGTGTTCGTCGCTGGTGTGGGCGAGGACCTCGTCGAGGAGCAGCTTCATGCCGCGGGCGTGGGCGCCGTCGATGACGGCCTGCAGGTCGTCCATCGAGCCGTAGTCGGGGTGGACGCCCTGGTAGTCGGAGACGTCGTAGCCCCAGTCGCGGTTGGGCGAGGGGTGGACGGGGGAGAGCCAGATGGCGTCGACGCCGAGCGACTGGATGTAGTCGAGTTTGGCCAGGACGCCGGGCAGGTCGCCGTGGCCGTCGCCGTCGCTGTCGAAGAAGCTGCGGACGTAGATGTGATAGACGGTCGCGCCGCGCCACCAGGGGGTCTGAGTCATGCGGCGAGACTAACGGGATAACTCTCCCCTCGCATAGCGGGAGGAGGACAGGTTTCGAGCCCTAGCAAGAAACCAGGAGGCGGGCCCCACCGGCGGTGGACCGCCAATCACCGATCAGACTTGCCCCCCTCCTGCTCTGTCGCTCGCGCTCCAGAGCGGTCCTCCCCCCGCAAAGCGGGGAGAGTTTCTTCATCCGCGGCGCGCCCTACGCCAGCCAGACCATCATCCGCGTGGCGGCTTCCTCGCCGCGGGCGAGGCTGTGCTTGCGCTGGATCTCGCCGGTGTAGAGGAAGCCGGCCTTGCACAGCACCGTCCCGGAGGCGGGGTTGTCGCTGAAGTGGCCGGCGACGATGTAGCGCTTCTTCCACTCGCGTTTGGCCCAGGCCAGGGCGCCCTGCAGGGCCTCGGAGGCGAAGCCCCTGCCCCACCAGTCGCGGCCGACCCAGTAGCCGACTTCCAGCGGCTGACCCGGCGGGGTGAACAGGCCCAGGCCGCCGATGACGCCTTCGTCCTCGTGCTCGAGCAGGAAGTTATGGTCGGTGGCCGGGTCGTTCGACTGAACCTTCTCGATGAAGTCCAGCGCGTCCGACAGGTCGTAGGGATGCGGCACCCGGCTGGTCATGCGGGCGATGTCATAGTCGGCCATCAGCGCGGCCAGGCGCGTCTCGTCGCCGGGGGCCGGGGCCCGAAGCGTCAGCCGGCGCGTCTCTATCCTGGGGGTCTGTTCGATCAGACACATGGTTTGCCTCCCGAGCCCCTCTGGCGGGGGCTTTTGAAACGAAAAGAGGGGAGTCCGGCGATCCGGACTCCCCTCTGGAAGTTTCGTGTCCGGATCGCTTAAGCGGCGATCCGGAGAAAGGTCTCGGCTCGCCTTACTCGGCGGCCTCGGCCATCTTCGGAACAACCGTCGCGTAGGTGCGGTCGTTACGCTTGGTTACAAACTTCACGTTGCCGGTTTCGAGGGCAAAGAGGGTGTGGTCCTTGCCAATGCCGACGTTTTCGCCCGGCCAGAACTTGGTGCCGCGTTGACGCACGATGATGTTGCCGGCGAGCACGTTCTCGCCGCCGAACTTCTTCACGCCGAGACGGCGGCCGGCCGAGTCGCGACCGTTGCGCGAGGAGCCGCCTGATTTCTTGTGAGCCATAGTGCTCTCCTATCCTCTATCGACGCGGCCCTCAGGCTTTGTCGGCGTCTTTCTTGGCGGCGGCCTTTTTAGGGGCGGCCTTCTTGGCGGGGGCGTCGTCGTCAGCCTTGGCAGCAGCGGCCTTGGGGGCAGCGGCCTTCTTCGGCGCGGCGGCCTTCTTCTCGGCTTTGGGGGCCTCGGCGGCGGCTTCGACCACGGGGGCCTCGGCGGCGACGATGGTTTCTTCCTTGGTCACCGGAGCCTTGGCCTCGGTCGCCTTGCTGGCGGCCTTCGGCGCGGCGGCCTTGGGCGCAGCGGCGGCGGCCTTGGGGGCCTTCTTGGCCGGGGCGGCTTCGGTCGGCTCGGCGAACTGGGCCAGCTTCAGGTTCCGCGAACGGGCGTTGAGCTCGGCCTTGGTGGTCATGTCGACCACGCCGTCCCACTTGGTGTCGCCGATGGCGGTGACGCGCAGGACGGTCTCGGTCTGGCGGTGGCCACGGGTCCGGCGATAGCCCTGGCGGCGGATCTTCTTGAAGACCGTCACCTTCTCACCCTTGCGGGTCTCGACCAGGGTGGCCGTGACGGCCGCGCCGGCGACGGTGGGGGCGCCCACGGTCACGACGTCGCCATCGCCCAGCATCAGGACTTGGTCGAAGGAAACTTCAGCGCCGGGTTCACCAGCCAGTTTTTCGACAACCAGCAGGTCACCGGGGGAAACCCGGTATTGCTTGCCGCCGGTTTTGATCACCGCGTACATCGGTCCGTCCTGAACGTGAGATAGCAAAAACGATAGCGCCCCGCAGGCGAAGGCCCGGGAGCGAAGGGAGGCGTCTTATACAGACGGACTCGCCTGAGTCAACGCGGGAGGGCCGTCAAAACCCTTCTACTTCAGCTCTTCGGTGATGACGGTGAACTCGACCAGCTGGGCCGCGCCGAAGGTGGTGACGATGGCCACGTCGGTGGCGTCGCGGCCGATGGCCATCAACAGGCGGCCGATGCGCGGCATGTTGTGGCGGGCGTCGAAGGTGCGCCAGGCGCCGCCCAGCCAGACCTGGAACCAGGCGCTGAAATCCATGACGCCGTGCACCGGAATGCCGATGTCGCCCATGTAGCCGGTGACGTAGCGGGCCGGGATGTTCATGCAGCGGCACAGGGTGATGGCCAGGTGGGCGTAGTCGCGGCAGACGCCATAGCCCTCCTCATGCGCCTCGAAGGCGGTCTTGGTCGGGCGAGCGTGCTCGTATCCGAACTCCACCCGCTTGTGGGCGTACTCGACGATGGCCTGCACTCGGGCCCAGCCGGGCGGCACGCCGTCGAACAGCTTCCAGGCCAGATCGCGCAGCAGCTCGGTGTCGCAGTAGCGGGAGGGCAGCAGATACTCGATCACCGCGTCGGGCAGGTCCTCGACCGGGTGCTGGATGGCGTCCGGCACGACCGGATCGGGGATGCCGCTGTCCTTGACGATGAACTCGCTGTGGATGGTGAAGCGGCCGGGCGGGGCGACCACGCGGCTGCAGATGTTGCCGAAGGTGTCGATGTACTGGCGGACCGGGACATAGGGGTCGGTCAGCACGGTGTCGGGGGATTCGAGGTCGCCGCTGCGCTCGGGACGCAGGTTGACCATCATCAGCATCGGCGTTTCGACCGGGCAGTCGTAGGTGATCTTGTAGCCGGCCCGAATTCGCATCTGGTGGTGTCCCGCCCGTTGAAAGCCCGGGCCAAACTCAGCCCGCTTGCGCAACTCTCAGCGGGAAAGGCGGTTGCGCCGCTGCGGCATCCTCTACAGACAATTCGACCTCGACGTCCATGCCGACGTAGTCCTCGGTCTCGCCGTCGAACGAGCCCCACAGCGGCAGGGCCAGGCGCGGGTCGGCGACGACGGCGACGCGGATCAGGTCGAGGTTGCCGACGATGCCGTTGGTCGGATCGAAATCCACCCAGCCGCAGCCGGGCACATAGGCGCGGACCCAGGCATGGGTGTGGCCGCCGCCGGTGCGGCCGGACTTCTGCGAAGCCGAATAGACGTAGCCGGAGACGAAGCGGGCGGCGATGCCGAGGCTGCGGGCCGCCTCGATCAGGAGGACGGCGAAGTCGCGGCAGCTGCCGGACTGCAGACCGAGGGTCTCGGCCGGGCTCTGCGGGGCCCCGCGCAGGCGCAGGGCGTAGGCGAACTCCGACCGGATGGCGTGGGTCATGTCGGTCAGCACGGTGGAGACCGGCAAGGTCCCGTTGGCGGGCAGGAAGCGGCGGGCCCACTGTTCGACCTCGTGGCCGCCCGGCAGACGGACCAGGGAGGTGGCCAGTTCCGGGTGCTCGTCGGCGTCGTAGAGAACGTCGCCGGCCCCGAGGCGCAGGTCGGCGGCCTCGAGGTCGAAGGGCCTGTGAACCGTGTGCTCGACCCGCACCCGGCTGTCGAAGACCAGGCGGTCGGCGGGGCGGTCGAAGCGGGCGACGCCGACGCAGGCGCCGCTGACATCCTGGATGTGGCGCAGCAACTCCGGCTCGGGCGAGACCGTTACCTGGGCCGAGATCAGCCGCTGGTCGAAGGCCTGCAACGGCCGGAACATCATCCGATGCTCGCCGAAGGCCACCGGCTTGCGGTAGCGGTAGGTCGTCAGGTGGCGAATGGAGACGATGGCCATTGTCAGAACAGGGGCTCGATTTGAACGACGTGGCCAGTGGACTGCTTGTCGCAGGCGAGGGCTCGCCTGTGATTGCTCGAAATATGGGCGCCGATTCGCCGTTCTTTCTGATCGCGGACCATGCCGGTCAGGAAATCCCCCTCAACCTTAACAATCTCCAACTGTCCCATTCAGAATTGCGGCGGCATATCGCCCTGGACATCGGCATCTCAGGAATGGGCCCGATTCTCGCCGACGATCTAGGGGCCTGCCTGATCGCCCAGCGCTATTCGCGGCTGGTCATCGACTGCAACCGGAATCCCCAGCGGCGCGACGCGATCTGCGAGGTCAGCGACGGGACGGTGGTCCCCGGGAACCTGGAACTGACGCCAGCTGAGCGGCAGGCGCGGATCGACGCCATCTTCACCCCCTATCACGACGCCATCGACGCCGAGCTGGACGCCCGGGGAGGCCGTCCGACGGTGATGGTGGCCCTGCACAGCTTCACGCCCTCGATGGCCGGCCATGCCCGGCCCTGGCGCTATGGCGTGCTGCACTTGGGCGCCTCGCCGTTTTCCGACGCCATGCTGGCGCGCCTGCGTGAAGCCTTCGGGCCCGAGGTCGTCGGCGACAACCAGCCCTACCGGATGGACGACATCGACTACTCCATCCCCCGCCACGCCATCGGCCGGGGCCTCGACTACCTGGAACTGGAAGTCCGCCAGGACCTGATGGCCGACGCCGCCGGCGAGGCGGCGGTGGCGGCGCAGATCGCGCCGCTGCTGCGGGCGGCGCTCGGCGACATCGGCCTGGGCTGATGGACCCGCACGACCTGCGGCGCTTCGTCGAGGCCCAGGACGGCGTCTGGGAGCGGGCGCTGGCCGAACTGCGGGCCGGGGCCAAGCGCAGCCACTGGATGTGGTTCGTGTTTCCGCAGATCTCGGGGTTGGGGAACAGCGCCTTGGCGCAACGGTTTGCGCTTGGCGGGCTGGACGAGGCGCGGGCCTATCTGGCGCATCCGCTGCTCGGCCCCCGCCTGCTGGCCTGCACGGCGGCGATGAACGGCCATGAGGGCAGAAGCGCCCGGGCGATCCTGGGGCAACCGGACGACATGAAGTTCCGGTCAAGCATGACCTTGTTCAACGCCGCCGATCCGGACGAGCCGGCGTTTCGCGAAGCGCTGGAGCGATACTTCGGCGGCGAAGCAGACCCGGCCACATTGGACCGCCTCTAACCCCTCTTCTGTCATCCTTGTCTGTTGACGGCGTCGCTTAACCGGCGAGGCTGATCGGCGGACGCCGGACCGTTGTCATCCTTGGTCCTTGCAGACCGTTCCGAAGCTCGGTCCG
>JAQGIK010000168.1 GCA_028291265.1 Caulobacter sp. | reverse complement strand
CGGCCCCCGCGCCAGCCACGGCCTCATACTCGTCGGCCCAGTCGGGGATGGCCGCGCCGGCCTCGGCCACCGCCACCCAGGCCTTCACGCCGGGCAACCGGTCCTTGATGACGGCCAGCTTGTCGGCGAACCCGGCGTGGAAGACCACGGCCTCGGTGTCGGCGTTGTCGAACAGGTAGAAGAGCTCCTCGGGCTCGTAGCGGTAGTTGGTGTTGACCGGTACAAGCCCCGCCTTGAAGGCGGCGTAGTAGCTCTCGAGATACTCCGGGGCGTTGTACAGGAAAGCAGCAAGCTTGGCCTGGTGGCCCAGGCCCTTGGCCACGAAATGGGCGGCCAGCGCGTTGGCCCGGCGGTCGAAATCGCGCCAGCTGACGACACGCATCCCCTGGATCTGGGCCGGGCGCTCCGGGGTCGCCGCGGCGATCTCTTCCCACACGTCCGCGAAGGTCCAGCCGGCCATCTCGTCACTCCCTCAAACACTTGTTTTGCGAGAGTTAGCGGGCTTCCGTTGGGTCGTGTCAACGCATGGAACGGGTTCTCAGGGCGCCGCCGTGACCTGAACCTTGAAGGGCACGGTCACCGTTCCCGACGTCTCGAACTTCAGGTTCACCGGCACGGTCTCACCGACCTTCAGCGGCTTCTTCAGGCCGATCAGCATCAGGTGCAGGCCTTCGGGCTTGAAGGCCACGGTCTTGCCGGCCGGCAGTTCGATGCCGCGCGGGCGGGCGTGCATCATCGCCTTGCCGCCCATGACCATGCTCTCGTGCATCTCGATGCGGCCGGCGACCGGCGTCGAGGCCGACAGCAGCCGGTCGGTCTTGCCGCCGTTGGCCAGCACCACATAGCCGACCCCGTTGCCCCCGGCCGGGGCGGGGCGCGACCAGGCGCCGGAGATGTCGATGGCGCCGGCCTTGGCCCCCCAAGCAAGAGAGAATGGGGCGGCGGCGGCCAACAGGGAGGCGGCGGCGGCGAGAATGAGGGTGCGTCGGATCATGGGTGGCTCCTTAACATGAAGATTTGGTCGGTCAGAAGGCGAGCGACAGGCCGGCGAACAGGGCGCGTCGGTCGCCGGGCCACAGCAGGGCCGAGGCGGGGGTCCAGACGGTGGCCGCCTGGACGTTGGAGACGTAGGTTTCGTCGGTCAGGTTGCGGGCGTCGGCGAACACCGATAGCCGCTCGTTCAACCGCCAGCCGGCCCCGAGGTTGAGGACGGCGTAGGACGGCGCGGCGCGGGTGTTGGCGTAGTCCAGCCAGAGGTCGGAGGCCGACCATTCCACCGAGGGGGCGACGAACCAGCCGGCCGGGTGCTCGTAGCGCAGCTCGGCCCGGTAGAAGTGCTGCGGCGCGATGGGCAGGCGATTGTCGCCGTACTGCCCATCCCCGTCGAACCGGAAGTCCGACCAGGTCCAGGTCTGGCGCAGCCGCCAGCCCGCCGCGAACCGCCAGTCGAGCGCCGCCTCCAGCCCTTGGTGAAGGGTGCGGCCGGCGTTGAAGGTCGAGGCCGGGATGCCCGGCGCGATGGTGTACTGCAGCATCTCGCCGTCGAGCTGGGCCCGGTAGACGGTGACGTCCCAGGTGAAGGCGCCGCTGCGGCCCCGCGTCCCGACCTCACCGGTCCAGGCTTCCTGCACCTCGACCGGGGCGAAACCGGCGCCGGTCGGCGACAGCGAGCCGAAGTTGGGCGGCTCGACCGACCGGGTCAGGTTGGCGAAGACCTGCGTGCCGCCCTCGCCCTCCCAGAGCAGGCCCAGGCGCGGCGCAAACCAGCTGTAGTCCTTGTCTGCCTTGAGGTTGAAGCTCGAGGCGACCCCGGGAATGGCGAAGCTCCGATAGTCGCGCCCGGCGGTTCCCCAGGTCGCCCCGGCCACCAGCGCCAGATCGTCGGTGACGAACAGCCGGCCTTCGGCGAAGACATCGCCGGCCGTCGCGTTCTGCAGACTGCGCGAGCGGGGCGAGCCGCGGGCCGTGCCGAGGTTCACGTAGGTGTTGGCGTCCATGTCGCCCCGGCGCAGCCAGAGGCCGGCGTCGGCGTCGGCCCGCAGGCCGGCGACCTGCCCCTCCCAGTCGAGCCGCGCGAACAGGCCGTAGTTTCGGCTCTGCTGGTCGATGACCTGGAAGATCGGATGGTCGAGGTCCTTCCAGGCCGCATAGACCGCCGCCTCCAGCACCAGGCCGTCATCGATCCGCCAGCGGCCGCGCAACGAGGCGCGCAGCGAGCGCTGATTGCGCTGGTAGTCGAGGGCGGCGTTGGCCGGCGCGGTGGCCTGTGGATCGGCCTCGAACTGCGCGACGGTCAGGGCGCCGGGGATTTCCTGGGCGATATTGCCGCCGTCGAGGATCAGCCGGACCTCGCGATCCTCGCCGAACGACCGGCCGATGTTCAGCGAGGCGAACTGCAGGTTCTGCTGGCTCTGCGAGCGCCAGCCCTGGCCGGTCTGGTTGGTGGCGGCGGCGTAGAGGTCCCAGTCGCCGATCTCGCGGGCCACCGCGAGGTGCTCGCGCAGCAGCCCGAAGCTGCCGCCATCGACGTGGACCTGCGTCTCGAACCCCGCGTCCCTGCCCGTCGGGGTGACCAGGTTGATCGCCCCGCCCAGCAGGGCGCCGCCAAACCGCAGGCCGTTGCCGCCGCGCCAGACCTCGACATAGCGGGTGGTCAGCGGATCGACCGCCTGGCTGTCGCCATAGCCGTCGGCCTCGTTCAGCGGCACCCCATCCCGCGCGATCAGGATGCCGCGGTTGTGGCTGGCGTTGCCGATCCCCGAGCCACGAATCGACAGCCGCACATCGCCGCCCCACTTCCGCTGGGCGTAGACGCCGGGGGCGTCGCGCAGGACGTCGTCGAGGGCCAGGGCCTCGCGGTGGATGAAGGACTCCCGGGCGATCACCGACACCGCGCCGGGCGTGCGCGACAGCCGCTCACGGCTGCGGGCGACCACGGCCGGGTCTTCCGGATCGGGGCGGGCGGTGACGATGACGCTGTCGACCAGGGTGGAAGGGTCTTCGGCGGCGGAGGCGCAGGGGGCTGCGCAGAGCAGGGCGGCGCCGGCCAGCAGGGGCGCGCTGAAACAGGACATGGAAGGACTTTCGACGTCACGGACATGAGGGCGCGCATCGCGGCGCGCGGCGGGGCTCAGGTCAGGAAGCGGTCGGCGGGCCCTGGCCTGGCGGCCTCGGCGGCGGCCGGGCGGGAAGGACTGCGGCCTGGCCAAGCGTCCGCCCGTGGCGCACCACGGCGGCGTAGCGGACCGGCAGGCCGCCCGGTGAGGGTGGCAAGACCGTCGTCGTCGCCGCCATCACGCAGTCATGGCATTTGGAGGCCGCCATCGGCCTCGGCGCGCTGTCGTCGGGCAGGGTGACGGTCTTCTCGCCGGCGCTGGTGCACAGCACCATCGTCCGCGTGCCGCCGCTGCTCGCCGCCACCGCCATGCCCGGCGCCAGCGCCTGCAGCAACAGGGCGAGCACGGCCAGCAGCGCCGGCAGGGCGCCGGGGCCTGAAGGACGTCGCTTTTGGCGGCGGTTCGACATTGTGGGCGGCTTATTCGCCTTCGAGGGGTTCCGCAACAACCGCCGCGCGGGTCATAATGGGCGCATACGAACAAGGAGGCTGAATGGCGACGGAAGTTTCTCCGGGCGAGTACAAGGACGTTGTGTTGTTCCTGGCCACGGCCGGGATCGTGGTGCCGTTGTTCCGACGCTGGAACATCAGCCCGATCCTCGGCTTTCTCGGCGCGGGCATCGTGCTGGGGCCGTTTGGCCTCGGCGCCTTCAGCGACCAGTTTCCATGGCTGTCCGCGGTCACCGTCGAGAATCCGAAGGATATTTCCCAGCTCGCCGAGTTCGGTGTCGTCTTCCTCCTCTTCATGATCGGCCTGGAGCTCTCCTGGGAGCGCTTGCGGCTGATGCGCCGCTACGTCTTCGGCATGGGCGGCCTGCAGGTGGCGCTGTCCGGCGCCGCCATCGCCGGCGGGGCCATGCTGCTCGGCCAGCCCCCAATCGCCGCCGCCGCCATCGGCGCGGCCCTGGCCCTCAGCTCCACCGCCGTGGTCATGCCGCTGCTGGCCGAGCGCAAGCGCCAGCACAGCCAGGCCGGCCGCGCCACCTTCGCCATCCTGCTGTTCCAGGACCTGGCCGTCGCCCCGATCCTGATCACCCTGGCCGTCCTCGGACGCCAGGGCGACAGCGCCTTCGTCCTCAAGGACCTGCTGGCCTTCGCCCCGGCCGTGCTCGGCCTCTTGGCCCTGTTCGTCATCGGCCGGCTGTTGCTGCGGCCGATGTTGCGCTCGGTGGCCAAGGCCAAGAGTGAGGAGCTGTTCATGGCCGCCAGCCTGCTGGTGGTCATCGGGGCCGGCCTGCTGGCCGCCCTCACCGGCCTTTCCATGGCGCTGGGCGCCTTCGTCGCCGGCCTGTTGCTGGCCGAGACCGAGTACCGCCACGAGGTCGAGCGGACCATCGAGCCGTTCAAGGGCCTGCTGCTCGGCCTGTTTTTCGTCTCCATCGGCATCGGCCTGGATCTGTCGAAACTGGTCGCCGACCCCCTGCCGATTCTCGGCATGGCCTTCGGCCTGATGGCC
The DNA here is from genome assembly GCA_028291265.1 of Caulobacter sp. Classification (GTDB taxonomy): domain Bacteria; phylum Pseudomonadota; class Alphaproteobacteria; order Caulobacterales; family Caulobacteraceae; genus Caulobacter. The sequence goes on along the minus strand of JAQGIK010000168.1, from coordinate 4,474 downwards.
CTGACCGGCACGGTGGTTTTCGGCCTCGGCAAGCTGTTCGGCCTCAAGACCAAAGCCGCCCTCGAGGCCGCCCTGCTGCTGGCGGCCGGGGGCGAGTTCGCCTTCGTCATCCTCGACAGCGCCATGAACGCCGGCGTGGTCGGCGAGACGGCGGGCCAGACCATCCTCGTCGCCTCGACCCTGTCGATGATCTGCATCCCCTTCCTGGCCAGCTTCGGCGCCAGGCTTGGCGGCCGCCCCGGGGCCAATCCCGGATCGGTGGCGGTCGAGCCTGACGCCGAGGGACCGGTCGAATCAGGCGTGCTGGTCATCGGCTACGGCCGGGTCGGGCGGCTGGTCGGCGACATGCTGGGCCGCCACGACATTCCCTGGGTCGGGATCGACCGCGATCCGCGCCTGGTCGAGAGCGGCCGGCGGGCCGGCGGCCGAATCTTCTTCGGCGACGCTTCCCGCGCCGAGTTTCTCAAGCACTGCGGCCTCGACACCGCCCGCGCCCTGATCATCACCATGGACAGCCCGGAAGGGGCCGAGGCCGTGGTCGCCACGGCGCGGGAAATGCGGCCCGACCTGACCATCGTCGCCCGGGCCCGCGACGCCCGCCACGCCAAGCGGCTCTACGAACTGGGGGCCACCGACGCGGTTCCGGAGACGATTGAGGCCTCATTGCAGCTTTCCGAGGCCGCGCTTGTGGAAATCGGCATTCCGATGGGCCTGGTCATCGCCTCGATCCACGAGCGGCGGGACGAGTTCCGAAAGGAGCTCAACCGCCCGGAATCATTGGGCGGCCGGCGGCGCATGCGGGACGGGCGGTAATCAGAAACGGCAACCGCAGCCCGATTAATTCGCCCGAAAGGGGATCGTGGCAGAAAAATGAACGTCGGTGTGGCTTCGCGGGCACTTTGCGCGGCGCAAGGCGTTGCTATAACTGGGAATGAAGCGACCTCGTGTCGCATCGTGGGCAAGAGAGGGCTCTTTCGATGAAATTGAAGCTTCTGGCGGGTGCGGCTCTTGCTGCGACGCTCGTGGCGTCCGGCGCTTCGGCGCAGGACTCCGGTTGGTACGGTGCTATCGACCTCGGCTATCACTGGTCGGACGACACCAACTACGACTCGGCGCTGGGTTCGATCAACGTCGACCCGGACGACACCTGGATGGGCGCCGCCCGTCTCGGCTATCGCCTGTCGCCGCATTGGCGCGTGGAACTCGAAGGCGCCTACCGTCCGGGTGAAATCCCCGCCGGCGGCTTCTTCACCGGTGGCGACTTCGAAGTCTGGTCGCTGATGGGCAACGTTATCGTTGACCTGATCCCGGACGGCGATCTCAGCCCGTTCATCGGCGTTGGCGCCGGTATCGCCGGGGCCCAGGCCGACGCGACCGTTCCGCCCTTCCTCATCGTCGACGACAGCGACGCTGTCTGGGCGTGGCAGGCCATCGCCGGCGTCACCGCCAAGGCGACCGATCGCATCAACGTCGATCTGACCTACCGCTACTTCTCGACCGACGACTTCGAGTTCGAGAACCCCGGCACCGCCGGTCCGCTCTCGGGCAAGTTCAACGACCAGTCGGTGACGGTCGGCATCCGGTACAGCTTCGCTGGCCCGCCGCCGCCCCCGCCGCCGCCTGAACCGCCGGCTCCGCCGCCGCCCCCGCCGCCTCCCCCGGAACCGCCGCCTCCGCCGCCGGCTCCGGTGTACGAAGCGCGCGAATTCATCGTCTACTTCCCGTTCGATCAATCGATCCTGACGCCGGAAGCCCAGGCGGTGGTCTCGGAAGCGGCCCAGTACGCCCAGGCCGGTAACGCCACCCAGATCATCGTCGTCGGTCACGCCGACACGTCGGGTTCGGCCAAGTACAACGTCGGCCTGTCGCAGCGCCGTTCGAAGGCCGTCGCCGACGCACTCGTCGGCCTCGGCGTCGACGCCGGCAAGCTGTCGGTCGACTGGAAGGGTGAATCCGAGCCCGCCGTCGCCACCGGCGACGGGGTGAAGGAACCCCTGAACCGCCGCTCGACGATCTCGATCAACTTCTGATCTGATCTCTAGCGACAACGCTTAAGCGAAGGGCTCGGAGCAATCCGGGCCCTTTTGCTATGGGGCGGGGACGGAGAGCGAACCTCCCTCCCCATGAAGGGGAGGGAGGGCGCGTCAGCGCCACGCTTCCAGATGCTAGGCCGCCAGCCCGGCCGTCCTCAGCAAATCCCGCACCTTGTCGGCCACCTGCGGGCTTCGCGCGATCTCCTCGCGCAGTTCCGGGGCTCTCGTCAGCTTCAACGCCTCGATCCGCGCCCGGTCCGCCGCCGGTCCCAGCGGCGCCGCCTCGCCGATGGCCAGGCGAAGCAGCAGGTTCAGCTTGTGGACGATCGGCGCCTCGGCGCGGGTCAGCAGGGTCACAAGCCTCGAATCCGCCTCGACATGGCCGCCGATCTCGCCGAGCCGGCCTTTGAGCAGATCGCGGTCCTCGTCCGGCAGCCCCAGGCGGTCGATGCCGCGCTGCAGGGTGGCCAGGGCCGCCAGCTTGGCCGGCGGCGTGTCGGGGCCGTAACGCATTTCTTTTTCGAACTTCAGGGCCGAGATGTTGGCCCCCAGCCAGCGGGCCGCCTGGCGCTTGTTGGCGGCGCCGGTGACGTTTTCGGCCAGGCGGGCCAGGGTCTCGACCTCGTCGCGGGCGCTGCGGTCCTTGCCCAGCAGGGCCTCGACGAAATCGCTGGCCACCAGGGTCGCCGAGCGGGTCGAGAAGGCGTTGTGGACGTCCTCGAGCTGCAGGATGCGGCCATCGGCGGCGGTCAGGGCCATGGCCAGGGCGCGCAGGCAGGTGATCTCGGCGTCAGGGTCGCCGGGCTTCAGGCGTCGGGGCCCGACCAGCTCACGCAGGACTCGCTGCGCCAGGGCGGCGCGGACGCTGTCGAACTGCCCGCCGTCCAGCCAGGTGGCCAGACGGGCGGCGGCCGGCGGCAACTGAGGCATGACCTTGGCGACGGAGGGCTCCATCTGGATCAGGGCCTCGACGGCGCGGGCCCCGGCCAGGCGGGTGATGGCGGCCAGGGTGTCGCCGAGGTCGAGGTCGGCGCCCAGCAGGTCGCCGAGCCCCGCCTTGCCGCCGACGATCTCGGCCAGCGGCTGTTCAATGGCGGCCAGGGCGGCGATGCGGCCGCCGCTCTCCATCGGGGCCTTTTCGGCCAGGTCGAGCAGGCGGCTGATCTTGTCGTCCCATCTGGTCGAACCGGCCAGGTAGGCGGCGACGCCGGCCCCCAGCAGGTAGCCACGCTCGGGCTCGTTCCACAGTCGCTCGACGCCGGCCGCGAAATTCTCGCGTGCGAAATCGGGGAAGGCGCCGCGCCGGTGATCCTTGATCAGTCGCGAGATGGTCCGCTCGATCAGCGTCTGGAAGGTGCGGATGATCTCATGCACCCCGACGCCGCGGGCCTGGGCCTCGGGCACCGCCACCTTCTGCACCGCATGCTGCAGCTCGACCCCCGAAGCGTCGAGCTTCTCGACCAGGTCGGCCCGGTGCAGCAGCTCGAACGGCGTCGCCCGCTGGCGCAGCAGCCAGTTGTCGAGCAGCCGGCCGATCCGCTCGCGGGCGTGCACGGTGTAGAGGTCCTGCGGGCTGACGCAGAGCGGCTCGCGATTCTCGACCGCCTTCTTCTGCTTGCCGCGCTCGGGCGCGCCCTTGTTGAGGATGGTGACCGAGCGGAACTCGCGGGTGTCGGGGTCGAGGACCTCCTTGCAGACCCGCACGGCGGCCACATGGCCGGCTTCCAGCAGGGCCTCGGCGGTCTCGACGGCGCGGATGCGGTCCTCGGTGGCGAGGTCCAGCACCCAGCCCGAGCCGGGGTTGCGGCGCACGAAGAGCTCGTAGTGAATCTGGCCGCGGTCCATCCGGGTCCCCGTTTCAGGGATTCATCCTAAAACCAACGCCTTAAGGCGGCGTTTAGCGTATCCTCACGGAAACCTCGCGCCGACTTCTCGCCCTATTGCGGCGCCTATTGCGGCCATGGACGCCCTCCATGCGTTGCACTGACCCTTCCCGATTTCGGTGGCATCACCGAAATCGGATAAGAAGGGTCAGATTTTTGTGAGAACGCATCCGGGCGGCGAACCGAGTTCACTTCGCCTGATGCGTTCTTGCGTTACGGGCGTTAGTTTCCATCACAATTCAACGCGCCCCCGAAGGCAAAGGACACCATGGCGAACATCACCCTCGTGGACGACGACGAGAACATCGTCGCTTCCGTCTCCCTGGCGCTGGAAAGCCACGGCCATAGCGTGAAGGCCTATTACGACGGCGCCTCCGGGCTCGAAGCCCTGCAGAACGATCCGCCGGACCTGGCCATCCTCGACGTCAAGATGCCGCGCATGGACGGCATGGAACTGCTGCGCCGCCTGCGCCAGACCAGCGAGGTGCCGGTCATCATGCTGACCAGCAAGGACGACGAGATCGACGAGATTCTCGGCTTCAACCTCGGCGCCGACGA
>JAQGIK010000145.1 GCA_028291265.1 Caulobacter sp. | reverse complement strand
CGGCGGCGGCGCAGCCTAGACCGTGGGCATGCAGCCGATCCTGCCCAACCTCGAGACGGCCTTCCTGCTGTTCGACTACGCCGCCGTGCTGGTGTTCGGCGCCTCGGGCGCCCTGGCGGCGGCGCGGCGGGGGCATGACATCGTCACCTTCGCCTTCTTCGCGGCGATGACCGGGGTGGGCGGCGGCACCCTGCGCGACCTGTTGATCGGGGCGCCGGTGTTCTGGATCAACAGCCCGGGCTACCTGCTGGCCAGCATCGTGGCGGCGGTGGTCGTCTGGATGGTCGGACGGCGGACCTGGCGGATGAGCGCCCTGCTCTGGCTCGATGCGGTCGGGATGGCGGCCTACTGCATTGTCGGAGCGGCCAAGGCGCTGTCGCTGGGAGTGCATCCGGTGTCGGCGGTGGTGATGGGGATGATGACGGCCTGCTTCGGCGGGGTGCTGCGCGACGTCGTGGCCGGGGAGCCGTCGATCCTGCTGCAGCGGGAAATCTATGTGACGGCGACGATCCTCGGGGCGGCGGTGTTTGTCGTGCTGGCCGTGTTGGGGGTGGATCGTATTTTGGCCGGGGTGGTCGGGTTCGGCTGCGCGTTCGCGCTGCGCGGGGCGGCGATCCGGTGGAAGCTGGGGTTGCCCGGGTTCCATGGCCGCGAGCCGCCACCGGAGAGCTGACCTCCCTCCCCGAATGGGGAGGGCAGGCGCGCGTTGCGCGCCGGGTGGGGAAGTCGGTCCGAGGCCTTGGGTGATTGCGGTTACCGACAGCCCCACCTGGCCTGTCGGCCTGCCCTCCCCATTCGGGGAGGGAGGTTAGGCGAGCACCGCGATCGCCCGGGCGCCGTCGTGACCCGTGATGCGCATCTGGTGGAGCGACCCCGCTTCCGCTTCGCCTTCGAAGGCGATTTCGGTGAAGTCCGGCGCCCTCGCCAGGCCCGGCCGTTCGACCAGCCCTTCAAGCACCTGGCCGACTCTCGCCTCGAGGTGCCGTGTCAGCGCCGCCGCGCCCGCCTCCCGCAGTCTCGCGGCCCTGGCCTTGATCACCGGCCTCGGGACCGGCGGCATCCGGGCGGCCGGCGTGCCGGGGCGCGGGCTGTAGGGGAAGACGTGGAGGTAGGAGAGGCCGGCTTCCTCGACCAGCTTCATCGTGTTTTCGAAGGCGTCTTCGGACTCGGTCGGGAAGCCGGCGATGAGGTCGCAGCCGAAGGCGACGTCGGGGCGGACGGCGCGGACGTCGGCGACCAGCTTCAGGGCGTCGGCGCGCAGGTGGCGGCGCTTCATGCGCTTGAGGATGAGGTCGTCGCCGGCCTGCAGGGATAGGTGCAGGTAGGGGACCAGCCGGGTCTCGGTGGCCAGGACGCGCATCAGGTCGGGGTCGATCTCGGCGGCGTCGATGCTGGAGAGGCGCAGGCGCGGAAGGGCCGGGACCAGCTTGAGGATGCGGGCCACCAGTTGGCCGAGGGTCGGCGTACCGGGCAGGTCGGCGCCCCAGCTGGTCAGGTCGACGCCGGTCAGCACCACCTCGTTCCAGCCTTCGGCGGCCAGGCGGCCGATGCGGGTCACGATTTCGCCGGCCGGGGCCGAGCGGCTGTTTCCACGGCCGTAGGGGATGATGCAGAAGGTGCAGCGGTGGTCGCAGCCGTTCTGGATCTCGACATAGGCGCGGGCGCGGTCGCGCAGGCCGTCGCTGAGGTGAGCGGCGGTTTCCCGCACGCTCATGATGTCGTTGACGCGGACGCGGCCGAGTTCGGGTTGCGGCAGCAAGGCGCCGGGGGCGGCCTTTTCGGCGTTGCCGAGCACGAGGTCGATCTCGTCCATGGCCGCGAAGCCGGCCGGGTCGATCTGCGCCGCGCAGCCGGTGACGACGATGCGGGCGTTGGGGTTCTCGCGGCGGGCCTTGCGGATGGCCTGGCGGGCCTGGCGGACGGCCTCGCCGGTCACCGCGCAGGTGTTGAAGACGATGGCGTTCGACACCCCGTCGGCCTGCGCCCGGGCGCGGATCTGCTCGGACTCATAGGCGTTGAGCCGGCAGCCGAAGGTGACGACGCGCGTGCCGGCCTCGGTCCCGGCGACCATCGGGGCGTCCATGACCTCTTCGCTCACGACCTTTGCTCGCGCACGAAGGCCTCGAAGGCTTCCTTGTAGTCGGGATGCCAGCGGCTGAGCGGCGGCCGGCGGGCGGCGACGTCTTCGGCGGCCCAGCGGATGCGTGCGGCGTCCAGGGCCTCATCGACGTCGTTGTCCGGACAGATGACGTAGAAGACGCCCGCCTCGATGCTCGCCAGCAGGTAGTCGACCACCTGGTCGGCGGTCCAGGCGGCCGGCGGCTTGTCGGCCTGGCCGCGCGCGGTCATGCCGGTGAAGGTGTAGCCGGGGATCAGCAGGTGGGCGGTGACCTGGCAGCCCGGGGTGTTGCGCAGGCTGTGCTGCAGGCCCTCGGTGAGGACCTTCACCCCGGCCTTGGTGACATTGTAGGCGGTGTCGCCGGGCGGGGTGGTGATGCCCTGCTTGGAGCCGGTGTTGACGATCAGGCCAGGCTGGCCGGCGTCGATCATCGTCTGGGCGAAGGCCTGGACGCCGTTGATGATGCCGAACAGGTTGACCTCGATCAGCGCGCGCCAGCGGTCGGGCCGCTCGATGGCCGAGCCGCCGCCGCCGATCCCGGCGTTGTTCATCAGCACATGGACGGCCCCGTACTGGGCGAGCGTCGCGTCGCGCAGGGCCTCGACGGCGCGCGGGTTGGAAACGTCGGTCGGCACGGCCATAGCGCGCTCGCCGGCGTTCAGGCCGGCCGTGGCGGCCAGCAGCTTTTCGGCGTCGATGTCGGCGAGGACGACGTTAAGGCCCATGGCCAGGTAGCGGCGGGCGGCGGCCAGGCCGATGCCGTCGGCGGCGCCGGTGATGACGGCCGTGTGGCCGGGCTGCAGGGCGGGATGGGTCACGCCGCCACCGCCTGCGGCAGGCGGCCGGTGAACTCGACCTCGACCGGGCCGGTCATGATCACGTGGTTGTCGGACTCGCGCCACTCGATGGTCAGCTCGCCGCCGTCCATGACCAGGGTGGCCTTGCGGGCGGAGAGGCCCCGGCGGGACGCGGCGACCAGGGCGGCGCAGGCGCCGGTGCCGCAGGCGCGGGTCATGCCGGCGCCGCGTTCCCAGACGCGGAAGCGGATGCGGTCGGGGGCCTCGACGTGGGCGAAGCCGACGTTGACGGCCTGCGGGAACAGCGGGTGGTGCTCGAGCATGCTGCCGAGGCCGCGGACCATGCTCTCGTCCGGCTCGTGGTCGAGGAAGAAGACGATATGGGGGTTGCCCATGTTGACCGCGCCCGGGGGTGTGAGCGTCTGGCCGACCGGGCCGGCGAGGACCTCGATGCGGCGGGTGTCGAGCTCTTCGCTGAGCGGGATCTGGCGCCAGTCGAGCCCGGGCTCGCCCATGTCGACGCTGATCGTCCCCTCGGGGCCGCGGGCGGCGTGCAGCAGGCCCGCGCCGGTCTCGATGACGACCTGGTCCTTGCCGCTGGCCTGCATCAGCAGCCAGCCGACACAGCGGGTGGCGTTGCCGCAGGCGTCGACCTCGCCGCCGTCGGCGTTCCAGATGCGCATGAAGGCGTCGGCCCGCTCGGAGGGTTCGAGGCCGATCAGCTGGTCGCAGCCGATGCCGGAGGCGCGGTCGGCGATGGCCCGCGCGTCGTCGGCCGTCGGGCGGAACGGCTGCTCGCGGGCCTCGACGACGACGAAGTCGTTGCCGAGCCCGTTCATCTTGAGGAACGGACGGGACATAGGTGCGCCTATATAGGGGAAATTCGTTCGGATCGTGAGGGGGCGCGGCAGCATCGTCTCCAACGCTGTCATGTATGGACGACCCCCTTTGGGCAAGATGCTTTGAGCGAGCCTGGCGGCGGGTGAGGAGCGGTCATGTATCCGGCCTGTTGAGGCGGTCTTTGACCGCTGGCCTGCAGGGGTATCGCGGCCCAGGTTCCAATCATCCTGTCGGGCTTTGGGCCCGGTGACAGAGCGGAGTGTTCTGGGGCGGTGTCCGACCGTTCGCCGTGCTTGCTCTTGGCTCCTTACGCTTGGGGGCTGGCGAGGGTTCAGGTTCTTGCCGTAGCCCGGAACTCTTCGCCCGAAGTGAGAACGGCCCACAGGATGCGGGCGGTCTTGGCGGCCTGGGCGATGACAGCCACCTTGACGGGTCTTCTGGCGAGCAGGCCGGTAAGCCAGGGCGAGGCTTTGTCTGGTCGAACCCTGGCCTGACGCAGGCCTGAACTGGCGCCGAGCACGAAGAGGCGCCGAAGGCTTCGGTCGCCGGCCTTGCTGATCCGGCCGAGCCGGATCTTGTCGGCGCTGGCGTGATGGGTTGGCGTCAGGCCGACCCAGGCCGCGAAGTCGCGGACGCATCTGAACTGCTTGCCATCGCCGATGGCGGCAATGGCCGCATGAGCGGTGATAGGGCCGACATTGTCGATCTTCATCAGCCGTCGGACCCGTGGATCGGCCTTGGCGGTGGCGACGATCTGATCTTCCAGCGTTTGAGCCGCGTCATGCAGGCCGCGCCACTGGGCGAGCATCGGCACAAGGACTGCCAGAAGCCTCGTGGGAATGGCCTCGTCGCCGGCCTCGATCCTGGCGTGAAGCTGGCCAGCGCCGGCCACGCCGGGGGCCGCGATGATCCCCACCTCGCTGAGCATGCTGCGGATGGCGTTGCCAAGCTGGCTCCTCTGCCGCACCAACAGATCGCGTCCCCGGTGTAGGGCCCGGTCACATTGCTGCTCCACCGACTTGATCGGCACGAAGTGGATCCCCGGCCGCAACGACGCCTCGAAGATCGCCTCGGCGTCGCGCATGTCGTTCTTGTTGCGCTTGAGGAACGGCTTGACGTGCTGCGGCGGGATCAGCCGCACCTCGTGGCCAAGCTCCGCCAGCTGGCGCGCCCAGTAGTGCGCCGAGCCGCAGGCCTCGAGCACCACGACACCCGGCGCAATCTTGGCGAAGAAGCCCAGGAACTGGCCCCGTCGAAGCCGCTTCTGAACCTTCATCGTGCGCCTGGCATCCTCGCCATGCACCTGGAACACGCTCTTGGCCGTATCAACGGCAAACATGCTAATCTCATCCATGGGCGGCCTCCTTCGCCTTGGTCAGGGTCAATCCGACCATTGTGGCACTCAGATGCCGTCAGGGGGTCGTCCACCCATCATCCT
>JAQGIK010000128.1 GCA_028291265.1 Caulobacter sp. | reverse complement strand
GGCTATTTCGGCGCCGACGGCTCGGTCGACACCTGCATCGTGCTGCGCACCGGGCTGGTCAAGGACGGCATGCTGTACGTCCAGGCCGGCGGCGGCGTGGTGGCCGACAGCGATGCGGACGCGGAGTACGAAGAGACCCTGCACAAGAGCCGGGCGCTGCGGCGGGCGGCGGAAGAGGCCTGGCGGTTTCGGTAACGGTCTCCGCGACCGTCCCCCTCCCCGCTACCGTCATCCTAGGCCTTGTGCCTAGGATCCCGGGTTCAGCCGCGACAAGCCCAGGCCTTGGAGGCGCGGCCGCGCCTCCACACCACCGTGAGAGAAGCGGAGAGCGGGATCCTAGGGACAAGCCCTAGGATGACCGTAGCGGAGGGGGAAGTGGGCCTGACGCCCTACGCCGCCCCGCCAAACCGCTCGCCCCATTCGGCGACCTGTTCGTCCTCGATCTTCTTGAACAGCACGTCGGGCGCGCGGACGGTCTGGCCGACCGGCAGGCGGTCCAGCTCGACGGCCGCCCCTTCCGACGGCCAGGCCAGGGGCCAGCCCTGATTGAAAGCCTCGGCGATCTTCTCGGCCGCGAACGGGATGAAGGGGGCCGACAGGCGGGCGTAGAGCGCCGCCAGGTTCAGGGCCGTGCGCACGACCACCGCCGCCCGGGCCGGGTCGGTCTTGATCGCCGTCCAGGGGGCGGCGACCTGCAGGTACTCGTTGCCCAGCACCCACAGGGCCCGCAGCGCCTGGGCGGCCTTGCGGACCTCGATGGCCTCCATCTGAGTGGTCAGGTCGGCGATGCCGGCGTCCAGATCGGCGTACAGCTTGGCTTCCAGCTCGCCCGCCTCGCCGCCCTCGGGCACGAGGCCCTCGAACTTGCTTTCGGCGAACTTGGCGATGCGGTTGACGAAGTTGCCCAGCACATCGGCCAGGTCCTTGTTCACCGCCGACTGGAACTGCTCCCAGGTGAAGGCGGTGTCGGATCCCTCCGGCGCATTGGCCGTCAGGTACCAGCGCCACAGGTCCGGCGGCAGCAGCTCCAGCGCCGTATCCATGAAGACGCCGCGCTTCTCGCTGGTCGAGAACTTGCCGCCGTACCAGTTGAGCCAGTTGAAGGCCTTCAGCCGGTCGACCGTCTTCCAGGGCTCTTCAGATCCCAGGATCGTGGCCGGGAAGCTGACGGTGTGGAAGGCGACGTTGTCCTTGCCCATGAACTGGACGTACTCGGTGTCGTCGGCGCCCTTGTCGGTGCGCCACCAGCGCTCCCAGTCGGTGCCTTCCGACTCGGCCCATTCGACGGTGGCGCCGATGTATTCGATCGGCGCGTCGAACCAGACGTAGAAGACCTTGTCCTCGAACCCGGGCCGCGGCAGGCCGTCCTTGACCACCGGGATGCCCCAGGCGAGGTCGCGGGTGATGCCGCGGTCGATCAGGCCCTCGTCGAGGTGTTTGTAGGCGATGGAGCGGGTCAGCAGCGGCCAGTTGGCGCTGTTGGCGTCGACCCAGGCGCGGATGCGGCTCTCCAGCTTGGTCTGCTGCAGGTAGAGGTGGTTGGTGTCGCGGACCTCGATGTTCCGCGAGCCCGAGATCTTGCTGTACGGGTCGATCAGGTCGACCGGGTCCAGCAGGTTGCCGCAATTGTCGCACTGGTCGCCTCGAGCCTTCTCGAAGCCGCAGTGCGGGCAGGTGCCCTCGACATAGCGGTCGGGCAGGAAGCGCCGGTCGTCGACCGAATAGACCATCTTGTCGGTCCGCTCCTCGATCAGCCCCTTGGATTCCAGCACTTCCGCGAAATGCTGCGTCAGCCGGTGGTTGGGCGGATTGGAGCTGCGGCCGAACCAGTCGAACGACAGGCCGAACTGGCGGCCGATGTCGTGCTGCAGGGTGTGCTGCTCGTCGCAGTAGGTGCGGACGTCCTGGCCGGCTTCGGCGGCGGCCAGTTCGGCCGGCGTGCCGTGCTCGTCGGTGGCGCAGATGTAGAGCACCTCGGACCCTTGAGCCCGCTTGAAGCGCGCGAAGACGTCGGCCGGCAGCATCGAGCCGGCCAGGTTGCCCAGGTGCTTGATGCCGTTGATGTACGGCAGGGCGGAGGTGATCAGAACGCGCGTCATGGGGCGCGGATATAGGCGAGCCGCGCGGCGAATGACAGCCTGCCGGCGCCCTGGTTTGCGCAGGCAGGTGATTTGCCCCTACCTTCGCGTCATCCGGGTTGACGCGGGGGCGTCCGGCCGCGCTCGACGCTCACAACCCCGCTGGGGGCGATTTCGCCATGAAGAGCATCAATTGGATCGGCGTCGTTGTGGCGCTGATCGTCGGCCAGGCCCTGGGCTTCGGCTGGTACGGTTTCCTGTTCGCTGAAAAGTGGATGGCGCTGAGCGGCGTCACCGCCGAGTCGGCCAACAGCATGGGCATGGTCTGGGGCGTGGTGCAGAACCTGGTCATCGTCGTCGGCCTGGCCTGGCTGGTCGGCAAGACGGGGACCAACGGCTATGTGAACGGGGCCATTTTCGGGGCCCTAGTCTGCGCCTTCTTCGGCCTGGGCACCATGGCCCTGCGGTTCATCTACGGCCACGACAACACCGGCCTGATCCCGATCGACGGCGGCTACATGCTGCTGCAGTACATCCTCAGCGGGGCCATCCTCGCCGGGCTGAAGCTCGGCAAGCCGGCCGCCGCCTAGGTCCGTGCGTGCTTCGACACGCGCCCATGCGGGCGCTGCCCAGCATGACTGAATTGGGGGAGCACCCCCTGTCAGTCATCCTGAGCAGCCTGCGAAGCAGGCGTGTCGAAGGACGCATTGTCAAAACCCCTTAACCGCGCCGTCATTGGCCTTATAACCGGCGACAGGGATGTTGCTGGAGGGCGCGATGCTGGGTTCGATGACGCGGCGGTTGGCCGTGGCTGTGGCGGCGGTGGCGGTACTGGGTCTTGGGGCTTGCGAAGGCGGCAAGGCGGCCAAGACGCAGGAAGTGCACGTCTACAACTGGTCCGACTACATCGATCCCAAGCTGCTTGAGGAGTTCACCAAGGAAACCGGCATCAAGGTCGTCTACGACACCTTCGACACCGCCGAGGTCATGGAAACCAAGCTGATGACGGGGCAGTCCGGCTACGACGTCGCGGTCCCGGCCAATCACACCATCCCGAAGTTGATCCAGGGCAAGGCCATCGAGCCACTCGATTTCGGCAAACTGCCCAACCGCAAGAACCTCTGGCCGGACATCCTGGCGGGCATGGAGCCGTTCGATCCCGGGGCCAAATACAGCGTGCCCTACATGTGGGGCACCATGGGCATCGGCTACAACAAGGCCAAGGTGGCGGAGCGGCTGCCCGGCGTGGCCCTCGACAGCTGGTCGATGATCTTCGATCCCGCCAACCTGGCCAAGCTCAAGGACTGCGGCGTGTTCTTTCTCGACGCTCCTGAAGACATGTTCGCCGTGGTTCTGACCTATATGGGCAAAGACCCGAATTCGACCAATCCGGCCGACTACGAGGCTGCAGCCCAGTTGCTGCTCAAGCTCCGTCCCTATGTGCGCAAGTTCCACAGCAGCGAGTACATCGAAGCCCTGGCCAACGGCGATGCCTGCGTCGTCGTCGGCTACAACGGCGATATCTTCCAGGCCCGCGACCGAGCGGTGGAGGCGAAGAACGGCGTCGATGTCGGCTACATCATCCCCAAGGAGGGCAGCCAGCTCTGGTTCGACGCCATGACCATTCCGGCCGGCGCCAACCGCGACGTGGCGCACAGGTTCATCGACTTCATGATGCGGCCCGAGGTTATCGCCCGGGCGTCCAACGTGACCACCTACGCCAACGGCAACCTGGCGTCGGCGACTCTGGTTGACGCCGACATCAAGAACAACCCGGGCATCTATCCACCCCCGGAGGTGATGAGCCGGCTGTTCACCACCAAGGCCAAGGACCAACCGTTGATGAAGGTTGTCACCCGCCAGTGGACCAAGGTGCTCACAGGCCGATGAGCGCGGCGAAGGGGCGGCCCGCGAAAGGGACCGGCAAGCGGCTGAACATCGGGGCGGTGCGGTCCAGCTTCGCCCCGTGGAACGACCCGGCGGCGACGCCGCTGGTTCGCTTCCAGGGGGTGACCAAGCGGTTCGGCGACCAGACGGCGGTCAACGACGTCTCGCTCGACATCTATCCCGGCGAGTTCTTCGCCCTGCTCGGCCCCTCGGGCTGCGGCAAGACCACGCTGATGCGCATGCTGGCCGGCTTCGAGACGCCCAACGCCGGGACCATCACCCTGGCCGGACAGGACCTGGCCGGCATCCCGCCGCACCAGCGACCGGTCAATATGATGTTCCAGTCCTACGCTCTCTTCCCGCACCTGACCGTCGAGCAGAACATCGCCTTTGGTCTGAAACAGGAGGGCCTGCCCAAGGCCGAGATCGCCGCCCGCGTCGTCGAGATGCTGGAACTGGTCAAGCTAAGGCCTTTCGCCCGCAGGAAGCCCGACCAGCTCTCCGGCGGCCAGAAGCAGCGCGTCGCCCTGGCCCGCGCCGTGGCCCGCAAGCCGCAGATGCTGCTGCTCGACGAGCCGCTCGCCGCCCTCGACAAGAAGCTGCGCGAGGAGACCCAGTTCGAGTTGATGGACCTGCAGGTCGAACTTGGCATGACCTTCCTGATCGTCACCCACGACCAGGAAGAGGCCATGGTCATGGCTGACCGCATCGCCGTCATGCGCGAGGGCGAGATCGCCCAGATCGGCCGTCCCGAAGAGGTCTACGAGACGCCGGCCAACCGCTACGTGGCCGAGTTCCTCGGCGACGTGAACCTGTTCGAGGCCCGGGTCTCGGCCATCGAGCACCCGATGGCCCGCCTGACGGCCGCCGGCGCGCCGGACGGCTTCTACGTCCTCGACGACGACTGTCCGCCGGCTGGAACAGCCGTGAACCTGGCGGTGCGTCCCGAGAAGATGCGCATCAGCCTGGAGCCCCCGCCGGCCGGGACTCACAACGTCCTCTCCGGAGAAATCTGGGACATCGGCTACACCGGCGACTGGACCAACTACATCGTCGAACTGCCGGGCGAAAAACTGATCCGCGTGGCCAGGGCCAACGCCAGCCGCATCGTCGAACGGCCCATCGGCTGGGACGACAAGGTCTTCGTGACCTTCGCCGACGATGCCGGCGTGGTGCTGACGTCGTGAGAAGTCCCAAGGCCGCGGGCAAATGGCCCAGGCTGTCGGCGCTGATCCCCTACGCCTGGCTGCTGGTCTTCTTCGCCCTGCCCTTCCTGATGGTCTTCCGGCTCTCCCTGTCCGACAGCGCCGTGTCGATCCCGCCCTATGCGCCGCAGATCGACTGGAGCGCCGGCATCGACGGCATCAAGGCCTTCTTCGCCGGCCTCGATTTCGACACCTACAAGCAGCTGGGCAGCGACAGCCTCTACGCCAGTTCCTACATCTCGAGCCTGCGGTTCGCCGCCGAGGGCACGGTCCTGGCCCTGCTGGTGGGTTATCCGATGGCCTACGGCATGGCCCGCTGCAAAGCCTCGACCCGCAGCCTGCTCCTGATGCTGGTCATCCTGCCGTTCTGGACCAGCTTCCTGATCCGGGTCTACGCCTGGGTCGGCATCCTCAAGCCCCAGGGCCTGCTCAACGCCGGCCTTGGCCTCGTTGGTCTGCCGCCGACCGACCTCCTCTACACGCCCGCGGCGGTGCAGATCGGCCTGGTCTACAGCTACCTGCCCTTCATGGTGCTGCCGCTCTACGCGGTGCTCGAAAAGATGGACGACACGCTGCTGGAGGCCGCCGCCGACCTCGGCTCGCCGCCCTGGAAGAGCTTCTGGCAGGTGACCTTCCCGCTCTCCATTCCCGGCGTCGTCGCCGGCTGCCTGCTCTGCTTTATTCCCATGGTCGGCGAGTTCGTCATCCCCGACCTGCTGGGCGGCCCGGGCTCGCTGATGATCGGCCGCTCGATCTGGATGGAGTTCTTCGCCAACCGCGACTGGCCGTTCGCCTCGGCCGTGGCCGTGGTCCTGCTGCTGACCCTGGTCGTGCCCATCGTCCTCTACCAGCGCCAGCAGGTGAAGGCCCTGGAGGCCGGGACATGAGACGCGGTCCCTCTCCCTTCAACCTGGTCAGCCTGACGGTCGGGTTCGCCTTCCTCTACCTGCCGATCCTCTTGCTGGTGGTCTGGTCGTTCAACGCCAGCAAGCTGGTCACCGTCTGGGGCGGCTTCTCGACCAAATGGTACGGCACGCTGTTCCACAACGACCAGCTGATGGCCGCCGCCTGGGTCACCCTGCGCGTCGGCCTGATCAGCGCCACCCTGGCGACCATCCTCGGCACCCTGGCCGCCGTCGCCCTGACCCGCCATGGCCGTTTCCGCGGCCGCACCCTGTTTTCAGGGATGAGTTACGCGCCGCTGGTCATGCCCGAGGTCATCATGGGCCTCAGCCTGCTGCTGCTGTTCGTCGCCCTCAAGATCGACCGCGGCTTTCTCACGGTGACCCTGGCCCACACCACCCTGACCATGGCCTACGTCGCCGTGGTCGTGCAGTCGCGCCTGGCGACCTTCGACAAGGCGCTGGAGGAAGCCGCCCAGGACCTCGGCTGCACCCCGACCCGGGCCTTCTGGCAGATCACCCTGCCGAACATTTTCCCAGCCATTCTCGCCGGTTGGATGCTCGCCTTCACCCTGTCGCTCGACGACCTGGTCATCGCCAGCTTCACCAGCGGCCCCGGGGCCACCACCCTGCCGATGCGCATCTACAGCCAGGTGAGGCTGGGCGTGTCGCCGGAGATCAATGCCGTCTGCACCCTGCTGATCGGCATCGTCGCCGTCGGGGTGATCTGCTGGTCGATCGGAACCAAGTGGCGGGCGCGGGCTGTTCCCGCCCAATAAATCCGCTCATGAGCGGCAGCAAGGGTGGGTTACTTCTTCTCGAGAAGCAGCTGGCCTTCCTTCTCCACCTTCTCCTTCACCTTGCCGGCGAACATCGACAGGAAGCCCGGCAGGACGATGTCCAGCTTGATGGAGTCGTCCAGCACGTGCAGCGCCCCGGTGATCGTCTGTCCCATGGCCAGGGCGGTGAAATTCATCGTGTCGCCGGTCCAGCTCTTGTCGACCTTGGCCTGGCCGCCGCCGGCCAGTTGCTGCTCGATCTTGCCGAAACCTTCCTCGATCCGCTTGCGGGCCTCGGCCTGGCCCAGCTGGTGAGCGATGGTGATGGTCAGGGGTTTGGCCATGGAACAGGTCTTTCAGGCTGGACGGAACGCGTGGTTTATCGCACATGGGCGCCCTCGCTTGGACCCACAAGCACGCCGGCTTAGCTCAGATGGTAGAGCAGCGGTTTTGTAAACCGAAGGTCGCGGGTTCGATTCCTGCAGCCGGCACCATTTTTCAATGACGGGTCTGCAGCCCGGCCGACAGGCTCCAGATCAGCGCGTCGACGTTGGCGACCAGCCGCTTGAAGAACTTGCGCATGGCGACCCTCCAGGCTCCCGAAACGGGGCGGTCGAGGGTCAAACGTTAACATCGAACATTGGTTTCATCCGTCCGGTGGCAGACAAAGCCCCGCCCCTGCTAAGGACAGGCCATGACCAGCCCCATCCGCGTCTTCATCGACGCCGACGCCTGTCCGGTGAAGGACGAGACCTACAAGGTGGCCGGGCGCTATGGCCTGAAGACCTTCGTCGTCGCCAACAGCTTCATGATGGTGCCGCAGTCGCCGCTGATCGAGCGGGTCATCGTCGACGCCGGCCCCGATGTCGCCGACGCCTGGATCGCCGAGCGCTGCGGCCCGCGGGACGTCGTCATCACCAACGACATCCCCCTGGCGGACCTCTGCCTGAAGGCCGGGGCCCAGGTTTTGAAGCCCACCGGCAAGCCGTTCACCCCCGACAGCATCGGCTCGGCCCTGGCCACCCGTTCGATCATGGAGCACATCCGCTCGACCGGCGAGATCACCGGCGGGCCGCCGCCGTTCGGCCGCGACGACCGCTCCCGCTACCTGCAGGCGCTCGACCAGGCCGTGAACATCGCCAAACGCCGCCCGGGTTGAAGCCCGCCGTCCAGCCGCTAAGCTGCGCTCAGGGATGGAGGGCCGGTCGATGAATCAGATGTTCGCTCCGCTGCGCAAATACGCCGACTTCCACGGCCGGGCCACGCGCACGGAATTCTGGCTGTTCTTCCTGTTCCGCGTGCTGCTGCTGGCCGCCTTTGTCGGCGGCTTCGTCGCCGTCTTCTACGCCACCGGCGACTATCCGGAGGAGGGCGGCATCAACTGGATGACCAAGTGCATCCTGCTGGCCGCCTTCGCCAGCTGGATCGTGCTGATCCTGCCGCAGCTGGCCGTCACCGTGCGCCGGTTGCATGACCAGGACCAGTCCGGCTGGCTGGTCTTGCTCAAATGGGCGCCGTTGGGCGACCTCGTGCTGTTCGTCTTCATGCTGCTGAAGGGCACGGCCGGCACAAACCGCCACGGCTCGGATCCCCGCGCCCGGGCGGACACCCCCGCCCCCCTATTCGCCTGAAACAAGAACGCCGCAGAACGACGGTTGCCTGACGGGCGAGTGTCGGGCAGGCTCGCCCCATTGTCCCGCGTGCTTTTGGGACCAACAGGGTTGAAAAGGGGCTGCTCATGGATCTGATGTTCGCGCCGCTGCGCAAATACGCCGACTTCACCGGTCGGGCCCGCCGCTCGGAGTTCTGGCTGTTCTACCTGTTCTACTTCATCGTCGCCTGTGTGCTGGGCGTCATCGGCAACATGGTCTTCGGGCCCGCCCCGACCTCCGGCGCCGGCATGTACTACGGCGGCAATCCGCTCAGCGCCATCTGGTTCCTGGCTATGCTGCTGCCGATCCTGGCGGCCGGCGCCCGGCGGCTGCACGACACCGACCGCTCGGCCTGGTGGCTGCTGCTGTGGCTGGTGCCGATCATCGGCTGGATTGTCCTGATCGTCTTCTACGTCATGGACGGCACGCCCGGCGACAACAAGTACGGCCCCAATCCCAAGGGCGCCACCGGCGACGGCCTCGTCGGCTGAACCTGACCGACTGGCGGATCATGGCGGCGCGGTCTATCTGACGCCGCCATGATCCCCGTCACCCCCGCCATAAACCTGGACGACAGCGAGATCGAGCTCAGCTTCATCCGCGCGTCCGGCCCCGGCGGCCAGAACGTCAACAAGGTGGCGACCGCGGTGCAGCTGCGGTTCGACGTTCGAAACTCCCCATCGTTCAACGACTATGTCCGCGAGCGCCTGGAAAAGCTGGCCGGCTCGCGCCTGACCAACGACGGCGAGATCGTGCTGACCGCCAACCGTTTCCGCACCCAGGAGCGCAATCGCGCCGACGCCATCGACCGGCTTGTCACCCTGATCGCCAAGGCGGCCGAGCCGCCGCCTCCCAAACGCCGGCCGACTCGCCCTACCAAGGCTTCCAAGGAACGTCGGCTTTCGGCAAAGTCGCGGCGGGGAACCATCAAATCGGGGCGGGGACGGCCAAACGGCGACGATTAGCCCCACTCGCATAACGCGGTGATGCGTTGAAAGCGTCGCCTACACAACCTATCTGAAACAACAGTCCAGGGAATATGAGATGCGCAACGCCTTTGTCGCTTCGGGGATCGCCGCCCTCGCGGCCCTCGCCGCCGCCTGCGGTCCGACCGGCTCGGAGCCGGCCTCGGCGCCGGCCAGCGTCCCGGCGACCCCGCCCGCGCCCAAGCTGACCGACGCCGAGAAGCAGGCCATCCTGGCCACCCTGCCCGCCCCCTACAACGCCGGCAACCTCGACAACGGCAAGTCGACCTTCGCGCTCTGCCAGTCCTGCCACACCCTCACCGAGGGCGGCCCCAACAAGACCGGCCCCAACCTCTACGGCGTCTTCGGCCGGGTGGCGGGCGCCCACGAGGGCTTCCAGTATTCCGACGCCGTCAAGGCCGCCGGCTTCACCTGGGACGCCGGGAAGCTGGATGCCTGGCTGACCAACCCCAAGACCTTCCTGCCCGGCAACCGGATGACCTTCGTCGGCCTCAAGGACGCCGAGAAGCGCCGTGATCTGATCGCCTACCTGAAGGTCGAGACAGGCTACAAACCGGGAGAATGACAAGGACGCCATGGACGCGCGGAGAAGCCTCCTGCTGCGGTTCTACAAGGGCCTCGACACCAAGAATGTCGAAGGCATGATGGCGACCCTGCATCCCGACATCGACATCCCCGACCAGATCGACGGCGGCCGCCGCACCGGCATGGCCGCCGTCCGCGACTACTATCTGGGCGCCTTCGCCCTGATCGACGGCGAAAACACCCCCTCCGCCTTCCACGCCCGCCCGGACGGGACCATGGAGGTGCGTGTTCATCACCATGTGACCAGCCTGGACGGCGCCCTGTGGCATGATGGTCCGGTCGACTACAGTTTCGGTTTCCGGGACGGCCTGATCGTCCGCATGGACCGTATCGGCGGCTAGCGGGAAGGCAGATGAAAACCCGACAGGCGATCCTCGAAGACCTGTACGGCGCCTACAACCGGCGCGAGGTCGCCGCCATGCTCGCCGCCCTGGATCCGCAGGTCGAGTGGTGCGACATCCTCAACGGCCTGCCGTTGAAGGGCCGCGAGGCGGTCGGCGCCTACTGGACGCAGCAGTTCAAGCTGATGGACACCGAGGTCACGCCGCTGACCTACGACAAGCTGCCTGACGGCCGGGTCGTGGTCACCGCCGCCCAGACCATGAAGAAGCCCGACGGAACCCTGTGGGGCAACGAGAAGGTCACCCACATCATCACCTTCGGCCCCGACAACCTGATCCTGCGGATGGACCCCAGCTAGACCAGCAGGTCGGCGCAGGCGTCGACGATGGCGTCGGCGTCCAGGCGGTACTTGGCGTAGAGGTCCGGCAGGTCGCCCGACTGGCCGAAGCTCTCCATGCCCAGCGCCCGCACCCGCTGGCCGCGCACCGAGCCCAGCCAGGACAGCGCCGCCGGCGAGCCGTCCAGCACCGTCACCAGCACCGCATCGGCCGCCAGCGGCTCCAGCAGCCGCTCGGCGGTCGAGGTTCGCGCCTCGCCGCCCGTCCAGCGGGCCCGGCCGGCGGCGGTCCAGTCGGCGTGCAGCACGTCGGGCGAGGTGACGGCCAGCAGGCCGGCCTCGGGCAGGTCTTCGAGGATGGCCTCGAAGGCGGCCAGGGCCTCGGGCGCGATGGCCCCGCTGTAGACCAACGCCATGCGCGCGCCCGGGGCCGGCGACTTCATCCAGTAGGCGCCCGCGATGACGCCGGCGCGCCAGGCGTCGTCGGCCCGCGCGGGCTGCGTCAGACTGCGGGTCGACAGGCGCAGGTAGGTCGAGCCGCCGTCCTCGCGCTGGATGCGGTCGAAGGCGTGGGCCATCAGCACCGCCGTCTCGTCGGCGAAGGCCGGCTCGTAGCTGTCGAGGCCCGGCTGGCTCATGCCGATCAACGGGGTGCCGATCGACTGGTGGGCGCCGCCCTCGGGGGCCAGGGTCAGGCCGCTGGGCGTCGCCACCAAGAGGAAGCGGGCGTCCTGGTAGCAGGCGTAGTTGAGGGCATCGAGGCCGCGGGCGATGAAGGGGTCGTACAGGGTGCCGACCGGGAACAGCCGCTCGCCGAACACCGACGACGACAGCCCCAGCGCCGCCAGGGCGATGAACAGGTTGTTCTCGGCGATGCCCAACTCGACGTGCTGGCCGGTCTGGACCATCGACCAGACCTGGGCCGAGGGAATGCGCCGGTTCTTGAAGACGTCCTCATGGGCCCGGCGGTGGAAGACGCCGCGCCGGTTCACGAAGCCGCCGAGGTTGGTCGACACCGTCACGTCCGGCGAGGTGGTCACCACCCGCCCCGAGAAGTCGTCGGTCCGCTTGGCGATCTCGAACATCACCTTGCCGAAGGCGGCCTGGGTCGACTGCTCGCCGCCGCCCTCGACCGCCACCAGCAGCTCGTCGGCGCTCGGCAGGGCCACGGTCGGCGCGACCTTGCGGCCATCCTTGCGGGCCGCGAACGGGGCGGTGTCGACGGTATGGCGCAGGGCCGTGCGTTCGTTGTCGCCGAGGCCGGAGAAGATGTCCCACTCCTCGCCCTCGACCACGCCGAGGCGTCCACGCAGCTCGCCGATCTGGGTCGGCGTCATCAGGCCCGAATGGTTGTCCTTGTGGCCCTGGAACGGCAGCCGCCAGCCCTTGACCGTGTAGGCGATGAAGAAGCGCGGCGCGTCGTCCTCGGCCGCCCGCTCGAAGGCCTCGAGGATGGTTTCCAGGCAATGGCCGCCCAGTTCGGTCATCACCATGGCCAGGTCGTCGTCACTGTAGCCCTCGATCAGCTTCAGGGCCTTCCTGTCGCCCGCCAGATCGACGCCGAGCCGCTCGCGCCAGGCCTTGCCCCCTTGGTAGGTCAGGGCCGAGTAGAGATCGTTCGGCGCCGTCTCGATCCAGGTCCGCAGCGCCTCGCCGCCGGGCCGCGCGAAGGCGGCCAGCTGGCGCTTCGACCACTTCAGCGTCTCGACCCGCCAGCCGGCGGCCTCGAAGATCTCGCCATAGCGGGTGAACATCCGGTCCGAGGTCGTCGCATCGAGGCTCTGGCGGTTGTAGTCGACGATCCACCAGGTGTTGCGGACGTCGTGTTTGCAGGCCTCGATCAGGGCCTCGTAGATGTTGCCCTCGTCCAGCTCGGCGTCGCCCAGCAGCGAGATCATCCGGCCCATGGCGTCCGGCTTCACCGCCCCGCGCGCCGCCAGATAGTCCTGCGTCAGGCTGGCGAAGGCGGTCATCGCCACGCCCAGGCCCACCGAACCGGTCGAGAAGTCGACGTCGTCGATGTCCTTGGTCCGCGAGGGATAGGACTGCGCCCCGCCGAGCGACCGGAAGCGCTGCAGCTGGTCGAGGGTCTGGCGGCCGAACAGGTGCTGGATGGCGTGGAACACCGGGCTGGCGTGCGGCTTGACCGCCACCCGGTCCTGCGGCCGCAGGGTCCGGAAATAGAGCGCCGTCATCAAGGTCGTCATCGAGGCGCAGCTGGCCTGGTGGCCGCCGACCTTCAAGCCATCGCGGCTCTCGCGCAGATGGTTGGCGTTGTGGATCGTCCAGCTGGCCAGCCAGAGCACCCGCTCTTCCAACCGCCGCAAGAGGGCGATGTCCTGCCGCTCGGGGCTCGCCGATCCGTCATCCATGCTCAAACGCCATCCAAAGCCGAAGAATTCGACCCTTCATAGGCGCGGCGACAAGCAAACGCTACCGCTGCGGCGTCCGCCCCCGCACAGTCGACGGCAGGCCGGCTTCGGGCCTCTAGCGACGACCGAAGGCTTGGGCCATAACGGGTTCCTGATCCTTTGAGAGGCCGTACCGCCCCGTGACCGACGCCCTTGTGCTGAGCCGCCTGAACAAGACCTTCGGCGGCAAGGCGGCCGTCGCCGACCTCGACCTGACGGTGCGATCGGGCGAGCTCTACGCCCTGCTTGGCCCCAACGGCGCCGGCAAGACCACCACCCTGCGCATGGTCGCCGGCCTGCTGGCCCCGACCAGCGGGTCGATCAGCGTCTTCGGCATCGACGCCCTGCGCGATCCGGCCGCCGCCAAGGCCATCACCGCCTGGGCTCCGGACGAGCCGATGCTCTACGACCGGCTCAACCCGATGGAGTACCTGGAGTTCGTCGCCGGCCTGTGGGGCGTCGACGGCAAGACGGCCCGGGCCAAGGCGGAAGAACTGCTCAAGTGGCTCGGTCTCTGGGAAGAGCGGGCCCAGCGCTGCGAAGGCTTTTCGCGCGGCATGAAGCAGAAGACGGCCCTGGCCGGCGCCCTGATCCACGACCCCAAGCTGCTCATGCTCGACGAGCCGCTGACCGGCCTCGACGCGGCCATGGCCCGGCAGGTCAAGGACGTGCTGCAGGAGCGGGTTCGCCAGGGCGGCACGGTGATCCTGACCACCCACATCCTCGAGGTCGCCGAGCGCATGGCCGACCGCATCGGCATCATCCAGGGCGGCCGGCTGCTCGCCGAGGGCAACCTCGAAGAGCTGCGGGCCCTTGGTGGCCGGAGCGCCGCCAGTCTCGAAGACCTGTTCCTGCAGCTCACCGAACCGGCGACCGTCTGATGTTCAGGGCCGGTTCCATCCCCTGGCTCGCCCTGCACGAGCTGCGCATGGTGCTGCGCGAGATGCAGCGGGACAAGGCGCGGGTCTTCCAGCTGGTCATGCTGGTGGTCTTCATGGGCGCCCTGCTGGCCTGTGGCGTCGGCCTTGGCCTCGTAGTCCGCGAGACCGGTCTGCCGCCGATCGACCCGAGGGTGATCGCCGTCACCGACCTGGTGGTGCTGGTGATGTTCAGCATCATGGTCTCCTCGACTTTGGCCCGGGCTGCCCAGGTGCTCTACCTGCGCGACGATCTCGACCTGCTATTCTCCTCGCCGATCCCGGCGCGAAAAATCCTCGCCGTGCGCTTCGCCGGCATCGCCTTCAGCGTCACCATCTTCTGGCTGTTCATCGCCTTCGGTCTGGTGATCCCCATCGCCGTGCTGGCGATGCCCCAGCTGCTGGCCATCCTGCCGGTGCTGCTGTCGCTAGGCCTGTTGTCCAGCGCCGCTGGCTTGTTGCTCACTACCGTCCTGTTTCGCTTGCTCGGCCCCCGCCGCACCCGCGTCTTGGCCCAGGTGCTATCGGCGCTAATCGGCGCCAGCGTCTTCCTGGTCTCCCAGCTGCCCAGGCTCCTGAACAATGTGGACACGGACTATGGCCGCTGGGGCTGGATCCGCGACTACGCTACCGGCGAAAAGCACCTCGACCTGCCGCCCCAGGCCGACCTCCTGCTGCGTGCCGCCCTCGGAGAGCCCATCCCCCTGCTGATCGTCGTCGGCGTCTGCCTGGGCGCCTTCCTGCTGGTCACCCAGGGGCTCGGCCGCCGCTTCGCCAGGGACGCCGCCATCGCCGTCGGCAGCGACGCCTCGAAGCGCAAGGCCGGCAAGACCGGCGCCTTCGCGGCCGGGGCCTTCGCCGCCACCCTGCGCAAGGAACTGCGCCTGCTGTTCCGCGACATCGCCCTGTTCAGCCAGGTGCTGCTGCGCGTCTTCTACATGCTGCCGCTGGCCTTCGTCTTCGTGCGCAACGCCAGCTCGGGCCACAGCCTGCTGCTGCCCGGCGGCGCGGCGGCCCTGGCCCTGATGGCCGGCCAACTGTCGTCCAGCTTCACCTGGATCACCGTCTCGGCCGAGGACTCACCCGACCTGCTGGTCGCCTCGCCCACCGCCATGTCGGTCATCACCCGCGCCAAGCTGTGGGCCGGCCTGCTGCCCACGCTCGCCCTGGTCATTCTGCCGATCGTCGCGGTCGGTATCTGGTCGCCCTGGACCGGCGCCGTGGCCGCCGTCGGCGCCTTCTGCTCGGCCTGGGCCAGCGGCATGCTCAATATCTGGTACCAGCGCCCCGGCCGCCGGGCCGACTTCCGGCGGCGCGGCAATGTTCACTGGCTGCTGGTCATCCCCATCCTGCTGGTCGGCGGCCTGATCGCCGGGGCGACCTTCCTGGCCGCCGCCCAGATGCTGTGGGCCATCGTGCCGGCCGTGCTGGCCGCCGTCGCCACCCTCGCCCTGCGGCGCACCGACAAGCAGATCCTGGAGCGGCTGCGCACCCCCGACTAAGCTATTCGGCGGCCTTCTTGAGGACCTCTTCCTGTTCCTCGAAGGCCTCGATCTGCTTGGCCGTGAACTCCGGCGACTTCGTGAACCGGGCCAGCATGTTGTAGAACACCGGCACCACGAACAGCGTCAGCATGGTCGAGACCAGCACGCCGAAGAAGATCACCACGCCGATGGTCTTGCGGCTCTCGGCCCCGGCCCCGCTCCACAGGATCAGCGGCAGGGCCCCGAAGGCGGCCGAGATGCTGGTCATGACGATGGGACGCAGGCGCAGCGAGGCGGCCTCGATCACCGCGTCGCGGATCGACTTGCCCTCGTCGCGCATCTGGTTGGCGAACTCGACGATCAGGATGCCGTTCTTGGCCGCGATGCCGATCAGGATGACCAGCCCGATCTGGCTGTAGGTGTTGATCGTCGAGCCGGTGATCAGCAGCCCGAACAGGCCGCCCAGCGCCGCCAACGGCACGGTCAGCATGATCACCGCCGGGTGGATCCAGCTTTCGAACTGCGCCGCCAGCACCAGGAAGACCAGCAGCAGGGCCAGGCCGAAGGCGATGGCCACCCCGCCTGAGGCCTCGAGATAGTCGCGGGCCTGGCCGCCCCAGGCGACGGTGACGCCGCCGCTGGTCTGTTTTGCCGACTCGTCCTGCAGGAACTTCACCGCGTCGGCGACCGTGTAGCCGGGGTTCAGCTGCATGGTCAGGGTGATGGCGCGCAGCCGGTCAACGCGCGGCCGGTCGGGGGTGTCGCCCCGCACCTTGGTGGTCACCACGCTGGCCAACGGCACCAGCTGGCCCGAGCCCGAGCGCACATAGAGGGTGTTGAGGTCGTCGATGGTGCGGCGCTTTTCCAGGTCGCTCTGGACGATGACGTCGTATTCCTGGCCGCTCTTGATGTAGGTGCCGACCTTGCGCGAGCCGAACATGGTCTCCAGCACCCGGCCGATCGACTGGGCGGGCACGCCGAGGGTCGCGGCCTTGTCGCGGTCGATGTCGACCGACAGGCGCGGGGCGTTGGGCTCGTAGTCGATGCGCGGCCGGGCCAGGCCCGGGTTGGCCTCGGCGGCTTTGAGGATCGGCTGGAGCCAGCGGTTGATCTCGCCGTAGTCGTTGCCGAGCGCGATCAGGTCGACGTTGCTGCCGCCGCCCTGGCCGCCGCCGCGCTGGAAGGGGCCGCGCACGCTGGCCACGGCGCGGACGCCGGTGATGCTGCCCAGCGACTTGTTGAGGTCGGCCGCCACCTCGTCGGAGGTCATCTTGCGATGGCCCCAGTCCTTCATGACCAGCACGCCGTTGCCGCTGTTGAACTGGTTGGCGCCGAAGCGCGGCACGCTGATCAGGTAGCGTTCGACCTCGCCCTGGTCGTAGTACTTCTTCATCTGCTTCTCGACCTGCATGGCGGCCTTCAGCGTGTATTCGTAGCCCGAGCCCTCCGGGCCGGTGGCCGAGATGTCGACGCGGCCGCGGTCCTCGTTGGGCACCAGTTCATGCGGCACGGTGTTGAACAGCAGCGCGGCCAGGCCCAGCAGCACCACCACCAGCACCCCGGCTCCGATGCTGGCGACCCGCTTGCCCAGCAGCATGTCGAGCGAATTGCGATACGAGCCCCGCAGCCGGGCCATGCCGGCGTCCACGCGCCGCGCCACCCAGCCTTCGCCGTGTTCCTTGCGCAGCAGCTTGGACGACATCATCGGCGACAGGCTGAGCGCCAGCAGGCAGGAGAAGGCCACAGCCGAAGCGATGGCCACCGCCAGCTCGAC
Source organism: Caulobacter sp. (assembly GCA_028291265.1). Taxonomy (GTDB): domain Bacteria; phylum Pseudomonadota; class Alphaproteobacteria; order Caulobacterales; family Caulobacteraceae; genus Caulobacter. Next base: position 46,010 of record JAQGIK010000128.1, on the reverse strand, counting down.
GAACAGCCGGCCGATGTAGCCGGGCAGGAACATCAGCGGCGCGAAGACGCTGATCAGCACGATGGTCGTGGCGACCACGGCGAAGAACACCGGCCGCGTGCCGCGCATGGCGGCCACGGTCGGCGGCTCGCCCTCGTCCACCCGTCGCTGGATGTTCTCGACGACGACGATGGCGTCGTCGACGACCAGGCCGATGGACAGCACCAGGGCCAGCAGGGTCAGCAGGTTCAGCGAGAAGCCCATCGGGGCCAGCACGATGAAGGTCGACATCAGGCAGATCGGCGCGACGATCGAGGGGATGATCGCCGCCCGCCAGCTGCCCAGGAACACCAGGTTGACCAGGGCCACCAGCGCCAGGGCGATGCCCATGGTGATCCACACCTCGTGGATGGCCTGGGAGGTGAACTTCGAGGAATCGACGGCGATGATCAGCTTGGTGCCGGCCGGCAGGGTCTTGTTGACCGTCTCCACCTCCTTGGTCACCAGCTTGGCGATCTCCAGGTCGTTGGCCTGCGACTGGCGGGTCATGGCCAGGCCGATCTGCTCGACGCCATTGCCGCGGAACAGCTTGCGCCGCTCGTCGGGCCCTTCCTCGATGCGGGCGATATCGCCGAGCCGGGCCACATAGGCGGGGCTCGAGAGGCCGGGACTGTCGACCGAGCCGGTGGTCGGCACGCCGGTGGCGCCGTTGACGCCGGAGGCCGCGCTCGAGGTGGCGCTGGAGCCCGTCGTGCCGGCCTTGATCGGCAGCTTGGCGAAGTCTTCGGGGCGCGAATAGCCGCGGTTGACGCGGATGGTGAAGTCCTTGGTCTGGCTTTCCAGCGCCCCGGCCGGCAGCTCGACGTTCTGGGTGCTCAGCGCCGTCTCGACGTCGTCGACCGTCAGGCCGCGCGCCGCCATGGCGTCGGCGTCCAGCCAGATGCGCATCGAATACAGCGGCGCCCCGTACAGGCCGACGGTGGCCACGCCCGGGATCGTCGACAGCCGCTCGACCAGGTAGCGGTCGGCATAGTCGCCCAGCTCCAGCGCGTTCAGCGTCGTGGAGGTCATGTTGAGGATGATGATCGGCGAGGAGTCGGCGTTGGCCTTGGCGATCTGCGGCGGGTCGGCCTGTTCGGGCAGCTGGGCCTGCACCCGGCTGACGGTGTCGCGCACGTCGTTGGCGGCCGTCTCCAGGTCGGTCTTCAGGGTGAAGGTGATGTTGATCCGCGAGACCCCGTCGCGGCTTGAGCTGTTGACCCGGTCGATGCCCTGCACGCCGGAGACCAGGCGCTCGATCACCTGGGTGATGCGCTCCTCGATGACCTCGGCCGAGGCGCCGCGATAGTTGGTCGAGATCGACACCACGGGCGGATCGACGCTCGGCAGCTCGCGGATCGGCAGGGCGGCGAAGGCGGCGAGGCCGATGACGCAGAGGATGATGGCGGCGACGGCGGCGAAAATCGGCCGCCGGACGGAAAGGTCCGAAAGCATCAGCGCGGCCCCTTGCCGGCGCCCTTGGCGTTGGGGCCACCTGCTCCTGGCCGACCGCCGACGCGCACGGCCTGGCCGTCCTGCAGGCGGTTGAGGCCGTCGGCCACCACCTTGTCGCCGGCCTTCACGCCTTCGCGGATTTCGACGAAACCGCCTTCGCTGACGCCGGGCGTGATCGGGGTCTTGCGGGCCACCTGGCCCTTGTCGCCGGCGGCGATGAGGAAGACGAAGGCCTGGTCGCCCTCGTACTGCACGGCGGCTTCCGGCACCGCCGCCGCCGAGCGCTGCCCGTGCTCGACGTTCACCCGCATCATCATGCCGGGCTTGATGCGGCCGCCGGCGTTGGCGAACTCGGCCCGGGCGGTGATGGCGCGGGTGGCGGTGTCGATGCGGGTGTCGACCTGGGCGATGCGGCCGGTGATGGCCTGGTCGGGATAGGCGTCCGGCGTCGCCACGATCGGCGAGCCCTGGTTCAGCACGGCGACATAGCGGTCCGGCACGTCGAAATCGACGCGGATCAGGCCCAGGTCATCGAGACTGACGATCGGCGATCCGGGGCTGATCAAAGCCCCCGGCGCGATGTCGCTGAGGCCCACGACCCCGGCGAACGGCGCCCGGATCACCCGGTCGCCCTTGCGGGCCCGGGCCGCGCCGGTGCTGGCCCGCGCCGTCTCCAGCGCCGCCAGATACTGCTCGGCCGTGGCGCGGGGGGCGATGCCCTTGTCGGCAAGCGTCTTCCAGCGGACGTAGTCGCGTTGCGCCTGGTTTTCGCGGGCCTGGGCCTCGGCGACGCCGGCGTCCTGTTCGGTGGCCTTCAGGGTGACCAGGATCTGGCCGCGCGATACCGCCTGGCCGTCCCGGAAATGCACGGCCGTCACCAGCTCGGCGGTGTCGGAGGTGATGGTCACCGACTGGCGGCCCTTGGCCACGCCCAGCACGGAGATCCTGTCGGCGAACGGGCGCTCGGCCACCACGACCTGCGCCACGCTGGCCGCCCGTCCGCCGCCGCCCGGCCCGCCCTTGCCCTTGGCCGCCTCGCCGCCGGTCGCCATCTTCAGGCCGCCGAGGATCACCATCAGCAGCAGCACCGCGCCGGCGGCGATCAGAAAGAAATGACGACGGACCACAAAACACTCCCGGGCGCTCAGTCACGAGCGGTCGTTGAACGCGCTATCTGGATGAAGGGCTGCGCCTGTAAAGCCGCTTCCCGTTCCGAACGCGTGTCAGCCTGTTGCAACGCTGAAACAAACAGGCTGCCAATGCCCGTCCGCCGCCGGTTTTTCAACGGCGGCGAGGCGAACCGCTGCAACAAAATTCTCAAAGGACAAAGGCGCCTGTCCCGTGGGACAGGCGCCTTCGACGAACTCACTCACCGACTAATGTCGCAGAATCAGGCGTCGTAGCCCGGCGAGCCGCGATCCAGCTGACGCAGGCAGCCGGGCCAGGCCAGGTTGCCGATCGGCCCCATGCCGTTGCCCATCTGGCCGCGCACCTCGGCCTGCGACGATTCCGGCGCGAACAGCACGTTCTCACGGCCGGCGCTCAACGCCATCACCTGCTGCTGGCAGGCGCGCTCGAGATAGAACATCCCCAGCCAGCACTCCGCCGCCGTCGAACCGACCGCCAGGGTGCCGTGGTTGCGCAGCATCATCAGCCGCTTGGTCGGCCCGAGGTCCGCCACCAGCCGCTCGCGCTCGTCGAGGTTCAGGGCGATGCCTTCGTAGTCATGGTAGGCCAGCTGCGGGATGACGATCAGCGCATGCTGGCTGAGCGGCAGCACGCCTTCCTTCTGGGCCGCCACGGCGACGCCCTGGTCCGAATGCAGGTGCATGACGAACATGGCGTCCTCGCGGGCCGCGTGCACCGCCGAGTGGATCGTGAAGCCCGCCGGATTGATGTAGTAGGGCGTCTCCTGCAGCACCGCCCCGTTGAGGTCGATCTTCACCAGCGAGCTGGCCGTGATCTCGTCGAAGAACATGCCGTAGGGATTGATCAGGAAGTGGTGCTCGGGCCCGGGAATGCGGGCCGAGATGTGGGTAAAGATCATGTCGTCCCACCCGTGCAGCGCCACCAGGCGGTAGAGCGCCGCCAGATCGACCCGCGCCTTCCACTCCTCGGCGGAGACCTTGTCCTTCAGCGATGATGGCAGCGTCGAGCCGTCGGCCATGGCTGTGTTTCCTTCCCGAATTGAAACCGTTGTTTGAGAGGGTCGCGCCGGGGGGACCCGACGTCAAGGTTTACGTCGATAACCAAGGTGGCCGTCACACGGTCCCGCGCACCTGCGCCACGGCGTCCAGCCACCGCGCATAGGCGCTTTCCCGCGCATGATCGTCGATGGCGCTGGTCAGCCGTTCGCCGTCCGGCCGCGCCTTGGCCGCCTCCTCGACCGAGGCGAACACCCCTGCCCCGACGCCGGCGAACAGCGCCGCGCCGAGCGCCGTCGTTTCTTCGTAGTTGACCCGGAACACCGGCAAATTCGTCAAATCGGCCAGCCGCTGGCTGAACCAGGCGCTCCTCGACATCCCCCCGTCGATGCGCAGCTCCGCCGCCTCGCCGAAGGCCTCCGGCGCATCGGCCTGCATGGCCTCGATCAGGTCGCGCGTCTGCAGGGCGCAGGCGTCGAACGTCGCCGCCGCGATCTCGGCCAGACCGGCGTCCCGCGTCAGGCCGAAGATCGCGCCCCGCGCCTCGGCGTCCCACCAGGGCGCGCCCAGGCCGGTGAAGGCCGGCACCACCACCACCCCGCTGCCGGGCTTGGCCATCCGCGCCAGAGCCTCGGCCGCGCGCGGCCCGCCGGTCATCCCCAGCCCCTCGCCCAGCCACTGGATCGCCGCCCCGGCCACGAAGATCGAGCCTTCCAGCGCATAGGTCGTCCGCCCGCCGACCCGCGCCGCCACCGTCGTCAGCAGCCGCGAGCGCGACACGGGCCGCGCCTCGCCGGTGTTGAGCAGCATGAAGCAGCCGGTCCCGTAGGTGGCCTTCATCTCCCCGGCCCGGATACAGCCCTGCCCCATCAGCGCCGCCTGCTGGTCGCCGGCCACGCCCCGGATCGGCACCGGCGCGCCGAGAATGTCGGCCGCCGTCATCCCGTAGTCGTCGGCGCAGTCGAGCACCGTCGGCAACAGCGCCGCCGGCACCTCGAACATCTCCAGCATCTCGCCCGACCAGGCCTGGGTCTCGATGTCGAACAACAGAGTCCGCGACGCGTTCGTCGCGTCGGTCGCATGCACCGCCCCGCCGGTCAGCTTCCAGATGCACCAGGTATCCATCGTCCCGGCCAGCAGCTCGCCGGCCTCGGCCCGCTTGCGCGCGCCCGGAACCTTGTCCAGCAGCCAGGCGATCTTGGTGCCCGAGAAATAGGGGTCGAGCAGCAGGCCCGTGACCTCGGTCACCCGCGGCTCCACCCCGGCCTTGGCCAGCGCCTCGCAGACGCCCGCCGTCCGCCGGTCCTGCCAGACGATGGCCGGGTGGATCGGCCGCCCGGTCTTGCGGTCCCAGACCACCACCGTCTCGCGCTGGTTGGTGATCCCGATGGCCGCCACATCCCCCGCCGCCCTGCCCGCCTTGGCCAGGGCCTCGCGCAACACCGCCTGGGCCGCCGTCCAGATCTCGTCGGCGTCATGCTCGACCCAGCCGTCGTTCGGATAGCTCTGCCGCAGGGGCCGGGCCGCCTCCGCCAGGGCCTTGCCGTCGAGGCCGAAAACGATCGCCCGGGTGCTGGTCGTGCCCTGGTCCAGCGCGAGGAGCACCTTGTCGGCCATGGATCGTCTCTCCCTCGTCCTCAAACCTGAAGACTCGCTCTCTGTTTTAAGCATGTTTTCACGCCCGCCGGTCAGGGTGAAGATGACAGTACAGATTCGGGGATGACCTTGGCGCTTGCCGCCCAGACCGCAGAACTTCTCGACCTGGCCCGCAACCGCGCGCCGGACGCCCGCGAACGGCTGCTCGAAAGCATCATCGGCCTCTGCAACGCCGCCTCCGAGGTCATCGACACCGACAGCGTCCAGGGCCTGCTCGGCTCCATCTTCATGCAGCTGGTGGCCGAGGCCGAGAGCGACATCCGCGCCCGCCTCTCCGAAAAGCTGTCGGGCGCCACCTGGGCCCCGCCGGCCCTGATCAACGTCCTGGCCCTCGACGACATCGCCGTCGCTGCGCCCATCATCGCCAACAGCCCGGTGCTGCAGGACCACGACCTGATCAAGGTGCTGGTCGAGGCCACCCTCGACCACCAGATCGCCGTCGCCCGCCGCGGCCAGATCACCTCCACCGTCGTCGAGGCCATCCTGGCCAGGGACGAGCCCGCCGTGCTGACCGCCCTGGCCGCCAATGACAGCGCTGCCGTCAGCGACGAGGGCATGGCCCGCCTGGTCGAGAGCAGCCGCCGCCACGCCGCCCTGCGCTCCCCCTTGGCCCGCCACCCGCGGCTGTCGTCGGACCTGGCCCTGCGCCTCTATCTGTGGGTCGGCCAGTCGCTGCGGACCTCGCTGAGCGAGCGCTTCCGCCTCGAGCCCGGCGTCATCGACGCGGCCCTGGCCGAGGCCGTCCGCGAGGCTCACGCCCAGCCCGGCGCCGGCCAGATGCTGACCAGCATGGCCTGGCAGGACCAGATCGAAAACGAGCGCCGCCTGGTCGGCAAGCTGCATGACGCCGGCCAGCTCAGGCCCGGTTTCCTGCTGCGCATGCTGCGTGAGCGCAAGCTCAACATCTTCGTGCTGTCGCTGGCCACGCTGGGCGGCTTCCAGCCCGACCACATCCGCCGCGCCATCGACAGCGACCGCCCCGAACTGCTGGCCCTGGCCTGCGTGGCGGTCGGCATCGACAAGGGCGCCTTCCCCGACATCCTCGAACAGGTGCGCGGCCTGAACGGCGGCCGCCCGGCCGGCGGCCTCGACGGCACGCGCCGCGCCGTCGGCGCCTTTGGCCCGTTCGACAAGGACATCGCCGGCATGGCCTTCCGTCAGGCCGTCGCGATCGTTTGACAACGGCCGATCGGTCGGGCCTTTCTGCCCACCGATGTTCGACGCCAAACCCGCCCTCACCCGCATCGCCTTCGCCGCCAGTGACCGGCCCGAAGCCCAGGAGGGTATGGAGGCGCTGGTCGCCCGCTACGGATCGGTTCCCGAACACGAGGCCCAGGTCATCGTCGCGCTCGGCGGCGACGGCTTCATGCTGGAAACCCTGCACCGGACGATGAGCCTGGCCAGGCCGATCTACGGCATGAACCGCGGCTCGGTCGGCTTCCTGATGAACGAGTACAGCGAGGACGCCCTGGTCGACCGGATCAACGCCTCCGAACGGGCCGTCATCCACCCCCTGACCATGGTGGCCATCGACAGCCACCGCCGCCAGCATCGGGCCCTGGCCATCAACGAGGTGTCGATGCTGCGCCAGACGCGCCAGACGGCCAAGCTGCGCATCTCTATCGACGGGAAGGTGCGGATGGGCGAACTGGTCTGCGACGGCGTGCTGGTCGCCACCCCGGCCGGCTCGACGGCCTACAACCTCTCGGCCTACGGCCCCATCGTCCCCATCGACGCCAAGGTCCTGGCCCTCACCCCGATCAGCGCCTTCCGCCCCCGGCGCTGGCGCGGCGCGCTTCTCTCACACACCGCCCGGGTGACCATCGAGGTTCTCGAGGCTGACAAACGCCCGGTCAGCGCCGTCGCCGACAATTTCGAGGTCCGCGACATCGTCGAGGTCCATATCGGCGAGGACCGCAGCGTCAGCATGGCGATGATGTTCGACGCGGGGCGAAGCCTGGAAGAGCGGGTGCTCGCCGAGCAGTTCAGCGGCTGACGACCACTCCCGGTAAGCTTACCGATGCTGGAACCACATTTTTACCCGCATAAGTCACATTGCCGCACCCGCGCCCAAGTGAAACCGGTGTCTCACGGGTTGTTAACTCCGCCGCCGTAGATTTCAGACGGTAAACGCCAACTGGAGAGGCGCGCGTGAGCAGCAACACCCCCGTACAGGTCATCAACGCCCCGAACACCCTCAAGCTTCGGCTTGGCGGCGGAAAGTTCGGCGGCATCGATGCCGCGGCCATCGCCAAGGCCGAAGCCGCGCTCAAGTCCCTCTCCGGGAACTTCAGCGAGTGGATGCAGGACGAGCTGAACAAGCTCGAGGCCGCCCGCCAGGCCATTCGGGTTTCCGGCCTGAATGCTGAAACCGCCGAGGGCCTTTACTTCCGGGCCCATGATCTCAAGGGTCTCGGCGCCACCTACGAGTTTCCGCTGGTCACCCGCATCGCCGCCTCGCTGTGCAAGCTGATCGACGATCCGGACACGCGCGTGTCTGCCCCGATGTTCCTGGTCGACGCCCACATCGACGCCATCCGCGCCGCCGTCCGCGACGACATCAAGACCGACACCCACCCGGTCGGCAAGATCCTGATCACCGAACTCGAACGCCGCGTGGCCGAAATCGCCCCGCCGGAGTAGGCCAAAGGTTCCCTCCCTGAGGCTTAGTGAAACCCCGGCCCTGGTCGGGGTTTTTTCGTGCCTCATCTTCCGATTATCCCGACGAAAGTCGGGACCCAGCTGGCAATCAGCGTAAGGACCGACGCTGATGAGCTGAACCCTGATCACTCGTGGACACTGGACCCCGGCTTTCGCCGGGGCGCTCGGAAATGGGTGTGGCCGTTACCGCACCGCCGACAACGGCTCCTCCACCGCGCCATACCCGGCCTCCGGCGGAATCACCAGCACCCCCCCGCCCTCGCGCCGTTCGACCTTGGGCAGCACCGTCACCAGTGTCCGCCCCGCGGCTCGCGCCGTCGCGTCGGCCGCGCTCGACGCCTCGCCGAGCAGCTGCAGGTTCATTCGGGTCGGGAAGATGATCGTCCGCTCCCCCGCCTCGGCCAGGCGCAGCGCCTCCAGCGGCGGGATCCATTCGGCGTCCACCGTCTCGCGGCCGTCGCACGACGCCAGCTGTTCGTCCGTCGCCGTCGCCACATAGAACCAGGTGTCGAACCGCTTGGGCATCATGTCCGGCGTGATCCAGCGGGCGAACACCGTCAGGATGCTGAGGTCCAGCCGCAGGCCCAGCCGCCGCACCACATCCATGAACGGCAGCTCGCCGCGATCGACCTCGCCGCGCACCGACGAGGCCCAGTCGTCGCCATGGAACAGGTCGCCGTTCTCGTAGCGGCCGAGAATGATGCCGCTCTCCTCATAGGCCTCGCGGATGGCGCAGATGCGCAGCGGCCGCTGGTCGGCCTCGACCGCTTCCCAGGCGACGCACCAGTCGGCCCAGGCCGGGTCGTGGTCGCCCTCGTGGGTCTTGCCGCCCGGAAACACCAGGGCCCCCGAGGCGAAGTCGATCTGGTGGTGGCGCTTGACCATCAGCACTTCGAAACCGGGATCGTCCCGCACCAGCAGGATGGTGGCGGCGGGGCGGATGGCGACGGGGGGCTTTTCTGACATCGGCGCAGGATGAGCGCCGCCTCGCCGCGTCGCAAGTCTGACCCTGCGGCACGTTAGGCGGAAGTGTGTGCGGTTCCGCCGCCAAACGTGCCGCCGACTAAGAAGCCGACCGGTCTGGTTCGATAGAACCAGACCGGATGGGGCGCCTTGTCGTGGGATAATGGTTTCGCCGCTTCGATAAGGCCCAGGCCCCGCAGCGGCGCGCCAAGATCGACTTCAAGCCGGCTTCATCGCCGCTTCAGTCCGACTTCAAGGCCACTTCAAACAAACTTCAAACGCGCGCGGGGTCAACCCATTGGAATCGTTGGAAACCACAGATGTCTACGCCTCACCTTCGATCAGCCCCTTCAGCCGGCGCAGATCGGCCGACACCAGCGCCTCGTCGGCGTCGAACTTCGCGTCGTCGAAGCCGTCCTGCCGGTACAGGTTGAACACCACCAGACAGCCGACCCCGTTCTCGGTCACCCGGATGGCGTTGTGCAGCTCTTCCGTCCCGCCCGGCGGCGTCACCCAATGATCGGCGACCCCCAGATCGTTGGCCGGCGCCATCCGCACCCGGAACGGCCCGGCCTTGGTCCGCATGACCCAATGTTCGCCATCCGGCCGGATGTCGTCGCCAAAGTTCGGCGCCCAGTCGGGCATGTTGCGGGGATCGGCCAGATAGGCGGCCACCCGCTCGGGCGGCGCGGCGATGTTGATATGGACGAAACGCACATCCCTGAAGGCCACGGCGAGACTCCTTCGTCAGGTCTGGGGCCGCGCCACCAGATACCGCCAGACCTCGCCCTCTTCGGGATCGATCTTCCGTTCGGCCAGCGCAAAGCCGCATCGCAACAGTACCGTCTGGGAAGCGATCAGCGGCGGCAAGGTTTCCGCCGCCACCGAATTTATCCGGGGATCGCGAAACGCCCGCTCGACCAGCAGCCGGGCCGCGCGGGTCCCGAGACCCCGGCGCTGCATCGGCTCGATGACCGAATAGCCGATCTCGACCACCCCCTCGGTGTCCGGCGGGCCCTTGTAGCCGCAGATGCCGGCCAGCGCGCCATCCGCGACCACGTACCAGAAGGCGTAGCCCGGCTCGTCCGGATGCCGGGTCATCAGTTCCCGCGTCCAGTTCCGGGTGTCGGCGTCGTTGTGTTCCGGCGGCCAGGCCTGCGGGGCCGGAAGGGCCAGAAACCGGGCCAAGGCCTCCCCACCGATATCCTCGGCGTCGAGCGACTCGGCCGTGGCGGCGATCAGGGTCAGGTCGCCGTCGCGCTCCACCAACATAGGCCGGGGCAGCATCGATCAGGCGACGCCCATCTGCCGGCGCGGCCGCAGGCCCTCGTCGGCCAGCCGGTCCAGCTTGTCGAGCATGTAGTCGACGTCCTCGCGCTGGGTGGTCTGGGTCTGGGTCAGAAACCGTTGCAGCATCCGCTCCTGGAAGCGTTCGCGATCACGCGGCCCGCCGTCGAATTCCATGGTGTGGTAGGTGTCGACCGCCACCCGGAAGGCCGAATACAGCCGCGCCGGCAGCCCGGCCCGCTCGTAGATGGCCCGCAGCCCCAGCTGCCCGGCGTCATGGATCATCAGCCAGGTGCGGTGGTGCGGCACCCCGGCCAGCTCGGAAATCGCGCACTCGAAGAAGCTCATATGCCCGTGCGCCAGGGCCCGCAGCAGCAGGCTGGCGGTCAGCCGCTTGGCGCGGTGCAGGTGCAGGGCGAAGGCCTTGGGGTCGGCGGCGCGGCCGGCCTGGTCGACCAGGTCGACGATGGCCCGCTCCTTGGTCCCGATGGCGATCTGCAGGGCCAACTCGGGCGACACCGAATGATGGCTCAGCAGGTGCTCGCGCACCTGGTCGCCGACCAGGTCGATCAGCTTCTCGGTCACCGACTGCGGCAGCACCTGGCGATAGGCCACGGCCGCCAGCACCTTCTCCGACTTCTCGAAGCGCTGCAGGGCCCGGGTCAGGGTGCGTTCGGAGAAATTGGCGTTGTCGTTGGCCGCCGCCGTCTCGACCGCCGCCTCGACGCCATGCTCGACGATGGCGTCGGTGACCTTCTCGGAGACCAGCGGCCGCTTGGCGATGGCGACCTGGCGCACCGGTCCGCCCAGCCGCACGATCTCCGACAGGTCGTCGTCGGAAAAGGCCGGCGAGAAGTTGAGCATCGGCAGACAGATGCTCTCGACATCCTTGGCCAGCTTCATGGCCACGTCGCGCGGCACCAGCGGCGAGGATTTCAGGGTCACCGCCAGCGCCCGGCGCACCAGCTCGGCCGCGTCGCCCGCCATCACCCGCAGGATGTCGGCCGCCTTGGCGCGCTCGTCGTCGCTCAGCGCCTCCCGGTCCATCGCCCGGCACAGCTTGTGGGCGGCCAGGGCGCGTTCGTCGGCCGTCGCCCCCTTCAGCAGGGTGCGCACGTCGATATCGGTCAGAGAGGCCCGCGTCGTGGTCATCTGTGCTGTCTCAAGGTCCCCGAGTCGGTAAACGATAATGGCGGGTTAGCCTTAATGACCCCTTGCCAGAAGACCTGTGGATTAACGCTGCCCCGTAACGGCTCGCAAACCCTGCCGCGCCTATGGTGCGCCAGCAGCAAGCGGGGAATTTGTCGTGTTTGAAGCCGTCCTCACCGACTCCGCGCCCAAATTCCAGGGGTTGCGCGGAGGGGCCAGTTTCTGGGCCCAGAGCCTCGACGCCCAGCGGCGCCTGATGCCCTACGCCCTCGCCTGCTTCGCCGTCAGCCTGCCGGTCTTCGTCTGGGCCGGCTCCTTCGCGGTCAATTCGATGTGGATGGCCGCCAGCTTCGCCATCTTCGCCCTCAACTGGGGCGCCTTCTACGCCGTCGTGAACTGGATGCGGCTGACCCCCGAGGTTCCGGTCGCCCGCCGCATCCGCATCCATGTCCTGTCGGGCCTGCTGTGGGCCGGCGCCGTGGCCCAGGTCGCCGCCCTCGCCGAGGGTGCGGGCCCGGCCCGCGAGCCCCTGCTGCTGATGGCCGCCGCCGGGGCAATCGTCTGCTTCTTCTTCAGCGCGCCCCTGCTGCCCTCGCTGCTGATCGTCGCCCCGGTCGCCGCCGCCGGTCCGCTGATCGCCCTGTTCAGCCATGCCGACAGCCGCGACCAGGGCCTCGCCGTCTGGGGCGCCATGGCGCTGGCCATGGCCCTCTGCCTGATCCTCAACCAGATGATGCGCCAGCAGTTCGCCCTCGCCGCCGAGCGCGAGGGCCTGATCGCCGAGCGCGGCGAGACCCTCGAACGGGCCCAGAAACTGGCCCGCTCCAAGTCCGACATCGTCTCGACCCTCAGCCACGAGATCCGCAACGGCCTGAACGGCGTCACCCACGTTCTGGCCGCCGCCGCCGGGCAAGGCGGACGGGCCGCGCCGAGCCGCGAACAGCTGGGCGCCGCCCTCACCGCCGCCAACGAATTGATCGCCGTGCTTAACGCCACCCTCGATTCGGAGACCGCCGAGGCCGGCCGCCTGGCCCTCGACAGCCAGCCCTTCGATCCGGTCCGCCTGGCCCGCGAACTGGTGCTGCTGGGCCGCCCCCACGCGTCGGCCAAGAGCGTCGAACTGGCCGTCCACGTCGAGGACGCGCTGGAAAGCGCCCGTGGCGCCGTCGTCGGCGATGTCACCCGCGCCCGCCAGGTGCTGTCCAACCTGATCGGCAATGCGGTGAAGTACACCCTGCGCGGTCGCATCGAGGTGCGTCTGTCGCTCGACGAGCAGAACCGCGTGGTCATCGCCATCGCCGACACCGGCCCGGGCCTCAACGCCGAAGAGCTGGAGCTGGCCTTCGAACCCTTCCGCCGTGTCGAACGCACCGGCGCCGGCGTGCCCGGCGCCGGCCTCGGCCTCTCCCTATCCCGCCAGCTGGCCAGCCTGATGGGCGGCGAGCTCAAGGGCCAGAGCGCGCTCGGCGTCGGCAGCTGCTTCACCTTCGAACTGCCCTGGGACGCCGGCGCGGTCGCCCCGACCGAGGCCGACGAATCCATGGTCCGCGGCCCCATCGCCCCCTCCAAGCGCGCCATGCGGGTGCTGGTCGCCGAGGACGACGCCCTCAACGCCGCCATGCTGCGCGCCATCCTCGAACAGCTCGGCCACCAGGTCGTCCACGCCCAGAACGGCAAGCGGGCGGTCGAACTGGCCCACGCCTGCGACTTCGACCTGGTCATGCTCGACGGCCGCATGCCCGGCCTCGATGGAGCCCACACCGCCGCCGCCCTGCGCGCCCTCGAAGGTCCGGCAGGCGAGATGCCGATCATCGCCGTCATCGGCGGCGACGCCGACGAAGCCCGCGAATGCCTCGAGGCCGGCGCCGACGCCGTGCTGCGCAAACCCGTCACTGTCGCCGGCGTCGCCCGCGCCGTCGCCGACGCCGCCGCCAAGGGCCGCGACCAGGCCGCCGGCCGCGATCTGTCGGCCTTCGCCACCGGCTGACCCTGAGACAACCTTCCCTCGCCTCCCTCGCCCGGCCATGATGGGCAAAACCAAGGGGAGAGCGTCGAAGTGCTGGAAGGTCTCAAGGTCGTCGAACTGGCCACCTACATCGCCGCCCCCGGCGCCGCGGCCATCATGGCCGACTGGGGCGCGGCGGTGATCAAGATCGAGTCGCCCAACGGCGACCCCATGCGGATGTTCTTCGACGCCTTCGACACCGGCGCGGACGACAACCCGGTCTTTGACATGGACAACCGCGGCAAGCGCGGCGTCGTCCTCGACATCAGCAAGCCGGAGGGCCGCGAGGCCGCCCTGAAGCTGGTGCGCGAAGCCGATGTCTTCCTCACCAACAACCGCCCGGGCTCCCTCAGCCGCTCGGGCTTCGACTACGAGAGCCTGAAGAAGGAGAATCCCCGCCTGATCTACGCCAGCCTGACCGGTTACGGCCTCGAAGGCCCCGACATCGACAAGGCCGGCATGGACGTCGCCAGCTACTGGTCCCGCTCCGGCGTCGCCGCCATCACCACGCCCAAGGGGGTCGAGCCCTTCCCGATCCGCACGGCCATGGGCGACCACGTCACCTCCATGGCCACCGTCTCGGCCATCCTGGCGGCCGTGTTCGAGCGCCAGACCACCGGCGTCGGCCGCCTGGTCGAAACCAGCCTGCTGCGCACCGGCGTCTATTCGATCGGCTCGGACATGGCCATCCAGCTGCGCTTCGGAAAGCTGGCCTCGACGCGGCCCCGCCACGCGGCGGTCAACCCGCTGGCCAACTTCTTCAAGACCTCGGACGGCCGGTGGATATGCTTGCTGGTCCGCACCGGCGGCACCGACTGGCCGCAGATCGCCAGGGCCGTGGGCCATCCCGAGTGGGTGGAGGACGAGCGGTTCCTCAAGAACCGCGACCGCCGCCTCAACGGCGATGCGCTTGTCACCCTGATGGACGAGGCCGTCGGCGAGATGACCCAGGAGGAAGTCGCCGCCCGCTTCGACGCCGAGGACCTCACCTGGGCGCCCGTGCAAACCCCTCGCGAGGTCGTGGTGGACGAGCAGGCGATTGCGGCAGGTTGCTTCGTCGACGTGCCCGACGGCAAGGGCGGCTTCAACAAGAGCCCCGCCTCCCCGGCCCGCTTCCCGGGCGCGCAGGACGGGCCGCGTGGCCCGGCCCCGAAACTGGGCGAACACACCGACGAGGTGCTGTCGGAGTTGGGCTATTCGGAGGGCGACATCGCCGCGCTGCGGAGCGCCGGCGCGGCCGCCTAGGGCTTCTCGGGCGGGATCCGCTTGCCCGGGTCGGCCAGCGGTCGCTGCGAGACCTTGCGGGCCACCTGTTCCGTGGCGCCGGCCAGTCCCGGCGCGCCGAACAGGGTCTGCATCTTCGCCGCCTTGTTCGGCTGGCCGGCGATCAGCCTGGCCCGCGCGTGATCGGCCGCCCGCTCGGCGGCGTTGACTGTCGTGACGGGAGCAAGCGGTTTGGGGCTCATCGTCCAGGCTCCGTGGGGTGGCTGAGGACCGCGCCGGCCTTGGACAGACGCAGGATCGAGAACGGCCGCGCCACGGTCATGTTCCCCATCATCTCCGACTCGGTCAGCGGCAGCGAAAGGAGCTGACCCGCCAGATCGCCCAGCGGCCCGACACTGGCCGTGCGCACCTTCTGGTCGAAGCTGGCCTCGATGGCCTCGCGCCAACTGAGGCGCGTCGAATAGAGGCCCAGCAAGGCCGACTGCATCACCGCCCGATCGACCTCCCCCCAGAAGTCGGCGTCGCCGGTCTTGCCTGCCGCGGTCTTCAGCCGCTCGATCTCGCCCATGGTCAGGATGGCCACCCGCCGGAAGGCCTCGCCGGTGAATTCCTCGTCCGCCCCGTAGAGGAAGCGATCCACGGCCCCATTCTGGGCGAAGGAGCGGACCACCACCGGGTTGTCCCGCCCGACCCGCGCCGCATCGGCGATGCGGTATTTCAGGAGGTCGCCGATCAGGCCCATGACGTGCAGTTCGATATAGGCCGGCGACACCTCGTCGGCCCCGAAGCCGGAGATGACCACGCCGGTGTAGCGGGCGCCGGACGGCATCCAGCTTGTCATCAACCCTGTACGCACCGCCGCCGCCAGCCGCAGGCGGATGTCGGGGCCGATGACCCGGCCCTCGAAGAAGGCGTCCAGGGCCAGGCCGACAATGTTCTCGAGGTTGTCGTCGACGATCGCCTTCAGCCTCGGCGTCTCGGTCCCGATGCGTTCGCGCGGCACATAGGAGAGGTCCCCATCGACCCAGGCCGCTTCACTGCCGACGTCGTGCTCCAGCTGGTCCAGCGCCTCGGCCAGCACCTGGTCCGGCGTCAGCGACGGGCGAGCCTCGCCGATCTGGTCGGCGGAACGCCAGAAATCGGCGATGGTCTGCACCGCGAAGATGCGGAAGGTCATGACCCCGTCGCCGGCCTCGACCAGGTCGGAGTCGCACAGGGCGTTGAGCCGGGCCATGAAGCTGGAGACCGTGTCCGCCAGGGTCGGCTCGCCGCCCAGGCCGTCGGCGCGCATGCGGTCGACGACGGTGCTCCACGGACAGCCGCAGAACTCGGCCGAGGAGAAGATCATCATGCCGCTGGGCGTGCGGCCGTTGAGCACGAAGGTCTTCACCACCCCCGTCTGGCTGATCTGGTAGGGCGGCTGGTCGGAGGTGATGGTGACGGCGCTGTCGGCGGCCATGGCCACGGCCGTCCGGTTCATGAGCAGCACTTCAACGGTCATCGAAGGCCCCCGCCCATGAAAGGAAGCAACCTAGCCGGTCATCCGGCGCGCCGTGAACGCCTTTCGCCTCGCGGGCTAGCCTCAGCGCGATTCCGACAGCACCCGCAGCATCTCGGAGGAGAATACCGACCCCGCCAGGCCCGATCCGCCGCCGCGTCCATCCGCCCCCTGCGAGCCGCGCAGGATCAGGGCGACGAGCGCGTCCTCCTCGGCCTGCCGGTCGCCGCGTCTGGCGGCGTACTGCAGGAAGCCCTGGTCGCGCTCGGGGACCTTGCCCCGCAGCGCCGAGGCCGCGCCGCCGGTGGCGGTCAGGTTGCCGTAGAGTTCGGCCACCGTCACCGGCCGGCCCGCCTTGTAGAACAGCGGCCGATTGGCGGCCGCCGCATCGGGGAACAGGCCCGCGGCGCTGACGCCGGGCTGGGTCCGCGCCGCCTCGATCAGCCGGGCCGAGCCCTTGGGCCCCAGGAAGTGGGCCGCGTAAAGCTCGCCCGCCGTCGCCGAACGGCCGATGCGGCCACGCAGGTAGTCGGCATGGTCGCTGGTCAGCTCGCCGGCCATCAGCGAGGCGGCCCGGGCGTCGTAGCGCAGGTTCATCACCGCCGCCCGCGCCTCGGGCGTGCCGACGCGGTAGCGGCCGTCGGCCCCCTGGGTGATCAGGTCGGCGTAACGGGCGTAGCCGTACTTGCTGCCATGCCGCTTGAGGGTCGACATCCAGGTCTGTTCGACGAACTGGAACAGGCCGGCGGCCGACGACGTCGGGGCCTTGGCATGGGGTTTGAGCCCGCTCTCCCGCTTGGCCGTGCCGAGCAGGAAGGAGAAGTCGACGCCGGTCGCTTCGGACGCCCGCTGGATCGCCGATTCGACGACCCCTCTGATGGACTCTACCGCCATGCCCCGCTGTTTGGGCCGGTTCGGTTAAGGCCTGATTAACCACGATTAAGAAGTGCGCCCCTCACTCGTTTGACGTTTGTCGTTTTTGTGACGTTACACGCGTCAACTCGCATGGCTTACATCTGTCATTCCCGATCCACCCGGGACCGCTTGAAGCCTTCAGAGGAATGACATGTCCGTCGCCGCCCTCTCCGACCACCCCTTCCCCGTCTCGGACGATCCGCGCGCCAGGAAGCGCCTCAGCACCCCCTTCGTGGTCGCCCTGACCCTGTCGGTCGCCGCCCACGCCGGCGTCGGCGCCTATCTGGCCTACAAGAAGTTCGTCATCCACCAGCCGAGCTTCATCGACGAACGGATCATCGGCGAGGTTGTGAGCCTGCCCAAGCCGCCGCCCCCGCCGGAGCCCAAGCCTGTCGAGCACCAGATCCAGACCCAGCGGCCGACTGCCGACATCCATGACTCCCTCACCCCGCCGATCGATATCCCCTTCACCCCGATCTACACCGATCCGACGCCCGTCGAGACTCACGGGACCAGCATCCCGATCCCGGACGTCCCGATCGGCCCGGTCGAAAAGCCCAAGCCGGCGGCAGTCATCGGTCGCCCCGACTGGCTGAAGAAGCCGACGGCGGCCCAGATGATGGGCGCCTACCCGGACCGGGCCCTGCGCGGCAACATCTCCGGCACGGCCAAGCTGAGCTGCAAGGTCACGACCGTCGGCGCCGTCCGCGACTGCGTGGTGCTCAGCGAGACCCCGTCCGACTACGGCTTCGGGACCGCCGCCCTGAAGGTCAGCAGGAACTTCAAGATGAAGCCGCAGACGGTCGACGGTCAGGCCGTCGACGGGGCGACCGTGCAGATCCCGCTCAGCTTCAACCTGGCGGACTAGTAGCTCTTGGGCAGGTGCAGCACCCGTTCGGCGATGAAGTTGAGGATCATCTCACGGCTGACGGGTGCGATCCGCGCGATCATGGCTTCCCGCATGTAGCGCTCGACATCGTACTCCTTGGCGTAGCCCATGCCGCCGTGGGCCAGCACGGCGGCCTCGGCGGCCCGGAAGCCGGCCTCCGCGCCCAGGTATTTGGCGGCGTTGGCCTCGGCCCCGCAGTCGCGGCCCGCGTCGTAGAGGGCGGCGGCCTTGAAGGCCAGCAGGTTAGCGGCCTCCAGCTCGGCCCAGCATTTGGCCAACGGGTGCTGCACGCCCTGGTTCTGGCCGATGGGCCGGCCGAAGACGATCCGCTCCTTGGCGTAGGTCGCGGCCTTGGCCAAGGCGGCGCGGCCGATGCCGACGGCCTCGACGCCGAACAGCACCCGCTCGGGGTTTAAGCCCGCCAGCAGGTACTGGAAGCCCTTGCCCTCCTCGCCGATCAGATCCTCGGCCGGGACCTGCAGGTCCTCGATGAAAAGCATATTACATTCAACGGCTTTTCGGCCCATCTTGGGGATCGGCTTGGCGTCGATGCGGGCCCGGTCGAAGTCGGTGTAAAACAGGCTGAGCCCCTGCATCGGCTTGGCCGTCTGTTCCTTGGGCGTGGTGCGGGCGATCAGCAGGATCTTGTTGGCGCGCTGGGCCATGGTCGTCCAGATCTTGCGGCCGTTGATGCGATAGCCATTGCCGTGCTTTTCGGCCCGGGTCTCCAGGCTGGCGGTGTCGAGGCCGCTGTTGGGCTCGGTGACGGCGAAACAGGCCTTGTCCTGGCCGGCGATGGTGCGCGGCAGGTGGCGGCGGCGCTGCTCGTCGGTGCCGAACTTCACGATCGGCATCAGGCCGAAGATGTTCAGGTGCACGGCGCTGGCCCCGGTGAACGCCGCGCCCGACTGGGCCACCGTCTGCATGACGATGGCCGCCTCGGTCAGGCCCAGGCCCGCCCCGCCGTATTCCTCCGGCATGGCCACGCCCAGCCAGCCGCCGTCGGCCATGGCCGAGACGAACTCCTCGGGGAAGCGTCCGGTTTCGTCGGCATTGCGCCAATACTCGTCGCCGAAGTCGGCCATCACCTTGGTGACGCCCTCGCGGATCGCTTCCTGCTCCTCGGTCAGCCAGAACCCCGACATCAATCCTCCGACTTTTCTGGTTCGGCATTGAACCGGCGCGCATCGAGCATCGCCGTCCAGGGCCCCGTATCCTCGCCGGCGAAATACGCCCGCATCATCGCCGCCACAAGCGGAGCCAGCAGCCAGCCGTTGCGCCGCGCGCCCATGGCCAGCCAGACCTTCGGCGTGGCGCTCGGCCCGACCAGCGGCAGGCCGTCGGGCGTCGAGCCGCGCACCCCGACCCGCACCTGGCCCTTGAAGGCCTGGGCCCCCATCTGGGCCGGCAGCATTTTGGCCAACAGCTGGTAGACGGCGGCGTCGGGCGCCAGGTCGGTGACACCGGGCTGCATGGTCGCCCCGACCAGGGCGCCGCCTGGCGCGGGCGCGATATAGCCGGCGTCGAGGCGCAGCACCGGTCCCTCGCTCGGGCTCGCGGCCGTCTTGATGATCTGGCCCTTGATGCCTGTAATCACGGCGCTTTCCGGGGCCCAGCTCACCGGCGTCCAGCCGGTGGCGGCGACAGTGTGGGATTTGTCGGAGGCGGCCGCGACCGGCTCGTCCGAGAAGCCCACGCCAAACCCGGCGGCGACGGCCCGCAGGCGGCCCAGCGCCTGCTCCGGGTCGATCCTCAGGTCCTCGGGGGTGAACACACCCTCGGGCCGGACCTCGTGCGCGATGCCCCAATCCCTGAAGGCGGCGGCGACGGCCTCGCGCCGGTCGTCGACATAGAGGGCGCCGGAGCGGTCCAGCACGATGCCCATGCGCGCGGCGAAGCTCGGCCACATGTCCCGCGCGGCCCGAAACAGCGGCAGATGGGCCGCCGCGAAGGGGTCCAGGCCCGCCTCGAAAGCCGGGGCGAGCATGCCGGCCGCCACCGAGGAGGCGTTGGTCTGCGGCGAGGGATCGAAGACCACCACCGAGGCTCCGGCCTTGCCCAGTTCCGCCGCGATGGACAGCCCCAGCACGCCCGCGCCGGCCACCCGCACCTTCTTGCCACGTAGACTCGTCATCGCCGCCAGCAACCCTCTTGCGCCCGCGCGGTCAAGCCGGAACCAAATCGCGTGCGGCGCGATTAGCAAGGTTGGACCAAGTCGGTCGGGACCCACGCCTGTGAGCGCCACCGAAGCCCTTGCCCCGGCAGTCACCTCGGCGATCGACCGCAAGGTCCTGCGCGTCCTCAAGGCCGCCTGCGCCCAGCACCGCACCCTCGCCACCGCCGAAAGCTGCACCGGCGGCCTGTTGGCGTCGCTGCTGACCGATGTGCCGGGCTGTTCCCACGCTTTCGAGCGCGGCTTCGTCGCCTATTCCGAAGCCGCCAAGATCGAACTGCTGGGCGTGCCCGAGCGCATGATCGAGGATGAGGGCGCGGTCAGCCAGCCGGTCGCCGCCGCCATGGCCCGTGGCGCATTGCGCGCCTCCGAGGCCGACATCACCCTGTCGGTCACCGGCTATGCCGAGGCCCCGCCCGACGATCCCGACGCCGTCGCCGGCCTGGTCCACTTCGCCTGCGCCACCCGCGAGGGCGGCCTGACGACACATGTCGAGTTCTATGGCGATCTGGGCCGCGCCGCCGTGCGCGTGGCCTGCCTGGAGACCGGCCTCGACATGCTCGCCCGGGCCCTGGAGATCAGGGCGTAAACTTCAGGCCGAGGCGCAGGGTTCGCGGCGCATCGAAGCTCTCGATGCCGTCGGCCGTCTCGCCGGTCTCGACCGCCTGGTCCGTGACATTGTCCAGCGCCAGCCACAGGCTGGCCCTGCCCGACACCCGCCAGTCGGCCCGCAGGTCGAGGGTCGTGGCGGCGCCGAGCGAACGGCTGTTGAGGTCATCCTCCCAGCGCTGGCCCTCGTAGCGGACCGACGCCAGCAGCTTCAGCGGCGGGACCACGCGCCAGGTCAGGTCGGCGCTGGCGCTGACCCTCGGCGTCTGGGCCGGGCGCAGGCCGGTCAGCTGGGGCGCGCCGCCGCCGCCATCCACCTGCGCATCGGTCCAGGCCCCGGCCAGGCGCAGGCCGAACACCTCGCCCCACTGCCGAGAAACCTCGGCCTCGACGCCGACCGCGTCGATGCCGCCGGCGTTCTGGCGTTGGCGCAGCACGCCGCCGGCCGGGATGAAGCCGGCCACCGGGAAGGTCCCCGGACCGACGCCGATGGTGACGTTGGTCACCGCGCCGTCCAGCCGGGTGGTGAACAGGGTGGCGCTCCAGCGCCAGTCGCCCTCGCCGCCCAGGCCCAGCTCGGCGCCGTAGAGGACTTCCGGCTCAAGCCCGGCGTTGGCCTCGGTGACGTCGTTGCCGACCCGGAAGGGCCGGTGCAGTTCGTTGAGGGTCGGCGGCCGGAAGCCGGCATAGGCGGCGGCGCGGACCACCAGCGGCCCGTCGCGGCGCACCCCGACGCGGGCGGTCGGCTGCCAGCCGTCGGCGTCGTCCGGCGCGAGGGTCAGGGTCGGGGCGCCGGTGGCCAGGTCGCGCTCGAGACGGCTGCCGTCGAAGCTGGACCAATGGTCGATGCGGCCGCCACCGGTCAGCCGCCAGGGCCCGAAATCCTGCCAGGCTTCGCCATAGAGGCCGCCGACCGTCTGCGATCCGCCGGCTGTGCGACCGCGGGTGAAGGCGCCGGCCATGAAGCGGAAATGCTCGCGGGTCTCGCCATCGGCATAGCGGAAGTCGCCGCCGACCTCCCAGCCGCCAGTCCCGCGGTCCATGCGCAGGGCGGCGTTGATCCCGACCCCGACGGCCGGGGTGGCAAACTGCTCGTTGGCCGGCGTGGTCGTCGCCCGGCCCGGCGCCACGGCGACCGAACTGTTCTCGAGGTCGGAGACCCGGCCCCACAGCTGCAGCCGCCATTCGGTCCCCAGGCCCGGCGAACGGCCGGCCACGGCCAGCGACGCCGCCGCGCCGGTGGCCCGCGAGCCGGCGCCGACCAGACCGCTGTCGCGCCTCTCCTCATAGGCCGAGGCCCGCACAGCCAGGTCGAGGCTGCCGAGGTCGGGGGCGTAGCGGACCACGCCCGACATCGCCTCATAGGCCAGCGGCGCGTCCGCCGCGCCGCGCCCGGCCCGCACCGGCGTCCAGCCGTCGGTCCGCTGCCAGGCGCCGGCCAGGAAGACATCGCCGGTCGCGAAAGCCGCCTGCGCGCCGTAGGACGACCGCTCGCCCGCGAAGACCTCGTACTCGCCCTGCGTCGGCACGCTCGTCCGCTCGGACAGCTGCACCACCCCGGTCAGGGCCCCGGCGCCGTAGGGCCCCGCCCCTGCCCCACGGACGATCAACGCGCCCTCGACGCTGACCGGCGGCAGCCCCGACCAGATGACCCAGCCGCCGAACGGATCGTTCTGCGGCGCCCCGTCGAGGGTGACCAGAGCCCGCCCCGCCCCGGACCCGGCGATGGAGCGCACCGACAGGCCCTGGGTGGTCGGGTTGGCGGCGACGCTGGAGGTGCGCCGGAACAGCTGCACGCCCGGGACGCTGGTCAGGGCCTCGTCCAGCCGGGACGCGGTGGCGATGGCCTCGTCGACCTTGACCACCGAGAAGACCGCGTCGACCGGCGACGGCGTCAGCCTGGCGGCTTCGACGACAACCTGATCGACGGTCGGGGGCAGGTCCTGGAACATCGACTTGGGCTACCACAAAGCTGATCCTTCTCCCGACAAGCGGGAGAAGGGAAGTTCACTTGGCCGCGGCCGCCTTCTGTTTGGCCTGCGCCCGACGCGACAGGTCGATCAGGTACTGACGCACCGACTCGGCCTCGTCGACGCTGACCAGGCTGGCGAACGACACCATGCCCTGGTCCTTGCGGTCGCCGTCGATGACGATGCTCTTGAAGATGGCCGCGTCGGTGATGGCCGGCGAATAGCGCAGGTCGGGGATCGAGAAGTTCGACACCCCGCTGGCCCCGTGACAGACGCCGCAGTTGGCGGAGAACACCGCCGTGCCCTGGGCGATCTGCTGCGGCGTGCCGGGCGTGGCCGGCAGCGGCAACGGCGCCTTGGTCGAGACCGGACGGGCCGGCAGCTGGTTCTTGGCCCCCAGTTTGAAGACCAGCAGCCGGCGCGGGCCGTCCGAGCGCGGGTCGACCCCGGCCCCGGCCGAGACCGCGAAGCCGCCGCCGTAGCCAGCCATCAGGGCGACATACTGTTCGCCGTCGATCTCGTAGGTCATGGCCGGGGCGACGACGCCGGTCTGGGTGTCGAAGCCCCACAACTTCTTGCCGTTGCCGGCGTCGTAGGCCGCGAACTCGCCGGTGGCGCTGCCCTGGAAGACCAGGTTGCCGGCCGTGGCCAGCACGCCGCCGTTCCAGGGGCCGTCATAGTTCACCGTCCACCTGGCGGTCTGCGTCACCGGATCCCAGGCGACCAGCTTGCCTTTCAGCGAGGCGCGGATGGCCTTCAACTGGGCCTCGTCGTCGGGCAGGCCGGCGACCAGGAAGTCGATGCCGACATTCCAGCCCTGCGGCCGGTACTTGAAGTTGGCCTTGTCGCCGCCCGGCTGCATGTAGGGGAAGGGAATTTCCTGGGCCGGGATGTAGACCAGCCCGGTCTTCGGGCTGAAGGCCATCGGGTGCCAGTTATGGGCGCCCAGGGGACCCGGATTGGAGAGGTGCAGCGTCTTCTCATAGCGGGCGCCGGGCGCCTCGATGGGCCGGCCCGTGGTCTTGTCGATGCCGGTCGCCCAGTTGACGGCGTCGACGTACTTCTCGGCCGAGATGAACTTCCCGTCGGTGCGGTCCAGCACATAGAAGAAGCCGTTCTTCGGCGCCTGCATCAGCACCTTGCGCGGCTTGCCGTCGATGGTCAGGTCGGCCAGCACGATGTGCTGCGTGGCCGTGTAGTCCCAGCTTTCGCCAGGTGTGGTCTGATAGTGCCAGACGTATTCGCCGGTCTCGGGCCGCAGGGCGACGATCGAGGACAGGAACAGGTTGTCGCCGCCGCCGGGGCTGCGGATGTCGCGGTTCCAGGGCGAGCCGTTGCCGACGCCGATGTAGAGCAGGTCGAGGTCGGGGTCGTAGGCCATCGAGTCCCAGACCGTGCCGCCGCCGCCGACCTTCCACCACTCGCCGGTCCAGGTCTTGCGGGCGATGTCCTTCATCGCCTTGTCGCTGGCGGCGCCGTCGGCCTCCTTCTCGCCGGGCACGGTGTAGAAGCGCCAGGCCATGTCGCCGGTCTCGGCGTCGTAGGCCGAGAGGTAGCCGCGCACGCCCAGTTCGGCCCCGCCGTTGCCGATCAGCACCTTGCCCTTCACGACGCGCGGCGCGCCGGTGATGGTGTAGGGCTTGGACTGGTCGACGGTGACCTTGGACCAGGCCAGCTTGCCGGTCCTGGCGTCGAGGGCCTCCAGGCGCCCGTCGAGGGTGCCGTAGAACACCTTGCCGCCCCACAGGGCGACGCCACGGTTGACGCTGTCGCAGCAGGCCTTGACGCCTGTCGACTTGGGAACCTGCGGATCGTGTTCCCAGAGCAGCTTGCCGGTCTTGGCGTCG
The DNA here is from genome assembly GCA_028291265.1 of Caulobacter sp. Classification (GTDB taxonomy): domain Bacteria; phylum Pseudomonadota; class Alphaproteobacteria; order Caulobacterales; family Caulobacteraceae; genus Caulobacter. Next base: position 21,547 of record JAQGIK010000128.1, on the reverse strand, counting down.
AAGGCGCGGACGATGGACCAGCTGCTGGTCGTGTACATCACCCCGTCGGCGACCAGCGGGGTCGCCTCGATGCCGCGGTTTTCCGGCAGGTCGAAGGACCAGGCCAGGCCCAGCTGGCCGACGTTCCCGGCGTTGACCTTGTCGAGCGGACTGAACCGCTGTTCGGAATAGGTGCGGCCGTGGGTGACCCAGTCGCCCGGATTGCTGTCGGCGGCGGCGATACGCGCCCCATCCACGCCCTTCGGCCCGCCACAGGCGGCCAAGGCCAGGCTAGCAACCGCCACGGCGGCCCAGATTGCGCGTTTGGCGCCCATCCCGATGTCTCCCAAGCCCAAAGGCCCTAATGCTGAGTCGCCGGGTCTGACGCCCGACGTTAGGGCGGAGTATGGGCGCCCGACGCCGCGTCAATCAACGGCCCTTTCAAGGCCTTCGTCACCGGCTTCTCGAACAGCCGCCAGACCAGCCAGCCGACGCCGCAGGCCAGGGCGAGCGACATCGGAACGAACAGCCAGGGCCGCCAGGTTCCGAACAGCACCGCCACCGCCCCGATGACCAGCGGATGGGTCAGGTAGAGGCTGTAGCTGGCGTCGCCGATGGCCAGCAGCACGGGCACGCGCGGCAGGCCGCCCTCGGTCTCTACCGCGGTCAGGCCGGCGACGATGAGCAGGGCCGGCATACCCCAGAACAGCGGCCGCCACAGGTCCCACTCGCTCTGGATCAGGGCCATGGCGACGTACCAGGCGAGCGCCGCGGCCAGCATCAGCCAGCCGGCCGCGCGTCCGGGCCGGAAATCCGTGGTCAGGGCCTTGGCCAGCAGCACGCCGGCCAGGAACTCGAGGATCAGCGGATTGGCCAGCATCTCGTAGGCCGGCGGATAGAAGAAGCCGCCCAGGCCCAGAGCCAGCAGGGCGCAGGTCAGGACCAGCAGCCGGCGCGGCCGGGGGATGAGGAGGCCGACGGCGAAGATCAGGTAGAAGACGGCCTCGTAGTTGAGGGTCCAGCCCGGGGCGAGGATCGGGAACGGCTGGCCGCCGGGATTGCGGTGCTGGATGAAGGCCAGTGACTGCAGGACGTGGCTCCAAGTCGGCTGGACGTCGGGAAAGCGCGGCGGGAACAGCAGGGCGGCGGCGACCAGGCCGAGGGTGACGACCCAGTACAGCGGCGCGATGCGCACGGCCCGGCGGCGCAGGAACTCGAGCGGCCCGATGTTCGTCCCCTCGGTCGTGCGCCACATGATGAAGCCGCTGACGACGAAGAAGATGTCGACCCCGGCCGCCCCGATGTCGAAGTTCAGCCGCGCCCACTGGAAGGCGTGAAAGGCCGCCACCGCAAAGGCCGCCAGGGCGCGCAGATACTGGATCGACAGGAGCGGTCGCATCCGTCCTCCCCAGGCCGAGCGTCGGGCAAGTGATGCGCCGCTCCTCGAGCCTGCGCAACCGTCAGCCGACGACCTGGTCGAGGTTCCCCAGGATCGTCGTCCAGCCATGCTCGGTGCGGTCGCGGTATTCCGGATCGACCCAGGCGGTCAGGGTCAGCCTGCAGCCGCCCTCGGCGACGCTTTTGATGTCGATCTCGACCCGGCCCCGATCCGGCGAATACAGCGGCACGCCGAACTCGAAGACCAGCCGGCGCGGGCGGTCGATCTCCAGATACTCGCCGATGTGGGCGACATCGTCGGCGCCGCGCCGTTCGGTGAAGTTGAAGCCGCCGCCGACCACCGGGTCGATCTCGACCTTGATCATCTCGCCGCCCGGCGTCGCGAACAGGAACCGCCCGGCCTTGTCCGGGTCGAGCCAGGCGTCGAACACCCGCTCGGCCGGCGAACTGTAGGTATGGCTGACGGTCAGTTTGACGAGGTCGGTCATCGGGCGTCTTCCTCACGCAGCAGGTCATCGAGCTTCTGAAGCCTCGCGCTCCAGGCGGCTTTCTGGGCCGCGATCCAGTCGGCAGTAGCGTCCAGGGCGGCCGGATCGAGGGCCAGGATATGCTCCCGCCCTGCCCTGCGCCTTCGCACCAGCCCGCCGCGTTCCAGCATGCGGATGTGCTTGGAGACGGCGTTGAGCGACAGCGCGAACGGCCGGGCCAGTTCGGTCACCCGCGCCTCGCCCAGCGTCAGCCGGGAGAGGATGGCGCGGCGGGTCGGGTCGGCCAGGGCCGTCAGGGTGGCGTCGAGGCTCATCATTCAACCTTATGGATGAATAATGCCGTGGGTCAACATTCGGTTCCCCGCATGGCAGGATGGGCCATGGCCAAGCAGTTCGACCGCATCGGCGCCCAGCACGCCGACTTCATCGCCCGGCAGCAGGTCTTCTTCACGGCCAGCGCCACGAACGGCAGCCGGATCAACCTGTCGCCCAAGGGCCTCGACGCCCTGCGGGTGCTGGACGAGCACAGCGTCTGCTGGCTGGACCTGACCGGCAGCGGCGCCGAGACCGCCGCCCACATGCGTCATGACGGCCGGCTGACGGTGATGGTCTGCGCCTTCCAGGGCCCGCCGCTGATCTTGCGGCTGTACGGCCGGGGCCAAATCCTGCCGCGCGGCGGCGAGGCCTACGCCGCCCTGCTCGCCACGGCCTTCGAGGCCAGGGAGCCGCCCGGCGCCCGCCAGATCGTCCGCCTCGACGTCGACCTGGTGCAGACCTCCTGCGGCTTCGGCGTGCCGCTCTACGACTACCAGGGCGAACGCGACAGCCTGATCCGCTGGGCCGAGGCCAAGGGCGAGGATGGCCTGGTCGACTACCGCGCCGAGAAGAACGCCGTCAGCCTCGACGGCCTGCCGACGGGCGTCGCCTGACCCCTTGCCGAACGTTGCGGAAGCCGGGCACAGGGCGTGCGACCTTGAGGAGATTCCGATGACCGAACAGACCCACGCCGGCCGCACCATCCTGATCACCGGCGCCTCCTCGGGCCTCGGTCGCCGCTTCGCCATGATCCTCGCCGCCGCCGGGGCAAAAGTCGCCGTCTGCGCCCGCCGCACCGACCGCCTGGCCGACCTGGTCTCCGAGATCCAGGCCGCCGGCGGAACGGCCGCCGCCTACGCCATGGACGTGCAGGACGAGGCCAGCGTCGTCGCCGCCTTCGAGGCGGCGCAGACCGAGTTCGGCCCCATCGACACCGTCGTCGCCAACGCCGGCATGAACAACGAGGGGCTCGCCGTCGACCTGCCCGTCGAGGATTTCCGCACCGTCCTCGACATCAATGTCACCGGCGCCTTCCTGACCGTTCGCGAAGGCGCGAAACGGATGATGGCGGCGGGTTCGAAGGACAGCGGCCGGGGCCGCATCGTCATCATCGCCTCGATCGGCGCCCACAAGGTGCTGCCGGGCCTGGCCGCCTACTGCGCCTCCAAGGCGGCGGTGGCGCACATGGGCAAGACCCTGGCCCGCGAATGGGCGGGCAAGGGCATCAACGTCAACGTCGTCTGTCCCGGCTACATCGAGACCGAGTTGAACGCCGACTGGTTCGCCAGCGAAGGCGGCAAGAAGCAGGTCTCGGGCTTCCCCCGCCGCCGCCTGATGGCCCAGGAAGACCTCGACCCGGTCATCGCCTGGCTGACCTCCGACGCCTCGAAGGCGGTCACCGGCAGCGTGGTGACGGTGGACGACGGCCAGTCGATCTGAGGCTCACGCGGTGTCGAACTTGTCCTTGCGGCGGTGCCCGAACAGCATCCGCTGCTCCAGCCGGGCGCGCAGGCCGGCGTAGTAGGCCTGCAGGAACTGCTCGTCGCTCTCGTGTTCCTCGGGCGTCCAGTCGATCTTGCGGCGGATGCGGGCGGCCACCGCCACCATCGTCTTGCGGTCGCGGGTGCGCAGCACCTGTTCGAGGACGTGCAGCTCCTTGATGCCGTAGGCCGACAGCTGGAGGTCGGTGAACTTGAACTGGCCGCTGGCATGGTTGTCGGAGAGGTCGGGCAGCAGGCTGCGCTTGGGCGTGCGCACCACCCAGGTGCCGGCGATCAGGTCGCCGGCCCGCAGGCGGTCCTTGTTGAACAGCGGGAAGAACAGGAAAATCCCGGTCCAGATGCCCATGAACAGCATCGTCAGGCCGTCCGACCCGCCCGAGGCGGCGGCGATGATCATGAACTTCACCGGGGCCGCGAACTCGATCTCGCGCATGATGTTGCGGGCCACGACCGCCTCGGCCGTCAGCCGTCCGCCATCCCGCGCCGCCACCCGCAGGCCCATGATCCGTTTGCCGATGGTCGCGGCCCGTGGCGACAGCTCGAAGCCGACGAACCAGCCGTTGCTGAGGATGAAGAAGCCCAGAAAGCCGATGATCCAGATGTGGCCGTCGTTCTTGCCGCCCATGGCCCCCAGGGTCCAGCCCACCGCCACCAGGAACAGCCCGATGCAGACCATCTGCAGGACCCAGTCGATCACGAAGGCCCCGATCCGCTGGCCGGCGTCGCCGATGCGCAGGTTGAGGTCGATGCCCTCGGGGGTGATCAGCGAGCGGCGCAGGGCCGCTTCGGATCGCGCCGTGACGTCATAGGCGGACATTGGCGAGCCCTTTCCGAGGACGCGGCAGGTAGAAATAGCTGAGCCACAGAACCCCCGAGCCGATGCCGATGGCGTAGCGGGCCACGTCGGAGGTGATCAGCTGGCGGCCGAAACCTTCGATGATGCCGGCGATCAGCAGCATCAGCACCACGCCGGCCATGGCCCCGCCGCAGGCCCTGCCCGCCTCCGAGGCCGCGTCCAGCCGGGTTCTGTCCCCGGGGAAGGCCACGGCCAGCCCGATCTTGAAGCCCGCCCCGCCGGCGAGGATGATGGCGTAGAGCTCGGTCACCCCGTGGATCATGATCCAGCCGGCGAAATTCCAGCCCAGGCCCTTGGCGGCGAACACGGCCAGCATGGCGCCGAGCATGGCGCCGTTCTGGATCAACAGCATGGCCGTGGGAACGCAGAAGGCGAAGCCGAGGGCGAAGCAGAACAGAGAGATCTGCGCGTTGTGCTGGAACAGGCTGGCGGCGAAGGGGCCCAGATGGTCGGCCGGGCCGCCGTCGTACAGGCCGTCGTGCAGGCTCTTGTAGCTGGCGGTCGGATCGCGCCCCTGGCTCAGGTCCGGCGAGACGAAGGAGAAGTAGAGGTCGGGGTTCTGACTGACCAGCACATAGGCGAGCAGGACGGCGAAGAGGGTGATCAGCGCCGCCGCCAGGGTTTCCTTCCAGATCGACTTCACCGCCTGCGACCAGCCGGTGGTGAAGAAATGGGCCAGCCGCTGAGCGATCCATGGCCGCGTGCCGTAGACCAGGAAGTAGGCCCGGGCGCAGAGGCCCTCCAGGTACTCGATCAGGCTCTGGTCCAGCGAGGTGGCCCGCGCCACCGACAGGGACGACAGGGCCGAGCGGTAGAGCACCGGAATGGCCAGCAACTGCTCGTCGGTCAGCGACCGGGCGCCGCGCGTCTCGACCTTTTCCAGCAGGCCGGACAGCCGGCTCCAGTCGTGCTCCCGCTCCTGGCGGAACTTGGCGCTTTTCAGCTGCAGGGCGGCCATGGTCTTCCTCCTACAGCAGGTTGCGGCGTTTGATGTCGAGGTAGGCGTTGATCAGCGCCGGGCCGACCACGCCGGCCGGCGCCTCGACCAGCTGCACCCCCATGCGACGCAGGCGCATCATCACCACCTCGCGCTCGCGCAGCAGCGAGGCGGCGGTCACCGCCCGGGAGACGTCGGCGCTGTCGACGGGCTCGGCCCTGGCCAGCGTCTCCAGCTCTTCGTCGCGCATCAGCACGAACAGCACCAGATGGCGCTTCAGCAGCCGCCGCAGGTTCTCCATCATCAGCTCGGCGCCGATGCTGTCGGTGAACTCGGTGAACATGACGATCAGGCTGCGGCGGTCGAGATCGCCGGCCAGGGTCGTCAGGCCCAGGGTGAAATTGGTTTCCTCGGGCGAATAGTCGAGGCGCGAGACCAGCCGCTGGATCAGCGGGAAGGACTGCACCCCGCTGGTCGCCCCGGTGGACAGGCGCGGCTTGGCGTCGAAGCCGAACATGCCGATCCGGTCGCCGGTCGCCAGGCCGACGTAGGCCAGCAGCAGGGCGGCGCCGATGGCCCGGTCGATGCGCGGCTGGCCGTCCAGCGGCTCGCACATGGTGCGGCCGGTATCCAGCGCCAGGACGATGGTGTGGTTGCGCTCGGTGCGCCGCTCCTGGGCGACCAGCTTGCCGTGGCGAGCCGACTGCTTCCAGTCGATGGTGCGATGGTCCATGCCGGCGACGAAGTCGCGCAGGGCGTGGAACTCGGTCCCCTCGCCGGTCTCGATCTGCTCCTTCAGGCCGTGCAGCGCGTCGCGGGAGAACAGCCGCAGGGCCTCGTCCTTGACCGCCGCGATGTTCGGCGTCACCGGCGCGGCGTAGTCCAGCGGATGCACGACCTGCGCCCAGGCCAGGCCCAGCGGCCCCTTCCAGCGCAGCCACAGCTTTTCCAGCACCGCCTCGCCGCGCCGATGCGGCGTCAGGGTGAAGGCGGCGGCCGTTTCCTTGGCGGTGACCGCGACGAAAGCGCGGCGCGGCTCGATGGCGATCAGGTCGTTGCCGTCCAGCATCATCTCGACCCGCCGGGGGGTGAAGATGCTGGTGAACAGCACGCCCGCCCTGGCCTCGCCCCCGGCCCCGATGGCCAGGGTTCCCGGCGCCTCCAGCACCACCTCGGGCGCGCGCCGCAGCTTCGTCAGCCCGGCGTCGAGCAGCATCAGCAGCACAACCGCCGCCGACCAGGCCAGGCCGAGCACCCAGTAGCTGGACGCGAACACGCCGGCGCCGGCGGCCAGGGGCGCGCCCACGGCTGTCAGCACGACGGCGGTGCGCGTCGGATAGATCACCGAGGCGCCTCGATCTGGGCGATCAGGGTGTTGAGGGCGTCATCGACCTTGCGGCCCTCGATCTCGGCCGCCGGCGACAGGATCACCCGGTGGCGCAGGGCCGGCAGGCTGAGCGCCTTGATGTCGTCGGGGATGACGTAGTCGCGGCCGTTGAGCACGGCCCGGGCCCGGGCCGCCGTCGCCAGCGAGGCGGCGCAGCGCGGCGACACCCCGGTCTCGAAGTCGGCCGACTCGCGGGTGCCGCGGACGATGTCGACGACATAGCCGCCGATCTCGTCGGTCAGGCGGATCGAGGCCAGCAGGTCGGCGATGGCGGCCAGTTCGGCCGCCTCGACCACCTTCTGCACGCCCATCTCGACCGGGTCCGGCTGGCCGGTGCGGCCGCCGAAGCGGGCGACGATGGCCCGCTCCTCGGCGGCGCTGGGGTAACTCAGCGACTGTTTGAACAGGAAGCGGTCCAGCTGCGCCTCGGGCAGCGGATAGACGCCCTGCTGCTCGATAGGGTTCTGGGTGGCGACCACCATGAACCGCTCGCCCAACTCATGGCGCTTGCCGTCCAGGGTCACCGTGCGTTCCTGCATGGCTTCCAGCAGGGCGGCCTGGGTCTTGGGCGGCGTTCGGTTGATCTCGTCGGCCAGCAGCAGGTCGCAGAAGATCGGCCCCCGCGTCAGGGTGAAGCTGCTGGTCTGGAAGTTGAAGATGTTGGCCCCGACGATGTCGCCGGGCATCAGGTCCGGCGTGAACTGGATGCGGCCGAAGCTCACCCCCAGCGTCCGGGCGAAGGTTTGCGCCAGCAGGGTCTTCGCCGTTCCCGGCGGTCCCTCCAGCAGGATGTGGCCTTTCGCCAGCAAGGCGATCAGCATGAGGTCGACGGTGTCGGTCTGGCCGACCACTGTCTTGGCGATTTCGGCGCGGATGCGGCTCGCCAGTCCTTGCACGTCAGCGACGTTCACGGGTCATCTCCAGTCTCCAGGAATACAGCTTCCGCGCGGCGACCAGCGCCGCGCCGATGTCTTTGGCCGCGGCCGCCTCGGCGCGCAGCTTGGTGAAGGGGATCAGGTCGGCCTGCGCCGACAGCCGGTCGAGCAGGGCCTCGAGGTCGGCGTCCGACAGGGCGTGCGGCGCCCCGACGGCCCGCGCGGCCTCGGCCCGCACCCAGAGGGCGTAGCGTTCGACCATGGCGTGCTCGCGCCGCGCCAGGCGGATCAGGGCGGCGGTGTTGTCGGCCAGGCCGCGCTTGCCCAGGGCGATGACCCGGGGCTTTTCGATCGGCGGCCCGAACCGGCCCATGGCCTGCATGGCCAGCAGCAGGGCCGACAGGCCCAGCGCCAGGGTGACGCCCAGGAACGGCGGCTTGAGCATCGTTTCCAGCATGCCCTTGCGGTTCGCCAGGCCGTTCAGCGAGACGTCGAAGACCACGCCGCTGCTTTCCCCCCGCGCCAGGGTCAGCAGCTTCAGGCCCGCCAGAGCCGTGGCCTTGTCGCTGACGCCCTGGGTGTTGATCAGGTCGGGGTCGGAGAGGATCCAGCTGTCGTCCTTGCGGGCCAGCACCACCCCGCCGCCCTGGGCGACGAGGACCGGCTGCCAGTCCTTGCCGAGCTTGAGCATGCGCAGCCTGTCGATCTTGCCGGTGGTGGCGAACAGCGAACCGTCCGGACGCAACAGGCGGCGGACCTGGTTGCCGTCGTCATGCCCGAGTTCGGTTCCCTTGGCGGCTTCCTCGAGGACGTTGACGACCATCTCCTCGGGCATCATCGCGCGGCCCTGCACCCAGCCCCGGTGGGTGGGATGGGCGTCGGGCGCCCATTTGCTGAGCACGATCAGCCGGTCGGCCTCAAAGACCACCTCGTCCAGCGCCTGCGACGAGGCGTAGGGCGGCGGGGCGAGAACCAGCAGGGAGTCGGCGTCTTCGGACCCGTAACCGGTGCGGTCGATGGCGACGTCGACGCCGCTGGCCCGCAGCAGGTCGATGACGCCGGCATAGCCGATGGCCGACCGGGACAGGGCATGGGCGCCGCCGTTGTCGCCCTTCTTGAAGTCGTCCCCGAAGGCGCCCATCACCAGGCTGCCGATGAAGGCGAGCACGCCGATCACCACCAGCCACAGGACCAGCACGGCGGAAAAGGGGTTGGAGCCGCGTTTGGCGGCCCGGCGGCCGGGAACCAGGGTCATGACCAGGTCCCCGAGAACACCAGCTGCTCATAGGCCTCGCGGGCCTGCAGCCAGCCGGCCTCGTCGACCGGGCGGCCGCCGAAGAAGCTGCGCTCGACGATCTCGGCGATCAGGGCGAAGGCGGGCCTGGCCCGCTCGGGCAGATCCGGCAGGCCGGCGATGTCGCGGCTGGTCAGGGCCGGGCCGATCAGCCGCGGCCGGCGGGCGACGATGTCGGCGACACCGCGCAGCAGCAGCATGTGCACGGCCTCGTCGAACCGGCCCTCGGCCGCCAGGCCGTCGGCGTCGAGCAGCAGGATGCGGGCCTTCTCGCGGTCGGGCCGCCAATCGGTGGCCCCGGTCTTCGCCTTGCCCTTGCCGCCCTTCCAGCCCAGCTGCACGCCATAGAGCTCGCGCACGATCAGGAAGATGACTAGCGCCACGCCCAGGAGGATGGCGCCCCAGACCACCAGGGTGACGAGGCCGCTCATCGCCCCCAGTCCCTCGAGGAAGGGCTTCAGCCAGTCCGGCGGCGGCCTGGGCTTGGGCACGCCCGGCAGCACATGCTGCAGCGTCTTGTCGGCCATCATCGCCGCATGCGCGCGCTCGAATCCCGACGGGTCCACTGACCCGTCAGGCGGTACGCTCGGCACGGAAGTTGTCGGCTGGCCCATCCCCGCGCCGATATTAGGCGACTGGCATGACAACACAACCAAGGCTGTCACCCTGCCCGATCAAAAGGCGGCGATTGCCCGTTTCCCGTGCCGTCCGGGACACGACCCGTTCTGCGGAAAATGTGAAGGAACCAAGAGGGCTTACGTGTCTTCCGCTCCATGCCGGTCCCTTCCTGGCTTTGGCGGCAGCGTACGGAGTAGTCCCAGTGAAAATCGCCCAGGTCGCCCCGCTCTACGAGGCGGTCCCTCCCCTGCTGTACGGCGGGACGGAGCGGGTCGTCGCCTACCTCACCGACGCCCTGGTCGAACTCGGCCACGACGTCACCCTGTTCGCCAGCGGCGAGTCGAAGACCCTGGCCACCTTGAGTCCCGGCCGCGACCAGGCCATCCGCCTGGACCCCGCCAACCTGAAATCCGACCTCGCCGCCCACATGGCCATGCTCAGCGAGGTGCGGCGCCGGGCCCATGAGTTCGACCTCATCCACTTCCACACCGACATGATCCAGTTTCCGCTGTTCGAGGACATCGCGCACCGGACCCTGACCACGCTGCATGGCCGGCTCGACCTCAAGGATCTGCCGACAGTCTACGAGCGCTGGCCGATGTATCCCCTGGTCTCGATCTCGGACGACCAGCGGCGCGGCATGCCGTTCGCCAACTACGCGGGAACCGTGCAGCACGGCCTGCCCTCGCACCTGCTGGAATTCTCGCCGCGCGGGTCGGGCTACCTGGCCTTTCTCGGCCGCATCTCGCCGGAAAAGCGTCCCGACCGCGCTATCGCCATCGCCAAGGCCGCCGGCCTGCCGCTGAAAATCGCGGCCAAGGTCGATGGGGCCGACAAGCAATACTACACAGAGGTCATCGAACCCCTGATCGCCGGCGATCCCTCCATCGAGTTTATCGGCGAGATCAACGAGCAACAGAAGTCAGTCTTCCTCGGCAACGCCGAGGCCCTGCTCTTCCCCATCGACTGGCCGGAGCCCTTCGGCCTGGTGATGATCGAGGCCATGGCCTGTGGCACGCCGGTCGTCGCCTGGCGCAACGGCTCGACCACCGAAATCGTCGAACCGGGCGAGACCGGCTATCTGGTCAGCAGCCTGGATGAGGCCGTCGCCGCCGTGCCGAAGGCTCGCGCCCTCGACCGCGCCGCCATCCGCGCCCGCTTCGAGCTGCGCTTCTCGGCGGTGGCCATGGCCCGGCGCTATGTCACCCTCTATGGTGATCGCCTGGCGAGTTTGCCTTTCGGGGAAACCGACCCGGTTGATTCGCCGTTGACCCAGGGCGAGGATCGGAACCTGGCCCGTATCGCCTGACGCCAAAGGCGCGCTGCCGGACTGCTCACGCGCCTGGAGGCTGAATGAACGACATCGCGGTCATCGCGCCGGACTACGATCAGCAACAGCGCAACGAGGGGCCGCTACGGATGCTGGCCCTGAAGTCGGGCGACTGCTTCCTGGTGGCCGATGGCCATGGCGACATTCTGGGCGGCTCCGACGGCCTGTTCGACGCCGACACCCGCATCCTGTCACGGCTGAAACTGCTGATCGGCGGGACCGGTCCGACCCTGCTCAGCTCCGGCGTTTCGACCGACAACGTGGTCTTCACCTTCCACGGCGCCAACCGCCCCCTTCCCCCGGCCGGCGGCCGCCAGGTGCCGCCCGGCGTCCTGCACGTCGAGCGCCAGCGGGTTGTCCACGCCGACCGCCTGTACGAACACATCAAGCTGACCAACCACGGCCTCGACGAGGTGCTGGCCCCGCTCTCCATCGAGTTCGCCGCCGACTTCAAGGACATCTTCGAGGTCCGCGGCCAGACCCGCCGCAAGCGCGGCCACCTCGAGCGCCCGGTCGTCGACGGCCGCCACGTCAGCTTCCGCTACGAGGGCCTCGACGGCGTCGCCCGCACCAGCGTCATCGCCTTCTCCGAACCGCCGGCCCGCCTCTACGCCGACCGCGCCGACTTTCTCGCCTCCTTCCAGCCCCGCACCAGCTACGAGCTGTTCCTCGAGGTCGGCGCCGTGTTCGAGGACATTCCCGACGGCCGCCGCTTCCGGGTCGCCGCCGCCGCCGCCCGCAAGGCCATGCGCACCCGCGCCCGCCTCGGCGTCACGCCGCGCAGCGACAGCCCCGCCTTCAACCGCTGGACCAACCAGTCGCGGGTCGACCTGGCCCTGCTGACCACCGAACTGCCGACCGGCCGCTACCCCTACGCCGGCATTCCCTGGTTCTCGACCCCGTTCGGCCGCGACGGCATCCTCACCGCCTGGCAACTTCTGCTGTTCGATCCGGGCCTGGCCAAGGGCGTGCTCAGCTACCTCGCCTCACGCCAGGCGACCGAGACCAACGCCTTCCGCGACTCCGCCCCCGGCAAGATCATGCACGAGACGCGGCTGGGCGAGATGTCCGAGCTCGGCGAGGTGCCGTTCGGCCTCTACTACGGCGGCGTCGACACAACGCCGCTGTTCATCGCCCTGGCCGGCGCCTACGCCCGCCGCACCGGCGACCTGGTGCTCATCAGGCAGATCTGGCCGGCCCTGAAGAAGGCCGTGGAATGGCTTGAAACCGAAGGCGATTCCAACGGCGATGGCCTGATCGACTACGCCCGCGCCGCCGAGACCGGCCTCTCAAACCAGGGCTGGAAAGACAGCTACGACAGCGTCTTTCACAGCGACGGCCGCTTCCCCAAGGGCCCCGTCGCCCTGGTCGAGGTGCAGGGCTACGCTTTCGCCGCCTGGCAGGCCATGGCCCATCTGGCCGACCGCCTGGGCGAGCCCGGGGCCGACGCCTGGGCCGCCCGCGCCGAGGCCATGCGCGTCGCCGTCGAGGACCGCTTCTGGATGGAGGACGTCGGCGGCTACGGCATCGCCATCGACGGCGAGGGCCAGCTGTGCCGGCCGCTGACCTCCAACGCCGGCCACCTGCTGTTCGTCGGCCTTCCAACGCCCGAGCGCGGCAAGCGCGTCATCGAGACCCTGTCCGGCGCCGCCTTCAACACCGGCTGGGGCATCCGCACCCTGGCCCGGGGCGAGAGCCGCTACAACCCGATGAGCTACCACAACGGCTCCATCTGGCCGCACGACAACTCTATCTGCGCCGCCGGCATGGGCCATTACGGCGAACGCCACCACCTCGGCCGCCTTCTCCGCGGCCTGTTCGACACCGCTTCCGAGATGGGCATGCGCCTGCCCGAACTGTTCTGCGGCTTCCCCCGCCGCCCCGGCGAGCCCCCCGTCCCCTACCCGGTCAGCTGCTCCCCCCAGGCCTGGGCCGCCGGCTCGGTCTTCCTGATGCTGCAGTCCCTGCTCGGCATCACCGTCGACGCCTTCGCCGGCGAGGTCTGCATCACCCGGCCAAAGCTGCCGGCGGGGGTGAACCGCCTCAGCCTGCCGGGCCTGGTGGTCGGCGAGTGCGAGGTCGACCTGATGTTCGAACGGGTGCGCGAGGGGCTGGTCGTGGCCTCGGCGACGCGGTGTCCGGATGGGTTGCGGGTGACGACGGTGAGCTGATCCCGCCTCAACGCGGAAGCACGCGAAGCAGCCTGACCGCCAGGGCCTCATCTTCCGGATAGATAACCGGGTGAATTCTCTGAGCAAGGGACGGCGCCCGCCGAAGGTATTCTCTGGCGAATTCCAACGGTACCCCTGTGCCCTCACGGATAGCGGCGTCATAGGCGCGGCGATAGTTCAGGACGAAGTCAACGTTCTGACCCCCAATTACTGAAGCCACTTTCCGCACCTCGGCATCGTCCGGATATACCTTGAACTTGACCACGAATGCTTCGCAGACGAGCGTCCATCCTGCGTGCATCATCAAAACTGGCGAGGCCTGCTCATAGCTGCCCCCTGCACGGTTCCAACCTTCGCGAATATCCGCGTCGTCGACCGGCGAAATTGCTGCGCGTGAAACGGCATTGAAGAACTTCACAGCGCTCAACTCGTCAAACTTGGACGTGTCGAATTCGAACCCTCCGAACTTGAACTTGACCAATCTCATGCGGACGTTCGCGGCCACCAAAGTCGCCACTATCGCTCCGCCCGCTAGAAAGCCCAATGTCGGCGTCAGTAGATCCAATTGAACCTCGGCGGGCGATGGGCGCACGCGCCCTGCGACAAGAAATCGGTCGCACAATGCCTAATGGTTTCAGATCAAGCGAGCGTTTCCTTGGCCAATTCGGTGACAGTGCACTCAATCGGCCTTGCCGACGACCTCGGTTAGCTGAGTGAATCCGCCAGCACGGCGACCAGGGTCCCTTCCGAATTTCGGTGCCCGAATTTCGGTGACAGTGCACTTAATTGGTCAAGCTTGACGCTGACGATCAGCTGAGCGCCGATGTCGTTCTGCGAGCCAACATTGACGGCTGAACGTGGGCACGTGATTCTCGGATCGCAGGGGACCAAAATGGGCGCGAATGCCTCGCTGGCAGCTTTTCGAACGACTCTCGCAATCGTCGCAATATTGGCGTGCGCTGCCTGGACCAAGGTCGATGGCAAACCCGTAGACGCGTCAACCTATGCGCCGACCAGGGTCTGCATCGAAGAGAACCCCGAAGTTAAACTCCCTGATCTGGTCTCCCTGATCGAGGAGGGGTTCCAGCGGCACGGGATCGCCACCGAGGTCTATGACAAGATTCCGGACGTCTGCGAGTTCTATGTCAAATACACGGCGACCCGGCGCTGGGACTTCGTGGCTTTCCTGAGCGATGCTCGGATCGCCATATACCACCAGGGAAAGCTGATCGGGTTCGTAGAACGCACCGGCACGCGCGGCGTGTTTGGCGGAGGTGGGGCCAGCCCGGACAAATGGGCATCTACCAAATCGAAGATTGATCCGCTGATGGACCGCCTGTTGGAGGGTTTTCCCAGGCGATAGCCCGTTTCGTAGCGGCAAAAAACAAAGAGGCCGGACGTTTCCGCCCGGCCCTCTGAATTCCGGTGGTACCACCTCTCGGGTTCGAACCGAGGACCTCTAGATCCACAATCTAGCGCTCTAACCAGCTGAGCTAAGGCGGCATACCATCGAAGAGGCGTCCGTTTAGTCGCTTGTGGCGAATCGATCAAGGCACACTTGCGCGAACCGGCGCCGCCCCGCAGGCTCGCCCGCATGACCGACATCCGCACCCGCCAGATCGAGGCCAACGGCCTGACCTTCACCATCGACGAGTGCGGCGAGGGCGACAATGTCGCCCTCTGCCTGCACGGCTTTCCGGAAAGCCGGTTTTCCTGGCGCTACCAGCTGCCGCTGCTGGCCAGGCTCGGCTGGCGGGTCGTGGCCCCGGACCTGCGCGGCTATGGCGACAGCAGCCGGCCGAAGGGCAAGGAAGCCTACCGCCTGCCGCACCTGCTGGACGACGTCCAGGCGATCTACGACGCCCTGGGGGCGAAGAAGCGCCTGCTGGTCGCCCATGACTGGGGCGCGTTGATCGCCTGGGCCTTCGCCATCGAGCAGCGCCGGCCGCTCGAGGGGCTGGTGATCATGAACGTGCCGCACCCGGTGATCTTCCAGGAGGTCTACAAGACCAGCGCCGCCCAGCGGAAGAAGTCCTGGTATGCCGTCTTCTTCCAACTGCCCTGGCTGCCCGAATGGGCCCTGACCCGCGACGGCGCCAGGCTGACCGGCGAGGCCTTCAGCGGCATGGCCGTCGACAAGAGCCGCTTTCCCGAAGAGGTCCTGGCCCACTACCGGGCCAACGCGCTCAAGCCGGGGGCGATGACGGCCATGGTCAACTACTACCGGGCCAACACCGGCGAGTTGAACCGCTGGACCCGCGCCGACTGCCCGGTGATCGACACCCCGACCCTGATGGTCTGGGGCGAGGAGGATACCGCGCTGGGCCTCGAGCTCACCGAGGGCTACGAGGGCCTGGTCCGCGACCTGACGCTCAACCGCCTGCCCGGCGTCTCCCACTGGGTGCAGCAGGAGGCTCCCGAGGCGGTCAATGAACGGCTGGAGGCCTGGCTGAAGGCCAAGGCGCTGACCGCCGACTGAATATGTCTAGACATAAGCCCGGCGCCTCGTCGCCCCGACGCCGGCGTCTCGATCCGGCGGGGGGTCCTGCGCCGGACGCCTGGGCCCACCTTGCCGCAAATCCAGCCCCCAGCCGCCCCACCGCCGGCCTGCCGGTCCCCCACCCTCTCCCCTACGGTCTGCCACCGACCGCCCCCATCCAACCCCTTGCGGCGCTTGACGAACTTCGGCGCCGCGGCGCCCAAACCGCTGGCGCCCGGTTTTGGTGGGTATAATGGTCCTGCCGCTTCGATAAGGCGTGGGTCTTTCTCATCGCGCGGAACGGGGCCAAAAGCAAAAGGCCCCGGAGTTTCCTCCGGGGCCTTCGCATTCTGCTCGGTTTCGCGGCCGTTTAATCGGTCGGAGCCGCAAACGACAGCGGGATCCGAACGTTGGCGCCGCCGACAGGCTGTCCGTCAGCGGTTTGCGGCCGCATCTTGAACTGCTTGCTGAGACGGATCGCGGCGTCCCCGAAGCCGTAGTCGGCCGGGTTTTCCGAGACCACCGAGCAACCACTGACCGTACCGTCCGCGTTGACGGTGCAGGACAGGATCACGCGGCCGCTGATGTTCTGCCGCATGGCCCGGTCCGGATAGGCCCGGTTTACGGCTTCGCCGCTGGGCTTACGGACCCAGTCCGGCTTGGTGATCACCGGGTTCCGCGGCGGCGCCGGCGGGGCCGGCGGAGCGAGGATCGGCGGAGCCGGGGGCTGGACTTCCCGCTTCTCGACAGGCGGAGCCTGCAGGATCGGCGGCGGCGGAATGTTATCCGGCACGGCGACCGGCGGACGCGGCTGCAGCTTGGCCGGCGGCGGAGGCTTATCCGTCGGAGGCGGCGGCGGCGGCGGCGGCGGAGGCGGCGGCGGCGGCTTGATCAGCTGGGTGTCCAGCTTCTCGTCCTCGAAGATCCGCTCCTTGATGGTGAAGCGCATCGTGTAGAGGTAGTAGCCGATGATCGCATGGATCAGCAGCACAAAGCCGATAGCGACGATCCAGGCCACGGGACTCGTCTTCTGCTTGGGAGCATCAAACGGGTTGTGCATCGGATGGGCGACGTCGAAGGGCTGGTCTGTCATGGGCGCTACTTACCCTCGGCCCGGCTGTCATCCTGACCGATCAAAGCGACGCTGTAGAAGTAGTTGTCCTGCAGCGCGTTGAGAACGGTCATGAAGGTTCCGTACCGGACCTCTTTGTCAGCCCGGATGAAGATCCGCTCTTTCGAGGGATCCCGCGTACCGATCTGCTTCTTGAGGTCGTCGCCAATGGAGGCCAGGTCGGTGGGGAAGTCCCCGATGTACAGGGCCCCACCTTTCTGGATCGAGATATAGACCGGCTTAGGCGGGTTCGGCCTGGGCTTCGCAGCCGCTTTGGGCAGCTTCAGCTCAACCGACACGCTGGCGAGAGGCGCAGCCACCATGAAGATGATCAGAAGGACCAGCATGACGTCCACGAAGGGCGTGACGTTGATCTCGCTGTTCTGTTCGACCTGGTACCTGTTGCCGCCGCCGGAGCCTGCGAGTTTGGCGGCCATCTGGGTTAGGCCCCCTTGTCGAGCTGCCGCGAAATGGCGTTCATCAGTTCAGCGGTGAAACCATCGGTGCGGACCCCAAAGCCGGAAATCCGGGTCTGGAAGTAGTTGTAGAAGATAACCGCGGGGATGGCGGCGAACAGACCGATACCGGTGGCCAGCAGCGCTTCGGCGATACCGGGAGCGACGACGGCCAGGTTGGTCGTGTTGGTGTTCGCGATGCCGATGAACGAGTTCATGATCCCGTACACAGTGCCGAACAGACCGATGAACGGACCCGACGAGCCGACCGAGGCCAGGAAGGTCATGCCGCCCGAAAGGCGCTTGGAGAGGGTGGACTGAACAGCGCCGACGGCCGTTTGGGCGCGGGCGATGGTCGATTCACGGTGCTCGCCGGTCACCTGCAGGCCCGCTTGGCGGGACAGCTCGACTTCGGAGGCGGCCGCGGCGGCCATGTCGGCCAGCGGGTTGCCTTCGAATTCTTCGGAGATGGCGATACGGCCCATGTCGTTGATCGACTTGGCGCCGCGGAAAGCTTCGACGAAGCGGTCCGACTTGCGGTTCAGCGAGCCGAACTCGATGAGCTTGGTGATCAGCAGAACCCAGCTGAAGATCGAGGCCAGGATCAGGCCGATCATGACGACCTTAACGATCAGCTCCGCGTCGAGGAACATGGTGATCGGGGTCAGTTTGCCGCCATGGCTGTCGATGGTCGGCGGAGCCTTTCCTTCTGGGGCCGGCGCGGGGGCATCCGCGACCGGCGTCGCCGGAGCAGCAGCGGCCGGAGCGGCGGCGGCGTCGGCAGTGGGAGCCGCGGCTTCCTGAGCGAAAGCGGGGGCGCTCGCCATCAGCGCCAGGGCGCCGATCATAGCGATGAGGGGGGTCTTTCGTTTGTTGTCGAGCATCTTTCGCCAGTTCCTGCTTGGTCTAGCACTTATTGGACCGAAGGGTCGTCGCGCGGAAGCGTCTCTACCCTAGACTAATTGTTGCCCGCGCGCGATCCGGAATGGACCGCGAACGAGACGCTTTCGCTGCGCCCGACCCGCCACACCTGCCGCTGTTTGTGCAAACCAGCGAAGGCATAATGAAGGCGCACAGAGAGCGTGCGGTCGTAAACCTCACGCCTTCTCCACCAAGTTAGACTTGGCGCAGTGGCCCTTTGGCAACCCCTTTCTGTATCGTCAAGAGCCCATCGCAACATGAATGTTCTGCGACAGGTACAGTTCCATGGGGTTATGTTGCGCTGCAGCACGTAGAATGCCTGATCGTTCGAAGAAATTTCCCTTTGCGGGGGAAAGCACATGTTGCACCGCAACAAATCGGCGGAACGACGTTTGTCGATTGAATGGTTTTTTGGACGTTTCGCGCGTGGGGCGAAGAATGACCCCGCACGCCAAAAGCATGGATGGGGAGGAGTGGTGCCTGAGGGCGGATTCGAACCACCGACACGCGGATTTTCAATCCGCTGCTCTACCAACTGAGCTACTCAGGCCTATGCCCTGGAAAGGCCCCGCCTTGCGGGAGACGGGTCTATAAAAGAGGGACTCGCTCAAGTCCAGACGGGTTTTGAGAGATTATGCCTCGTCGTCCGGGTCATCGGCGTCAGGGTCGTCCTCCAGGCCGGGGATGACATAGCTCCCCGACAGCCAGCGGTGCAGGTCCACATCGGCGCAGCGTTTGGAGCAGAAGGGGCGGAAGTCGGGCGATACCGGCTTGCTGCAGATCGGGCAGGCATTGCTCATGAGGCGCTCACTTCCAGCCGGTCGCTCGGCCAGCCAGCCTGCGGCTCAAGGGTGAACCGGCCGCCGAGCCGGTCGGCCATGACTGTCTGCAGGGTTTTGAAGGAATCGGCCACGGCCGGCCCGCAGCGGGCCACAAGCCGTCCGCCGGGGTCCGCCCTGCCCTCCCGCTCGATCAGGCGCGCCAGCCTCAGGGCGGCGCTGAGGGCGCTCAGGGCGCCCCCTTCATCGAGCAGGCGCTCCAGCACCGGCGGGCGACGGCGGGGGATGGTCAGTTCGAGGGTCCCGAAGCGGCTGACCGGTCCGATCGCCACCCCGGGATTGTCGGCCGAGAAGGCGGCCCGCATGGCGGCCAGAATCGCCGTGCCGTCGTGGCCCCGGCCCGCCAGGTCGATGACCACCAGGCCCCCCAGGCCCTTGAGCCGCAGCAGCCGGGCCGCCGTGGTGATGGCCGCCAGGTTGGCCGCCCGCGACACCCGCTTGGAATCGCCGCCGGTCCGTTCGCCGGTGTCGACGTCGATGGCGGTCAGGGCCCGCGTCGGCTCGATGGCCAAGCTGCCGCCGCCCGGCAGGGCGTGCGTCACCGCCAGCGCCTCGGCCTCGGCCTCGTCGGCGACCTCGCGGGCTTCCAGGCCCATGGTGACCATGTCGGCCTTGGCCAGTTGCCGCAGTTCGTCCTCGATGGACGGCGCGGCCGCCAGCAGCCGGGGATCGCCCTGCCCTTCGCCGAGCAGCCAGGCGTTGGCCAGCTTGCCGCGCCGGGCCTCGCCGCGGATTTCCACCTCGACGGACGCCCCGCGCACCGGCTTCTCCGCATCGGTCCGCAGCGGGGCGATGGCCTCGGCGCCGTCCGGCATGTCGAGGAAGACAGAGCTGAACGCCGCCTCGACGCTGCGCACCCGGGCCACGCTGCGCGCGCCGACCATCAGGGCCGGCGCGTCGCCGTCGCGCTGGATCAGCAGCCGCTCGGGCCGCCCGTCGAGCATCACCACGCCACGCGTCTCGCCGACGCCGCGATCGAGGAAGGCCTCGCGCCGGCTCACGGCTGTTTCCAGCCCAGGCCGGTCAGCAGCGCCAGGGTCTCATAGAGGGGAAGGCCGACGACGCCCGTGAAACTCCCCGACAGATTGGTCACGAAGGCCCCGGCCCGCTGGTGGATCTTGTAGCCGCCGGCCGCGTCGTCCCAGTCGCGGGAGGCGATGAAGCCGTCGGTCTCGGCCGGGGTCAGGCGCTTGAAGGTGATGCGGCTCTCGACGATGCGGCTGGCCGTGCGCCCGTCCGGCGCGACCACGGCGACGCCGGTCAGCACCCTGTGGCTGCGGCCCGACAGCAGCTTCAGCATCCGCCGCGCGTCGGCCTCGTCCTCCGGCTTGCCCAGCACCCGCGTGCCGACCGCCACGATGGTGTCGGCTCCCAGCACGAAGGCGTCCGGATGCCGCGCCGCCACGGCGGACGCCTTGCCGGCCGCCAGCCGCTTGACCAGCATCCGGGGCGTCTCGTCCTTGAGGACGGTCTCGTCGATGTCGGCGGGGTCGACCAGGTCCGGCGTCACCCCGACCTGAGCCAGAAGCTGCAGGCGGCGGGGGCTGGCGCTGCCCAGCACCAGGCGGCTGGTCATCGCGGGTTACTTGAAGCGGTAGGTGATACGGCCCTTGGTCAGGTCGTAGGGGGTCATTTCGACCAGCACCTTGTCGCCGGCCAGCACGCGGATGCGGTTCTTGCGCATCTTGCCCGCCGTGTGGGCGATGATCTCGTGGTTGTTCTCGAGGGTCACGCGGAAGGTCGCGTTGGGCAGCAGTTCGCTGACGGTGCCCGGAAACTCGAGGAGTTCTTCCTTAGCCATTCGGCCTCTCAGTTGGTCTTTCCGCAAAGCAAACACGGCCCGCGCACACGATTCGGAGCGCGAGCCGCGGCTCGATGGCGCGCCTTATAACGCATCAGGGGGTGAAAGGTCGATGGCTGACTATTGGTCCGCAAATCGAGGACGAAAGCGGGTCGAAAGTCTCTAACCGCCGGCCGTCACGACTCTTCCGAACCGCCGTCGGATACGGCCGTACAGCTCGTCGCGAACCTGGCGATAGGCGTCCAGAACCTGCTCGCGAGAGCCGGTCGCCAGGGTCGGGTCGTAGGTCGGCCAGTATTCGATATCGACGGCCCGGCCGCGCGACAGTTCCACCGCCCGGTGCTGGGCCTCGGCGGTCAGGGAGATGACGACGTCGAAGCTGTCGTCCTCCAGCATGTCGAAGGTCTTGGGCCGATGCCCCGCCGCCTCGATGCCGAGCTCCTCCAGCACCACCGCCGCGAACGGGTCCATGCCGACCTCGCTGGGGTCGGCCTTCAGCCCGCAGCTGTCGACGAAGATGGCGGTGCCGTAGGCCAGCTTCATCAGCGCCTCGGCCATGGGCGAGCGCACCCGGTTCAGGTTGCAGGCGAACAGAACCGCGTGCGGCCGTACGATCTGGGTCAAGGTCAGGGCCGCCGGTAGAGGGCGCAGATCAGGGTGAAGAGCCGGCGCGCCGTGTCGAGGTCGGTCTCGATCTTGCCCGACAGGCGGACCTGGAGGAGCTCCGCGGCCTCGTTGTGCAGCCCCCTGCGGCCCCTGTCCAAGGCCTCGATCTGGGCCGGCGTCGAGGT
>JAQGIK010000117.1 GCA_028291265.1 Caulobacter sp. | reverse complement strand
CCCTGATGAACGACCAGAAGTTCAACCGCGGCGGGGTGGCGGCGCCGTTCTTCGGCCGCGAGGTGATGGCGGCGCCGGGGCCCAGCCGCCTGGCGCTCCGTTTCGGCACGGTGCTGCAGCCGATGAGCGTGCAGCGGTTGAAGGGCGCGCGGTTCCGGACGGTGGTGCATGAGCCGATCGAAGTGCCCGACACCGGCGACAAGACCGCCGACATCGCGGCCGGCGTGGCGGCGATCACCAAGTTCGTCGAGGACCAGGTGCGCGAGCGGCCGGAGGAATGGTTCTGGGTCCACCGGCGCTGGCCGAAGGAGGCGTACTTGGAGCTGGCGGCGAAGGGGTTGGGGCCGCCGCCTTAACCCATCTCCCACCGCTCATCCCGGCGAATGCCGGGACCCAGATGGACCCCCCGGTCCTGCGGGTGCGAGCGGAACTATTGGCCAATCAGCCAGCAATCCGGGTGAATCTGGGTCCCGGCATTCGCCGGGATGAGCGGTAGAAAATAAAAGTCAGATCGCCAGCGCCCGCATTGGCCGGGCCTTCGGGGCGACGTCGTCGATGCCGCGGCGCGACGGCCCGAAGTAGTCGTCCGTGCGGACGAACGGCCGGGGGCGCATGATCACCGTTTCGATGCGGTCGAGGATGGCGCGGGCGGTCAGGGGTTTGGCGATCATTTCGGTGACGCCGGCGTCGCGGGCCTCGAACACCCGGCCGCGGTCGGCGAAGCCGGTCATCATGATGATCGGCAGGTAGATGTTCTGGCTGTCGGTGCTGCCCCGGACCAGGCGGGTGAAGCTGGCGCCGTCGAGCGGCTGCATCTGGAAATCGACGATGGCCAGGTCGGTCGGCCAGTCGCGCAGGGTCTGCAGTCCCTCGGCCCCGTCGCGCGCCTCGCGCAACTCGCGGACCCCGACGCCCTTGAGGATGGTGGCGACGATGGAGCGCATATGGGGATTGTCGTCCACCAGCAGGACGCGCAGCGACTCCAGACCAAAAGACATACGACCCCCGGACAACCCAGATGAGACTTTGGGCCGTCTGCCTGCACGCCTTGCGCGCATCGCGACCCTTGTTCGCCCAGTTAGAGCCGCCACCCTTACCGGAGTGTTTAGGACGACGGGACGGTGACGGATTCCGTAAGGGAAGGCCGCTCAAACTGGGGCGGTCTGACCCACAAGCAGCGTCGGATCGAGGTGGCGGCCGCGCCAGGTCATGCGCCAGCAGAGGTGCGGGCCGGTGGCCCGGCCGGTCATGCCGACCTCGCCGATCTTCGTCCCGCGTTCGACGCGCTGGCCGGCCGTGACGAGGATCTTCGACTGGTGGAGGTAGATGCTGACCAGGCCCTGGCCGTGGTCGATCATCGTCAGGCCGCCTTCGAAATGCATGCCGGTCGAGGCCATGCTGACGATGCCGCCGGCCGGGGCGAGGATGGCCGTGCCGGTTGGGGCCGCGAGGTCGGCGCCGTAGTGGGGCCGTTTGGGTTCGCCGTTGAGGATTCGCTGGCCGCCGAACCGGGCCGACTGCCGCCAGCTCCTGGCCGGCAGCGGCATGGCGAAGCCGTGGCGGAAGTCCTCGGTGTCGATGCGGCTGGCCAGGGCGGCGAGCTTCAGTTCGTTCTGCTGTTTCAGCCGGGCCAGCAGGGCCGGATCGCTGGGGCTGACCTGGTCTTCGGGCAGGCCGGAGATGCGCTGGATGTCGAAGTCGCCGGGGACCAGGTCGAAGACGTGGCTGACCGAGCCGCCGGCGCTGGCGACGCGCAGAGTGGCGGTGGCCGCCGCGTCACGGTCGAAGCCGACGACGAACAGGCCGGTCGGGCCGGCGCGGCCGACGGCCTCGTCGTCGAGCCAGACATCGGCGCGCGGGACGGTGTGGCCGAAGGCGAAGCCGCCCTGTCGCCAGGCGCCGCTGAGGCGCAGGGGCGGGGGCGCGGCGAGGGCGGGGCCCGCGAGCTTCACAGAAGCGAACGCCACGGAGGCGAGGCCGAGGAGGGCGGACCGCCGGTTCAGGAGGTCAGCTCTTTCCAGCGCTTCAGGGCCTCGCCGGGGCCGGCGTAGGCTTCCTGGTGCTCGGGGCTCCAGTAGCGCAGGGCGTCGAGCGGAATCTTCACGCCGGTAACGGCGCAGAGCACATGCTTGCCCGGCTTGAGGATGGCGAATTCACCGTCCCCGTAGTGGAGTTGGGCAAGGTCCCGGCCCATGTCGCGATCGAAGGCGTTCATGCGGCTAATGTAGCGTGAGGGACGGCGCGGGCCAAGGACGGGCTGTTAGAAGAGGTCGCCCTGGCTGGTCGGCGGCGTCGGCTTCTTCGGCGCGGGCCGGGCGACGGGCGGTGGTGGCGGAGCGGTGTGGCCTCCCTCGCCATCGATCACCGCCTGGCGCGTTGTGTCCTCGAACATCAGGCTGACCGCCTCGCCGGCGGCCAGCGGGCCGCCCTGGCGGACCAGCGAGCCGTCGGCCCGGGTGACCAGGGCGAAGCCGTTGCGCAGCGGCCGCTTGGGATCGAGGGACAGGCGCAGCTTGTCGAGGTTGTCGAGTTGGCGGCGGCGGTCGCTGATGACCTTGTCGGCGCAATTACCCATGCGGCGGCCGAGGTCGGCGAGGCGCTGCTGCTCGCGGGTGGTGTCGGAGGCGCGGCGGATGGCGGCGTCGAGACGGGCGCTCAAGGCGGTCAGGGTCTGGCGGCCGAGGTCGGCGCGGCGCTGCAGCAGGCCGGGGCGCAGGGGCGAGGCGATCGCGGCCAGGCGGTTGGCGTGGAGGTCGAGGTTGCGGCGCAGGCCGCCGGTCAGGTGGCTGGCGGCGTAGTCGAGGCGCTGGCTGGCGGCGGCGGTGAGGTCTTGCGGGCGGGGGAGACCCCGGGCCGAGGCGGCCAGGCGGGTGCGGCGGTCCTCGATCATCCGGCCGCCGCAGCGGTTCAGCCGCTGGTCGATGCCGGAAAGGGCGGCGCGCAGCTCGGCCAGCACCGGGGTGGCCATCTCGGCCGCGGCGGTCGGGGTCGGGGCGCGGCGGTCGGCGGCGAAGTCGATCAGGGTGTTGTCGGTCTCGTGGCCGACGGCGGAGATCAGCGGGATGGCGCTGGCGGCAACGGCGCGCACCAGGCCTTCGTCGTTGAACGGCCAGAGATCCTCG
>JAQGIK010000099.1 GCA_028291265.1 Caulobacter sp. | reverse complement strand
CGACTCTGTCTTTGGGTCTACTTACCAAGTTCCTCCCCCCTCGGGGGAGGGGGACCATCGCGCAGCGATGGTGGAGGGGGTCCCCACCGGCGGCGCAGCTGCGTTATTGGCCCTTGAACCGATGGTGGGGACCCCCTCCGTCAGGCCCTGCGGGCCTGCCACCTCCCCCGAGGGGGGAGGAACTGGATCACAGCGACTTGGCGAACCCTTCCAGGTCGGCCGGCGAATTCAGCGGCGTCGCCGTCGCGTCCGGCACGCTGCGCTTGATCATCCCCGACAGCACCTTGCCGGCCCCGGCTTCGGCGAAACGGGTCACCCCGCCCTCGCCGGCCAGCCAGTCCATGGTTTCGCGCCAGCGCACCCGGCCGGTGACCTGCTCGACCAGCTGGCGGCGGATGACATCCGGATCGTGCACCGGCCGCGCCGTGACGTTGGCCACCAGCGGCGCGCGGGGGCTGAGAATCGTCGCCCCGGCCAGGGCTGCCGCCATCTCGTCGGCCGCCGGCTGCATCAGCGGGCAGTGGAACGGGGCCGAGACGTTCAGGCGGATGGCCCGGGCGCCGAGCTCCTCGGCCTTCTCGATGGCCCGCTCGACGGCGGCCTTGGCGCCGGAGATGACCACGTTGCCGGTGTTGTTGTCGTTGGCGACGACACAGACGCCGACCTCGGCCCCCGCCGCCGCCGCAGCTTCCGCCAGCGCCACGTCGGTCTGCTTGCCGATCAGCGAGGCCATCGAACCTTCGCCCACCGGCACGGCCCGCTGCATGGCCTGGCCGCGCAGCTTCAGCAGCCTGGCGGTCTCGCCCAGCGCGATCGAGCCGGCCGCCGCCAGGGCGCTGTATTCCCCCAGGCTGTGACCGGCCACGAAGGCGGCGCGGTCGACGCCGATGCCGAATTCCTTCTCCAGCGTCCGCGTCACCGCCAGGCTGACGGCCATCAGCGCCGGCTGGGCGTTCTCGGTCAGGGTCAGCTCGTCCTCGGGACCTTCCCACATCAGCTTGGAGAGCTTCTGGTTCAGGGCGTCGTCGACCTCCTGGAACACCTCGCGGGCCGCCGCGAAAGCCTCGGCGAGGTCGGCGCCCATGCCGACGGCCTGGCTGCCCTGGCCGGGGAAAACGAAGGCGAGAGACATGGGCGGATTCCTCATCAATTCGGGCGGGCAGGGTTAGGCCAATCGCCAAAAAGGGGCAAGCCACCCCCCAAACAGGCCGTGCGGGACGCCGTCGGTCATGGCTAGATCGCGCCACCCCGGAGACTGTTCCATGCGCCGCCTCGCCCCGATCGCCCTTGCCGCCTTGCTGCCGGCCTGCGCCGCCGGCGCCGCGACGCCGCCGGCCGCCATCGTCGAGGAGGCGCGGGCCGCCATCTACGGGCGGGTGACCGGCGGCTCGTCCGAGGAGGAGATCAAGGAAATCCCGGCCTGGATGTTCGAGACCCCCAAGCCGATGTTCCGCAAGATCGACATCAACGGCGACAAACTGGCCGACTGGTGGGTCGACTATGAGAAGTCGCCCAACCCCTCCTATTTCTGCGGCACGGGCGGCTGTCAGAACGTCATGTATGTCGGCCAGGCCGACGGTACGGCCCGCAAGGTCTTCCAGCACGGCGGCGGCGCCTTCGTGTTCAGTGGGCCGAAGACCGCCCGCAAGCTGGAGATCAATTTCCACGGCAGCGCCTGCGGCAGCTTCGGGGCCAGCGAATGCCTGCGCGCCTGGCGCTGGGACGCCGCCAGCGGCGCCTTCGTCGAAACCGCCAACAGCAAGGGCCAGACCCTGCTGCCCTACGGCTCCATCCCGGCCCTCTACCCCGAGGTGAAGGACGCGCCGGCCGCCATCCGGGCCGAGGTCGCCGCCCGCGAGGCGGCCTGCAAGGCGGCCGGCGCCGTTCAGCCCGGCGACGGGGTGATCATCGGCAATCTTCCGGACGTCAACGGCGACGGCGTCCGCGACTGGCTGGTCGGCTCGCCCTACACCGACTGCAGCTACGAGGCCGACACCCCCGAGGGCGACCCCGGCGGCCGCCTGGCCTTCTTCGTCTCCGACGGCCGCGGCTTCGCGAAGGCCTTCGAACAGAAGGACGCCGCCTGGAACCTCGACATCGGGTCTTCGCCGGCCCGCATCAGCGTCATCACCCCGTCCGACGACTGCGGCCTCGGCGGCAAGCCCTGCCCGACCCGCGCCCTGACCTGGGACGGCGCCTCGAAGACCCTGAAATAGAGCCGTCCGGCGGACACCCGGGGATTTCCCGTCGCCGCCACCCACGGGGACCCGGCGTTTCACCCGCATTCCCCCGCCCGAAACCCAACGCCCGACCGGCGCCATCGAATTGATTTAAAACAACAATCGATCGAACCCCGGCCTTGTCGCCGAAAAAACCGCTACAATGGGCCCGCCGCTTCGATAACGCGCCCTTGCCACCGGCCCCCGCGGCGCTAGCTTGCGCAGCCAGCCTGGAGCCCCGCCATGAACCGCCGCCTGCTGCTTTCCGCCATCGCCGCCGTCTCGCTCGCCGCCCCCCTTGCTATTGGCGCCCTGCCGGCCTTCGCCGCGCTCAAGGTCGGAACCAAGGCCCCCGACTTCACCCTGCCCGGCTTCCAGGGCGGCAAGGCCCTGACCTACAGCCTGGCCGCGGCCCGCAAGAAGGGCCCCGTGGTGGTCTACTTCTTCCCGGCCGCCTTCACCGGCGGCTGCGACCTCGAGGCCCACCTGTTCGCCGAGGCCGCCGACGACTACGCCAAGGCCGGCGCCACCATCATCGGCGTCACCGCCGGCTCCATCGAGCGGCTGCAGGAGTTCTCCAGCGACAATGCGCGCTGCTCGGGCAAATTCCCCGTCGCCGCCGACAAGGGCGCGGCCGTCGCCAAGCTCTGGGACTCCACCCTGCCGGTCGGCATCTCCAACCGCACCAGCTACGTCATCGCCCCCGACGGCACGGTTCTCTACGTCCACAGCGACATGAACGCCCAGAAGCACGTCGAACTGACGCTCGACGCCGTCAAGCAGTGGAAGGCCGGCAAGAAGGGTTAGGACCGGGTCTGCCGGGCCATCTCGGCATAGCCCTCGTCCTCGCAGCCCATCTGCTGGCAGTAGCGGTCCATGGCGTCGTCCATGATGCCGGGCAGCAGGTCCTTCATGGCCTGGCTGCTGATGCCGCCGATGTCGCGTGACTTGGCGACCACCGACTGGCCAACCGGGCTCTCGTAGAAGGCCACCAGCGCCGCCAGTTCGTCCTCGCTGTAGGCCGAGGCCAGCAGCGGGGTCATCTTCTCGATGTACTTGGGCATGGCCGCGTCGAGCGCCAGCTTGGTCGCGGCCCGCATGGCCTCGGCCTGCTGCGGATCGCCGTCCTCGCCGCTCAGCAGGGCCGGATCGAGATTATCGAGCGCCTTGCCCAGCGTCTCGTCCAGCCGCATGGCCTTGAAGTAGCGCTTGGACAGATCCATCGCCTTGGCCGACGGCGCGGCCGTGGCCACCTTCGGCGGCGCTGTAGGCGCCTGGGCGAAGCCGGAGCCGGCAGAGAGAACGAGCGCGGCCGACAGGCCGGCGGACAGGACAAGACGAAGCAACTGGTGATCCCCCGATACACGTTACGATTCGAGACTCTCACTCACCGGACTCACCGGCAATGGGACAGCGAGTCGCGGCGACGACTGGTCGCGGGATTGCCGAAAAACCCCGCAGTGCTTGCGCTTGGCGGGCATCGCCTGTATTAGCGCGCCCTCTTAACGAAGGCGGTCTTGTGCGGACACCTTTAGTGGCGGGCGGATTCTCCGCTCTCCTACGCACAGGATCCATCGGAATCGCCGGGCTTGCGCCGTCGCTTTCGCCGCCTTCCCCATCGCAAGAAGGATAACCATGGCGCTCTACGAGCATGTGGTCATTGCGCGGCAGGACATCAGCCCGCAACAGGCCGAACAAATGAACGAGGACATGAAGGCCCTTATCGAAGGTCAAGGCGGACACATCGCCAAGATCGAGTACTGGGGCCTCCGCAACCTCACCTTCCGCATCAAGAAGAACCGCAAGGGTCACTACTCCCTGCTGGCCATCGACGCCCCGGCGCCGGCCGTCAAGGAAATGGAACGCCAGCTGTCTCTCAATGAAGACGTGCTGCGTTACATGACCATCCGCGTCGAGGAACTCGACCTGGAGCTCTCGCCCGTTCTCGCCCGTCGCGATCGTGATCGTGAACGCCGCGACGACTTCGGCGGCGACCGCCCCGATCGTGGCGACCGTCCCGACCGCGGTGAACGCCCGGACCGTGGCGACCGCCCGGAACGCGCCGAGCGCACCGGTGAGGAGGCTTAAGAATGACTGACGCAACCGAAACCTCGGCTCCGGCCGCCGCCGCCGGCGGCGCCCGCCGCCCGTTCTTCCGTCGCCGGAAAGTTTGCCCCTTCTCGGGCGCTAACGCTCCGAAGATCGACTACAAGGACGTCAAGCTCCTGCAGCGCTACATTTCCGAGCGCGGCAAGATCGTTCCGAGCCGCATCACGGCCGTCTCGGCCAAGAAGCAGCGTGAACTGGCCCGCGCCATCAAGCGCGCCCGCTTCCTCGCCCTGCTCCCCTACGTCGTGAAGTAGGAGACAAGACGATGAAAGTCATTCTGCTCGAACGTGTCGAAGGCTGGGGTGTCCTCGGCGATGTGGTCACGGTGAAGGACGGGTTCGCCCGCAACTTCCTGCTGCCGCGTTCCAAGGCCCTGCGCGCCAACGCCTCGAACCTGAAGTCCTTCGAAGGACAACGGGCCGAGATCGAAGCCCGCAACGTCAAGACCCGCGAAGCCGCTGGTTCGGCCGGCGAAAAGCTGGACGGGACCTCCTACATCATGATCCGCCAGGCCGGTGAGTCCGGTCAGCTGTACGGTTCGGTCTCCGGCCGCGACGTCGCTGACATGGTCAACGCCGAAGGCGGCAAGATCGACCGGTCGATGGTCATCCTCGACAAGCCGATCAAGACGCTGGGCGTTCACCCCGTGAAGGTGAAGCTGCATGCTGAAGTGACCATCACGGTCAACATCAACATCGCCCGCAGCCAGGACGAAGCCGAACGTCAAGCCAAGGGCGAAGACGTCATCGCCAGCCGCTTCGAGGACGAGGCTCGCGCCGACGCCGAAGCGGCCGCCGACCTTCTCGAAGGCGGCGCCGGCCAGCAGGAGCGCTTTGGCGAAGAAGCCTAAGCCCTTTTCTGACGGACAAAAATTGGCGGCGCGGAGGGCAACCTCCGCGCCGCTTCTTTTTTTGCCCACAGGCGTTTCGTTTTGTGTGGACCACCGCGCATCGTGAGGTGCGTTACCCTTCGGCCTTGGCTAGTCGTTAACCTATGGCAATCGTCCCCGCTCTGGATCTCCGTCCGGTCCCCTCCGACCCGGCGCCGCAACACCTGCCCTCCAACATCGAGGCCGAACAGGCGCTGCTCGGGGTCCTGCTGTACGACAACGCCGCCTATGAGCGGCTCAGCGACAAGCTGGGCGGCAGCCACTTCTTCGAACCCTTCCATCAGCGCCTGTTCAGCGCGATGGAGAACCACATCCGCAAGGGCCAGCTGGCCGAACCCATCCTGCTGGCCGACGAGTTCCGCAGCGACCCGGCCTTCCAGGAGCTGGGCGGCCTGCGCTACCTGGCCGACCTCGTCGACCGCGCCCCGCCGGCCGCCAACGTCGGCGACTACGCCCGGGTGGTCTACGAGCTGGCCATCCGCCGCGAATTGATCCGCATCGGCGGCGAGATCTCCGTCGACGCCGGCACGCCCGACGCCGAACGTGACAGCCGCGACCAGATCGAACTGGCCGAACAGAAGCTCTACAACCTGGCCGAATCCGGCGCCCCCTCGACCGGCTTCATCGGTTTCGCCGACGCCCTGCGCGGCGCCGTCGAGATGGCCGCCGAGGCCTACAGCCGCGACGGCGGCCTCGCCGGCGTCTCGACCGGCCTGATGGACCTCGACCAGAAGATGGGCGGGCTGCACCCCTCCGACCTTCTGATCCTCGCGGGCCGCCCCTCGATGGGCAAGACGGCCCTGGCCACCAACATCGCCTTCAACGTCGCCAAGGCCTACGCCTGGGAGCCGCAGCCGGACGGCAGCAAGAAGACCGTCAGCGGCGGCGTCGTCGCCTTCTTCTCTCTGGAAATGAGCGCCGAACAGCTGGCTCTCCGCCTCCTGGCCGACGCCTCGGGCGTCTCGGGCGACCGCCTGCGCAAGGGCGAGATCGACGCCTCCGAGTTCGGCCGGGTCCGCGACGCGGCCATGGAAATCCAGGAAGCGCCGCTCTACATCGACGCCACCGGCGGCCTGGCCATCGCCAAGCTGGTGGCCCGCTCGCGCCGCCTGAAGCGCTCGGTCGGCCTCGACCTGATCGTCGTCGACTACCTGCAGCTGCTGACCGGCGGCGAGGGCAAGAGCGACAACCGGGTCCAGGAAGTCTCGATGATCACCCAGGGCCTGAAGGCCCTGGCCAAGGAACTCAGCGTCCCCGTCCTGGCCCTGTCGCAGCTATCGCGTCAGGTCGAGAACCGCGAGGACAAGCGGCCGCAGCTGTCCGACCTCCGCGAGTCCGGCTCCATCGAGCAGGACGCCGACATGGTCATGTTCGTCTACCGCGAAAGCTACTACCTGGGCCGCGGCGAGCCCGACACCGCCGACAGCGCCAAGCACCTGGAATGGCAGGAGAAGATGGACCGCGTCGCCGGCATGGCCGAGGTCATCATCGGCAAGCAGCGTCACGGCCCCATCGGCACGGTGCGGCTGCACTTCAACGAGGACCTGACCAAGTTCGGCAACCTCGCCCGCGAAGGCCGCTTCGAGGTTCGATAAACCCAAACTGGTCGGCCATTTCACTTGACCCATATCGTGGTGGTGGGCGACATCCTGTCGCACCATCGTACGGGCGTTCCTCTTGCAGTCTTACCAGTCCATCGCTCCCGCCCTGCGCAAAGCCATCGGCCCCAGCGTGCGAAGCCGACTGGTGCTGATGGCGCTCAGCCTGGTCATACCGGCGGTGATCCTGATGGTCATCCTGGCCGTCAACGCCTACCGCGAAAGCCAGGCCCGCTACGAACAGCAGCTGATCGCCACCACCCGCGCCCTGGCCGTCGCCACTGACCGGCAGATCTCCCAGAGCCTGGCCACCCTCGAGACCCTGGCCCTGTCACCGGACCTCGAGGCCGGCGACTTCGCCGCCTTCGAACGCCAGGCTCGCGAAGCCATGAACGGCCATTCGGAGTGGATCCTGCTCGTCGATGAGCAGCGTCAGCGGATCAACACCCGCGCCCCGCCCGGCGCGCCCCTGCCCGCCTCGCACCGCTCGGCCGCCGCCTGGAAGGCCCTGCGCGAGGGCCGTACGACCGTCTCCAACCTCGGCGTCGGCCAGGTGGTCACGCGGCCGATCATCGCCATCGACATGCCGGTCGTCATCAACGGCAAACTCTACAGCCTGTCCCATATCCAGGAACCGGCGGCGTTCGAGAGCATCTTCCGCTCGCAGAACCTGCCCACGAACTGGACCGGCGGCATTATCGACCGGGAGTTCCGGCTGTTGGCCCGCTCCCGGGACGGCGAAAAGATGCGCGGCCGCCTGGCCACCCCGGACATGCGGGCCGCCATGGCCAGGACCAACGAAGGGGTGGTGCTGACCCACACCCTGGACGGGGTGCCCACCCTGTCGGCCTTCAGCCGCTCGCCCAACTATGGCTGGACCTTCATCGTCGGGGTGCCGCGCACCGAGGTCTACGCGTCCATCACCCGCTCGGTGATCGGCCTGTCGGCGGCCACCGGCCTGCTGCTGGTCCTCGGCCTGCTGCTGGCGGCCGGCTTCTCGGTGCAGATCTCGCGGCAGGTGCGCAGCCTGGCCGCCGACGCCGCCCTGATCGCCGAGAACCGCATCGTCGAGACCCGCCCCGACGACCTGACCGAGACCGCCCAGGTCCGCGAGGCCCTGCATCAGGCCTCCCTGGCCCTGCGGGTGCGCGAGGAGGAGCAGACCGCCGCCGCCGCCCGCCAGGAGGTGATGATCAACGAGCTGAACCACCGGGTGAAGAACACGCTGGCGATGATCCAGTCCCTGGCCCGCCAGAGCTTCAGCGCCGCCGACCCCGTGGCGCTTGAGACCTTCACCGAGCGGCTGGTCGCCCTGTCGCGGGCCCATGACCTGCTGACCGAGCGCACCTGGCTCAACGCCGACCTCGCCGACGTCGTGGCCCGCACCCTCGGCCCCTACGGCGAGCGCGCCCGGTTCAGCGGACCGCCCTTGAGTCTCGCGCCCAATTCGGCGGTGACCATGAGCATGATCCTGCACGAGATGGCCACCAACGCGGTCAAGTACGGCGCCCTCTCGGGCCCGGACGGTGTGGTGGAGGTGATGTGGACCCTCGACGGCGACCACGGCCTGACCCTGATCTGGCGCGAGCGCGGCGGTCCGGAAGTCACCACGCCCGGCCGCGACGGCTTCGGCTCGCGGCTGATTTCCGCCAGCGTGCAGCACGAGTTCGGCGGTCAGGTGCAGGTCGAACATCTGCCGCAAGGGCTGGTCTGCACCATCGTGGCGCCGCTGAGCCAGCGACTGACCGGTTAGTCGGCTTCGGTTTCGGCGGCGCCGTCCGACGCCGCCGCCGGATTTTCGCCCGCCACCGCCCGCGCCACGCTGACCATGAAGGCCTGCCGGGCCTGCAACGGTTGCCGCGTGGCCCCGACCATCACCGCCACCGCATAAACCCGTCCGTCCGGCGCGGTGACCAGGCCGACGTCGTTGTAGCCGGTGGCCAGCGAACCCATCACCTGCCCGGTGCCGGTCTTGTGGGCGAGCCTCCAGCCGGCCGGAAGCCCGGCCCGAAGGCGTCCTCCGCCGGTGATACTGCCGCCCATGACGCCCAGCATATGGGCCGTCGACTCCGCCGACAGCAGGTCGCCCCGTTGCAGCCGGCTCAACGCCTCGACGATGCCCAGCGGCGTCGCGGCGTCCGGCGGGTCGGCCAGGTAGGCGTCGAGCGCGGCCTTGCGTTTCGCCGCCGGCAAGGCCTCGCGCTCCTCCCAGAAGGTGCGGTCGAAGCTGTATTCCGGCTTCCAGCTCAGCCCCGCCGCCGCCGTCTGCATCGCCCGCTCGCCGGGCCCGTAGCGGATGCCGTCGAGGTTGCGGCCGACGATGGCCACCTGCACCGCGAAGGGCCCGCCGAGGCGCCGCACCAGGGCGTCGTTGGCGGCGTTGTCGCTCTGCTGCAGCGCCCCGTCCATCAGGCTGCGCAGCGAAGCGCTGTAGCCGGCGTCGCCGACATACTTGCGGATCGGCTGATGGAAGATGCTGAGGTCGGCCTTGTGGATGGTGACCGTCTCGTCGAGCGACAACTCGCCCCGGTCGGCCGCCGCCAGAATGGCCATCGACACCCACAGCTTGCTGACGCTCTGCTGCGGCATCGGCCGGTCACCGTTGACGCTGACCGTCCAGTTCTCGTCCAGTCGCCGCACCGCAATGCCGACATCGCCCGGAAACTGAAGGCTGAGCGCCATCAGCCGCTGCTGCAGCAGCTCGTCCTCGCGCGGCGCCCGGGCCGGCGGCCGTTTCACATGGCCGGAAAGCTCGAACACCTGGCCTTCCGGCAACGGCGTCGCCATGCCGCCGACGAGCGCCGCGGCCCCCAGCGCCATCCGTCCCAGCCATGCTCGCAGGCGCCCGTCCATGGCCCATTGAACCACTGCCGGCCTGCGTCGCGAAGTGGCTTGCCGCGCAAGGCGAATTGGCTATGTTGCGCGGCCCCGGCGCGGCCCGGCGATGCGGATGTAGCTCAATGGTAGAGCTCTTGGTTCCCAACCAAGTGACGAGGGTTCGATTCCCTTCATCCGCTCCAGTTTCCCCTGATTCTGCTGCCCGGCGCGCTCTTGGCCGCCCCCATTCCGTCGCGGCCGCGGAGCCTCGCGACACAGTCTTCGTCGCCACCCCGTGAACGGAGGCGCATTTCGCGAAATCGGCGATATGATCGCCGCAACAACAAGCGACATCGGGAGGACTCGTGAAGGGACCGGCCATTTTCCTGGCGCAGTTTGCTTCGGACGAAGCGCCGTTCAACAGCCTGAAGTCGATCGCCGAATGGGCCGGCGGCCTCGGCTACAAGGGGGTGCAGATCCCTACCTGGGACCGGCGGCTGTTCGACCTGAAGCTGGCGGCGGAGAGCGACGCCTACTGCGACGAGGTGCGCGGCGTGCTGGCCGACGCGGGCGTCGAGGTCTCCGAACTGTCGACGCACAGCCAGGGCCAGCTGGTCGCGGTCCACCCGGCCTATGACGAGATGTTCGACGGCGGCGTCCCTCGGGAGGTGCGCGGCAATCCGAAGGCCCGCCAGGCCTGGGCCGTGGAGCAGGTGCTGCTCGGCGCCAAGGCCTCGCGGCGGCTGGGGCTCGACGCCCATGTGACCTTCTCGGGCTCGCTGGCCTGGCCTTATTTCTATCCCTACCCGCAGCGGCCGGCCGGCCTGATCGAGGAAGCCTTCGACGAACTGGCGCGGCGGTGGCGCCCGATCCTCGACGCCTTCGACGAGGTTGGGGTCGACCTCTGTTACGAGGTGCATCCGAGCGAGGATCTGTTCGACGGGGCGACGGTCGAGATGTTCTGGGACCGCGTGGATCACCATCCCCGCGCCTGCCTGCTCTACGATCCCAGCCACTTCATGCTGCAGCAGCTCGACTATCTCGCGTACATCGATCTCTACCACGACCGCATCAAGATGTTTCACGTCAAGGACGCCGAGTTCCGCCCGACCGGACGTCAGGGCGTCTACAGCGGCTACGCGGGGTGGAAGGAACGCGCCGGCCGCTTCCGCTCGCTCGGCGACGGCCAGATCGACTTCAAGGCCATCTTCTCGAAGTTCGCCCAGTACGGCTACGAAGGCTGGGCCGTGCTCGAATGGGAGTGCGCGCTGAAGGACCCGGTCGACGGGGCCCGCGAGGGCGCCCCCTTCATCCGCGATCACATCATCCAGGTTACCGGCAAGAGCTTCGACGATTTCGTCGCCACCGGCGTCGACGCGGCGGCCAATCGCAGGATGCTCGGCCTTGACCGCTGACATGCGGCTGAAGCTCGGCATGGTCGGCGGCGGCGACGGCGCCTTCATCGGCGGCGTGCACCGCATGGCCGCGCGGCTGGACAACCGCTGGACCCTGGTCGCCGGCGCGTTCAGCGGGGATGCGGCGCGGTCCCAGGCATTCGGACGGTCGCTGGGGCTGGCGAACGACCGCTGCTACGGCGACTGGCGGCAGATGGCGCAGGCCGAGGTCAGGCGTCCGGACAGGATCGACGCGGTCGCCATCGTCACGCCTAATCATCTGCATCATGCACCGGCCAAGGCGTTTCTGGAGGCCGGCGTCGCGGTGATCTGCGACAAGCCGCTGACGACCACCCTGGCCGACGCATTGGACCTCGCGGAAGCGGTCAAAAGGGCCGGCGCACCCTTCGTCCTGACCCACAACTACAGCGGCTATGCCATGGTCCGGCAGATGCGGAGCATGATCGCCGACGGTCTGTTGGGCGCGCTCCGCGTCGTCCAGGCGGAGTATGCGCAGGACTGGCTGGCCAGCGACCTCACGGGCAACAAACAGGCCGACTGGCGCGGCGATCCGGCCCGGGCCGGGGCCGGCGGGGCGCTGGGCGACATCGCCACCCATGCCTATCATCTGGCCACCTTCGTGACCGGGGCGACAGCCGAAACCGTGAGCGCCGAGACCTCGCGGTTCGTGCCCGGCCGGCGTCTCGACGACGACGTCCAGATCGGCTTGCGCTGGGCGGGCGGCGCCCGCGGACAGCTGTGGGCCAGCCAGGTCGCCATCGGCGTCGCCAACGGGCTGCGGCTGCGGCTCTACGGCGAGAAGGCCGCGCTGGAATGGTCGCAGGAGGAGCCCGACCTGCTGCGTTTCACCCGGCTCGGCGAGGCGCCGCAGCTCCTGCGCCGTGGCGGGCCAGGCCTGTCGTCGGCCGCCCAGGCGGCGACGCGTATTCCCGCCGGACATCCCGAGGGCTACCTCGAAGGCTTCGCCCAGATCTACGCCGACGCAGCCGACCTCATCGGCGCCCACCGGCAGGGCCGCCCCCTGCCCGCCTCAATGCTGCCGGGCGTCAGCGATGGCGTGGATGGCGTGCGCTTCATCGAGGCCGCCGTGGCCAGCGCGGCCGCGGACGGTCGCTGGGTGGCGCTGAACGAAGGGGCGCGATGATGCGGCAGAGCTTCGCCTGGTGGTCGTTCACGATGGGGCGGGAGATCGAGCCGGCGTCTTTCCTGGCGGACGCCGCGGCGGCGGGCGCGCAAGGCGTCGAGATGCTGCCGGAAGAGCACTGGCCCATCGCCCGCGATCTCGGGCTCTCGATCGTCACCCTGACCGGTCACAAGCTGGAAGAGGGCTTCAACGATCCCACGCGCCACCCTGCCCTGCAGACCGAGGTGCGCCGGCACATCGACGCAGCCTCCGAAGGCGGTTGCGAGGCCGTCATCGTCTTCGCGGGCAACCGGTTCGGCGACGGCGACGACGAGCGGGCCATCGAGGCCTGCGTGAGGGGTCTGGAGCCGGTCGTCGCCCACGCCGCCGACGCCGGCGTGCGGCTGCTCATGGAACTGCTGAACAGCAAGGTCGACCATCCGGGCCAGCAATGCG
Source organism: Caulobacter sp. (assembly GCA_028291265.1). GTDB lineage: Bacteria > Pseudomonadota > Alphaproteobacteria > Caulobacterales > Caulobacteraceae > Caulobacter. Next base: position 16,168 of record JAQGIK010000099.1, on the reverse strand, counting down.
ACCGGACCGCCTTCGGCGCTCAGGTCGTGCAGGGAATCGGCTCACCGGCCCTGAAACTGCTCTACGACGGCTACCATATGCAGCTGATGGAGGGCGACCTCAGCCGGACCATCAAGGCCAACCTGGGTCTCATCGGCCATGTGCACACGGCCGGCGCGCCGGGCCGGCGCGACCTGGACGACCGGCAGGAGATCAACTGGCGCGGCATCGCCGCCCTGCTGGGCCATCTGCGGTACGACCAATGGGTCGGCCATGAGTTCATTCCGCGTGGCGAGCCCATCGCGGCGCTCGGACAGGCGATCGCCCTGTTCAATTCGGTCGAGGCTTAGGGGATGGGAATGCAGTTCGACGCGATTGTCGTGGGATCGGGAATCAGCGGCGGCTGGGTCGCCAAGGAGCTGTGCGAGCGCGGGCTCAAGGTGCTGATGCTGGAGCGAGGGCCGCACATCGAACATGGACCGCCCGACTACAGCCGCGACGAGTCTTCGGGGCTCCACCCCAGTCAGGACCAGGTGTCGGACGAAGACAAGCGACTGCACTATCCCTACTACGAGGGGGTCAGCTACGCCCTGTTCAACTCGAACCGGGCCTTCTGGGCCAGCGACCACGACTATCCCTACGAGACCGTGCCCGGAAAGCCCTACCGCTGGATCCGCGGCTACCACCTGGGCGGCCGGTCGCTGACCTGGGCCCGGCAGTCGTATCGCTGGGCGCCGCAGGATTTCGAATCCAACCTGAAAGACGGGCACGGCGCCGACTGGCCGATCCGCTACGAGGACCTCGAGCCCTGGTACGACCACGTCGAAGCCTTCGCCGGCGTCAGCGGCAACTACGACGAGATCCCCCAACTGCCCGACGGCGACTTCCTGCCCCCCTTCCCGTTCAACTGCGTCGAGGAGGAAGCCAGGGAACGGATCGAGGCGGCGTTTCCCACCCGCCGGATGATCATGGGCCGCACGGCCAACCTCAGCCGGGTCGCCAAGGCGCAGATGGACATGGGCCGCAAGCGCTGCGATCAGCATGTCCGCTGCCACCATGGTTGCCCGACCGGCAGCTACTTCTCCTCGCTGGCCGCGACCCTGCCGGCGGCCAAGGCGACCGGCAAGCTGACGGTGCTGACCGACACCATCGTCGAGAGCGTCACCTGTGATCCGGTTTCCAAACGGGCCACCGGCGTGCGGGCGATCAACCGCCTGACCAAGGAGGGCGTGACCTACGAGGCGCGCCTGGTGTTCCTGAACGCGTCGGCGATCAACACCGCCGCCCTGCTGCTGAACTCACGGTCGAAGGCCTTTCCGCGGGGCCTGGCCAACGGCAGCGACCAGGTCGGCCGCAATCTGATGGACCACGTGAGCTGCAAGCAGATCGTCGGGACCTACCCCGGCTGCGAGGACCAGCCCTGGCAGAACGACCGGCCGACCGGCATCTACATCCCCCGCTACGGCAACATCACTGAAGGTCGCAAACCCTACCTGCGCGGCTTCGGCATCCAGGGCGGGGCCCGGCGGATTCGACGGCCGGGTGGCGAGCTCGACGCCTCGGGCAAACCCAAACGCGTCTGGATCATGTCGCTGGGACCGTTCGGCGAGGTGCTGCCCAATCCGAACAACCGGGTCACGCTGACCCCCTCGCGGGTCGACAACTGGGGCATCCCCCTGCCGGTCATCGACTGCGAGCATGGCGCCAACGAGCAGGCGATGATGATGGACGCCGCCCGCGATTCCGCCGCCATGCTCACGGCCGCGGGCTGTGTCGACATCACGCCATGGGAAGAGGCCGGCGCCGATCTGACGCCGCCCGGAGACCGCATCCACGAGATGGGCACGGCCCGCATGGGCCGCGATCCGGCGACGTCGGTCTTCAACGGCTGGGGCCAGGCGCATGAGGTCCCGAACCTGTTCTCGTCCGACGGCGCGGTGATGGCTTCCAGCGCCTCGATGAACCCGTCGCTCACCTACATGGCGCTGTCGGCCCGCGCGGCCAACCACGCGGCCGATCTGCTCGAACAAGGAGCTCTTTGATGAAACCCGTTGGCCTGCAGCTCTACACCCTGCGCCGCCCGTTCGCCGAAGACCCGATCGGCACGCTCGAACGCATCAAGGCGACCGGGTACGACGAGGTCGAGTTCGCCGCCTCGCTCGATCTCGATTTCGCGCCGTTCGCCGCCCGCATGCAGGAAATCGAACTCGACTGCCCGTCGGTGCACGTGGGCCTCGCCGACATCAAGGCACGCCCCGAGCGGGTGATCGAGGTGGCCAGGACCCTCGGCTGCCGGTTCATCGTCCTGCCCTTCGTCGACCCGAACGAGGCCGACTGGCGCGCTGTCGTCGCCAATCTGGACAGCTTCGCCAGGCAGGCCGCCGATGACGACTTCCGCGTCTGCTACCACCACCACCACTTCGAGTTCGACAACGCCAGGGGCTTCCGGCCCTTCGACATACTGGTCGGCGAGTCCGACCCCGCCCGCCTGTTCTTCGAACTCGACGTCTACTGGCTGAAGACCGGCGGCGAGGATCCGGTGAAGATGATTGAGACGCTGACAGGCCGCGTGAAGCTGCTGCACCTCAAGGACGCCCTGCCCGACGGCCCGATGACCGACGTCGGGGCCGGCACGCTGGATTTCCCGGCCATCGTCGCCGCCGGCCGCGCCGCTGGGGTCGAGCACTTCTTCGTCGAGAACGACATCCCGCCCAAACCCTACTGGCCGAGCGTCGAGGCCAGCGCGAGCTACCTGCGCACGCTAGATTGACGCTGGGCGCTCCCTCCCGCACCATGGTTCGAACACGCGTTTGGGAGGACGGACGATGGCGGACGGTGAGCACGGGCACGAAGCGCAAGCCAAGTTCCACGCGATGATCGACGGCACGCAGGAGGACTGGCTGGCCATCTCCAAGGCGGCGGCCGAGTTCGGTCGTGGCCTGCCCGACCGTATCCTCGCTCACCTGAAGCTGCTGGAAGGCGACTGCGGCGGCTTCGCCGTCGACCGGCTGGAGCACAGCCTGCAGACCGCCACTCGAGCCCACCAGGCCGGCATGGACGAGGAATACGTCGTCTGCGCCCTACTGCACGACATCGGCGACACCCTCGGCCCGAGCAACCACGCCGACGTCGCCGCCGTCATCGTCCGGCCCTACGTCTCCGACCGGAACCACTGGATGGTCGCCAACCACGCCATCTTCCAGGGCTACTACTTCTTCCACCACCTGGGCCTCGACCGGAACATGCGCGACCAGCATCGCGGCCATCCGGACTTCGAATACACCGCCCAGTTCTGCCACCTGTTCGACCAGGAGGCCTTCGACCCGAATTTCAAGTCGATGCCGCTGGACGCCTTCGAGCCCATGCTGCGGCGGGTGATGGCGACGCCCAAGCGCTCGATCTACCTGCGCGAAAAGGTCGCCTGAGACCGGATACTCGCGTTAGGCCTGATCCGCGACTGCCAGGCGATGTCGGCCCGCAGCGCCCGCGGCTTCGCCGTTGAGCAGGCCCTCTACGCCCGCGGGTGGACGCGTTCCCCTACTACTCCCACCCCGAAGCGCTGGCCGCGCTCCTGACCGCCTAGTAGCGCGAGGCCTTGATGCCCTTTTTGGCCAGGTAGTTCTGCACGCTGTCATCGCCGACCAGGTGGGCGGAGCCGACGGCGACGAAGCTGACGCCCTTGCCTTCCAGGCGCTTGGCCAGGACGTCGGCCCAGGCCGTGTTCCGGTCGACCAGCAGCACCTTGTAGAGGTGGGGGTACTTGTCCTTCATCTCGCTGACCAGTTCGCCCTCAAGGCCCTTGGTGTCGCCGACCACCCAGTAGTCGACCATGGCGTCGAGCATGCTGGCGCTCTCGTCCAGTTCGTCGATGCTGCTCATCAGGAATTCGACCTGCAGGTCATTCGGCAGGTTGTCGAAGAAGCGTAGCTGCTGCTCCACCGTCTCGAAGGCGCGGATCGGCTTGGAGGCGCCTTGCGCGCCGGCCTTGACGGTGTTGTCGATGCCGGCGTTCGGATCGTAGCCGGCCTTCATCATCGGCACGAAGGACAGGGTGATGGCCGCCATCCAGGGCTTCATCGGGTCCAGCGCCGCCGCCGGCAGGCCGGACTTGTCGGCTGCCGCCTTGAAGCGGGCGTACTGCTCGGGGTTCAGGCGCTTGGACAGGGGGTTGGCCGCGTCCATGCCCAGCTGCATGACCAGGCTCTGCATGGCGGCCGGATCGTCCCCGTCGTTGATCTCCAGCCAGATCTCCTCGGCCGAGTTGAAGGCGGCCTCGAACCTGGGCGTGCGCCACTGCCTGTCCGGCTTCATCAGGTGGACGGTGCCGAACAGGTAGATGGTCGAGTCCTCGTCCTTGATCACCCACATGGCGGGCCCGGGCGCGGCCGGCGGCGTGGCGGCGGCCGGGGGCGCGGCGGTGGCGCTGGAACAGGCCATGCCCAGCAGGGCGACGGCGCTGACGGCGAGGACCTTGAAGGTCCGCAGGGATTTCAACATGAAGCGCTTTACTCTTTCGGACTGAGGTTATTTCAGGAAGGTCTCGACCTCGCGCAGGAAGGCCTGCGGCTGGTCGATCATGATGAAGTGCAGGGCGTTGTCGATCTCGATGACCTTCACGCCCTTCAGGGCGGCGTAGTTGTCCTTGTACAGGCCGCCGACGAAATTGCCGAGGAAACCCATGCTGGCGTCCTTGGCGTAGAGGACGGTGACGGGCGTCGTGATGGCGGCCAGCTCGCCGCGCAGGTCCGAGGTCATCACCTCGTAGGTCACCTGGCCCATGACCTGCCGGTCGCTGGCCATCGACCAGGCCACCGCGTCCTTGCGACCCTGCTCGTCCTTGACCAGGGAGTTCATGGTCCGGGTCTGGACCTTCAGCAGGTCGGCGTCGCTCATCGAGGCGATGTTGGTCCGGGTCTGGGCGGCCATCGGCTCGGCGGCGGCGGCGTCAGGGGCGTTGAGGAGCACGCTGAAGAACGGCAGGGCGTCGACCACCATCAGCCGGCCGAGGCTCTCCGGATGCCGACGGGCCAGGGCCAGGCCCGCGAAGCCGCCCATCGAATGGCCGATGACGGCCGGATGGTCGAGCCCGTTGTCGGCGACGTAGGCCGCCAACTCCTCGACGATGCCGTCGACGATCGGGCCCTGGGCGTTGGCCCCGGCCAGGCTGCCGGCGAAGCCGTTGACCTGCACAATGTGCAGCCGGTAGCGGCCTTCGAGGGCCTTCGCGGTCGGCTCCCAGACGGCGCGGCTGGAGGCCAGGCCCGGGATCAGGATGACGTCGGGCCCCTTGCCGCGCACCTCGACGGTGAAGCGGGTCGGCGCGGCGGCGTGGGCCAGGCCGGGGACGAGGAAGGCGAGGATGAGGGCGAGCAGGCGCATGGTCTTGAGCAACATGGCGGGGAAATCCTACAGGGAGGTGTCGAAAGGTCAGGCAAGGCCGCGGCGGATCGAGATCACCGAGGAAATCAGCAGGTAGAAGCCCATCAGGATGGTCATGACATCCCAGGTGGACAGGACCGGGGCCAGGTTCAGCTTCTCGGCGGCGGCCCACAGGAACAGCAGGCCCTGCAGCACCCAGAAGCAGACGGCGCCCGTGTCGGAGATGACCCGGCGCATCAGTTCGTCGCCGCGCCGCCAGACGACGATGTTGTAGGCGGTCTGCACCAGGAAGCCGGCGACGATGGCCATCATGACGGCCGAGGCGATCGGGGCCGGCAACGGGTCGAACAGGGTCAGGGCGGCGACCGGCGCGGCCATCATCACCCCGGCCAGGAACAGCACCAGGCCCTGGTCGCGGTAGAGAGCGAGTTGTCCGGGCGTGGCCGGCCGCCCTTCGTCGGGGTCCATCATCCGGCCGGCGGCGCGGCGGTTGAAGCTGGCGACGGCGGTGATCAGGCCGAGGGCCATCAGGCAGACGGCGATCAGCACGGCGGCCTTGTCCGACCAGCCCAGGGCGTCCAGGTCGATCACGCCGGCCTTCGTCAGCCGGGCGATGGCGGCGCCGACCACGCCACCGGCGACCAGGCCGAGGGCCGTGAGGATCAGCCGCGGGGCCAGGCGGCGGGGTGCGGTGGTCATGAGGAAGCCTCGTCGTCGAACAGGGTTTCGATGGGCAAGCCGAACAGGCGGCCGATCTTGAAGGCCAGAGGCAGGCTGGGGTCGTACTTGCCGGTCTCGATGGCATTGACGGTTTGCCGCGAGACCTCCAGCCGGTCGGCGAGGTCGGCCTGGCTCCAGTCGCGCTCGGCGCGCAGGACTTTCAGGCGGTTCTTCACCGGTATCGCCTCCAGATGAAGGGCTGAGCCAGGCCCATGGCCCCGCAGAACAGCGGGAACATCAGGAAGCTGGAGAGGTGCGGCACGAGGTCGGCGTTCTCCAGGAAGCCCCAGACCGTCGCTGCGGCCAAGGTGATCCCAATGCCCCAGAGCATGGACTGGGCGGTGACCAGGCGGGGCAATTCGTCGGTCTCCTCGACCAGGAACAGACCCATCACGGCGATCACCATCAGGATCGGAAGGGCCGGCGCCACGGCCAGGGCCCAGAGCAGCGGACCCTGCGGCTTGAGGTGTTCGATGGCGTAGATCGAGCCGATCAGCACCACGACGTAGAGCAGCATGCTGGGGACGAAGCGCTTCATATAGCGACGCGCGGCGGGGCTGAGTGAATGGGTGCGGGTCATGATGTCTCTTCCCTCTGCTAGCGGCCGCGCAGGAACCACCAACCGGACCAGACCAGGCCGTAACCGATCAGCTGGGCGGTGATGGTCACGGCGATCCCCGTCAGGATCAGCCCGGCGTCGCCTTCGATCATGGCGTATCGAGCCAGGGACACGGCCGGGTCGGCGAAATGCAGGCCAGTGAACAGGACCAGGGAAATGAGCAGGCCGGCGGTTCCGCCCCAGTACCAGCCGGTCTTGTGGGCCTCGCGGGCCGCCTCATCGATGGCCTGCCACCACTTCCAGGCGAACCAGAAGGTCAATGCGAACACGGTCGCCGCGATGCCGGAGGCAAGCCAGGCCGTCGGCTTCAACCCGAGGGCCGAGAAGAGGGCCGTCACCCCGCCGACGGTGCCGGCCGTGGCGAAGGTGATCAAGATCCATCTGCGGCTGCGGCTGGCGCGCGTCGCGGCGCTTTTCGGGGCATCCATGTCGTCAGTCCTTGTCCATATGACAAGGGCGCTTGTCTCATCGCGGCAAACGCGTGTCAAGCATCCTAGACATTACGTCTAGTTCACCTGACTAAGGCGCTATTTCCAGACCTTGAAGTGCTTCGACAGCTTCAGCCCCTGGCGCAGGTAGTGCGAGCCGTCTTCGCCATAGAGGCGGGTCGGGCGGGCGGTGAGCGGCTCATAGACCAGGCGGGCGACGGTCTGGCCGTCTTCCAGCAGGAAGGGGGTCTCGTGGCTGCGCACCTCCAGCACGCCCTTGGAGCCGACCGAGTCGGTTTCCGCGGTGCCGAATCCGGGGTCGAAGAAGCCCGCATAGTGGACGCGGAACTCGCCGACGGCCGGGTCGATGGGGGTCATCTCGGCGGCCTGCAGGACGGGGATCTCGATGTCGTCCTTGGAGGCCAGGATGTAGAACTCGTTGGGGTCGAGCAGCAGCTCGCCCCGGCGCGGCTCCAGCGGCTCCCAGAAGTCGCGCGGGTCGTGGCCGTCCTCGTGGTCGAGGTCGATGACCCCGGCGTGGCGACGGCCGCGGAAGCCGGCCATGCCGGCCGACAGATCGACGCCGACGCTGCGGGTCTCGAGGATCTGCGGCTTGCCGCGCTTGAGGCGCAGCTGGTTGAGGCGGGTGCCCGGGCGGACCAGCACCGAGAAGGTCTGCGGCGCAATCTCAAGGTACAGCGGCCCGTGATAGCCCTCGACCACGTCGTCGAAGGCGTGGCCGTGATCGGTCAGCAGGCGGACGAAGACATCGACCCGGCCCGACGAGCTCTTGGGATTGCCGCGCGCCGAGATGCCGGGCGGCAGCGCCAGCCGTTCCTGGATCTCGGCGATATAGACGCAGCCGCGCTCCAGCACGGCCCCGCCGCGCGTCAGGTCCAGTTCGTGCATGGCCACATCGGGCAGCCGGTCGGAGACCTTGCGGCGGCCCGGCAGGAAGGAGGCGCGCACGCGCCAGACCCGCAGGCCCAGGCGCAGGTCGAGACTGGCCGGCTGGACCTGGTCTTCATCGAAGGCGGTAAGCGAGGTGATGGCGCCTTGCGCAACCAGATCCTCGATGGATTGGCAGGGAAGAATCCCCGCGGACGGTGTTTCTGTCATCGTCGAACCACATTCGCCGCGCGGGGCGCGGCTGGCAAGGGATTCTTGGACGATACGTCCGCGAAGACGCCTCTAGTGGCCGGATTTATGCCCGCCCGCCCCCTGCCCCAGCACCCAGACGCCGGCTCCGACGCCGAACAGCAGGATGGCGTCGGTCAGGCTGGTGGTGGCGCCGAGGCTGATCGGCGAGAACCGGCCGATGGGGTCGGCCAGAACCAGCAGGATGAAGTTGAGGATACCGAACAGGGCGAGGATGGCCGCGAATACGCGGAAGATCGTCGTCAGGGGCAAGGTGTGGCTCTCCGGCAAGGGGAAGTACGCACGCTACGTTAACCTTAATGCCCCCTCGTCGAACAGGGTTCCGTTTTGGATGTCGGATAGCCGACGGTCAGCCGCGCGCCACCGCACGTTCCGCCGCCAGGGCGTTGGCCAGCGCCGCATCCCCGCTACGCCGGGCGGCCTCGATCAGGGTCAGGTCGATGACATCGCGCTGGGCGTGGCTGCCGCCGAAGCGGGCGGCGCCGGAGCGGACAGCGCGCAGCAGGTCGACGCTGGTCCGGTAATCGCCGGTTCCGAAGGCGTCGATGCCGCGCGCGACGGGCAGCCCGACCTCGCGGGCGACCACGGCCCCCTCGCCCTGCCCGCTCGCCGCCCGCTCCAGCGCCGCCAGCACGGCGGCGGCCTCGTCGCGGCGGCCCGTGGCGGCGAAGGCCATCATGGCGTGGGCGTCGTCGAAGGCGTAGGCGCCGTGCGGCTGGCGGCCGTAGAGATCGGCCAGGTCGGTCCAGCGATCACCGACATCGGCGTCGATCAGGTGCAGCCGCCTCAGCAGGCCGGCGGCATCGACCATGTCGAAGGCGAGGTCCGAGCGGTCCGCGAATATGGGACCGTCGAAGGCCTCCAGCGCGCCGTCGACATCGCCGAGCCCCAGGTGAAACAGCGCCGTGTGCCACCAGTTGTGAATGGCGAAGAAGCTGCCGTCGGTCCAGACCGGCACATCCTGACGCATGAAGGCGATGCCCTCCTCGCGCCGGTCCTGCATCTCCATGACGTGGGCCACAGCGTGACGGGCCCAGCCGTTGCGCGGCTCCAGGTCCAGGGCCAGGCGACCGGCCGCCTCGGCGCGGTCGTAGGCGCCGGTTTCCTCCAGGCCGAAGGCCAGCATGCCCTGCATGGCGTGATAGCCCGGCATCACCGGCGACCAGGCGGGCATGGCCCGGCCGATGCGGTCGCGCAGCATGCGGGAGTCGCCGAGCAGGAAGTCGAGGGTCTGGCCGATCTGCAGGGCGACGATGTCGCGCGGTTCGGCGATGGCCGCATCCTCGAGCGCACGGGCCGCGCCGGCGATGTCGCCCTCGACCAGGGCCGCCAGCGCCGCCCTGTGCGCTAGTTCGCCCGCCGTCCCGTCCAGGCCCTGCGCCGCCTCCAGGCAGCGGCGGCCGACCCGAGCGATGCGCGGATTAGAGCCGAGGATGTGCATGTAGCCCTTCAGCACATGGGCCATCAGGAAGCCCGGGCTGTCGGCGATGGCCGCGTCGAGCTCACCAACCGGATCGCCGGCGTAGCAGTTGTAGGCCGCGACGGCCCGGTCCCAGGCGTCAGCGGCGGCGCGGCTGGCGCCGGTCAGGGGAATGCCGTGTTGGTCGGTGATGCTCATGGACGGCGATGATCCGGCCGTTGCGTGACGGGCGCAACCTTCCAGCCCGGCTGACAGGACCTTCAACAGAAGTTTGGGGGCCGCAGGGTTGCCCACGGCGCCCCGATGCGGTTCAAGCGCGGCAAGACTGAGGAGCTCATCATGGCCGGCAATTCTCCCCCTGGGCCGAAAGACTGGCAGCCGGCCACCAAGCTGATCCGCGGCGGGCTGAACCGCAGCGCGTTCGGCGAGACCTCCGAGCCCATCTACCTGACCCAGAGCTTCGTCTACGAAAGCGCCGGCGCGGCCGACGCCCGCTTCGCCGGCGACGATCCGGGCTTCGTCTACAGCCGCTACGCCAACCCCACGACGCAGATGTTCGAGGAGCGCCTGGCCCTGCTGGAAGGCGCCGAGTTCTGCCGCGCCGTGGCCAGTGGCATGGCCGCCGTCCACACCGCCCTCACCGGCCTGTTGAAAGCCGGCGATCACCTGGTCGCGGGCCGGGCGCTGTTCGGCAGTTGCAACTGGATCGTGGCCAACTGGCTGCCGCGCTTCGGAGTCGAGACGACCTTCGTCGACGCGACGGACCTGAAGGCCTGGGAAGCGGCCATGCGGCCCAACACCAAGGTCGTGCTGGTCGAGAGCCCGGCCAACCCGCTGCTGGAGATCACGGACATCGCGGCGGTCTGCAAGATCGCCCATGCGGCCGGCGCCCGGGTCGTGGTCGACAACGTCTTCGCAACGCCGATCTTCCAGAAGCCGCTGGAGCTGGGCGCCGACATCGTCGTCTATTCGGCCACCAAACATATCGACGGCCAGGGCCGGGTGCTGGGCGGGGCCATTCTCGGCGACTTCGCCCTGATGGACGAGAGCTACCGCGACATCCTGCGCCACACCGGCCCGGCGATCAGCCCGTTCAACGCCTGGGTCCTGCTCAAGGGCCTGGAGACGCTGGACCTGCGCGTGCGTCGCCAGACCGAAACCGCCGCCGTGCTGGCCGATGTCATCGCCGACCATCCGATCGCGCAGTCTGTGCGCTATCCGGGCCGGGCCGATCACCCTCAATCTGCGGTTGCTCGGGCCCAGATGAGCGGGTTTGGCAACCTGCTGGCCTTCGACCTCGGTTCGCGTGAGGCGGCATGGCGATTCCTCGACGGGTTGAACCTTGTCGACATCAGCAACAATCTGGGCGACGCCAAGTCCATGGCGACCCATCCGTCCACCACCACGCATCGCGCGATGCCCGAGGAGAAGCGGCTCGAGATCGGGCTGACCGAAGGTTTCGTGCGCATGAGCGTGGGGCTGGAGGATGTGGCCGACCTGACGAAGGACATCGTTCAGGCGTTGGATGCCGCATGAGACCCATAAGGAAACGCGGAACAACGGACAGCCCGGTCTATGAGGCCCGTACCCGCGACGTCGTCGTGCGGGTGAAGGCCTCGTATGAGCCAGCGCACTCCGATCCGATCGAGAACAAGTATTTCTGGAACTACACGGTCGAGATCGAGAACCACGGCGTCGAGACGGTGCAGCTGGTCTCCCGCCGCTGGACGATCACCGACGCCCTCAACCGGCAGGAAGAGGTGCGCGGCCGCGGCGTGATCGGCGAGCAGCCGATCCTGAAAGGCCGCGAGGCCTTCCGCTATGTCTCCGGCTGCCCGCTCGATACGCCGTCGGGCCTGATGAGCGGCGCCTACCAGATGGTCACCGACGATGGCGAGGCCTTCGAGGCGGCGATCCCGGAGTTCTCGCTGCACCTGCCGGGCGCCTCGAAGAAGCTGAACTAACTCCGACCGTCCCGACGAAAGTCGGGACCCAGCGGGCAAACCAGAAGACGGCTGGCGCTGATCAGAACTGAACCGGAATCAACGGCGCACACTGGGTCCCGACTTTCGTCGGGATGATCGGGTGTTGGGGTTAGGCCCCAGCCTGCTCCGGATCGACCGCATAGACCCGGCTGCAGTATTCGCAGGTCACCCGGATCTTGCCGTCGTCCTCGACCATCTCGGCCTTTTCGGCGGGGCTGAAGCTCTCGATCACCGTGGCGATCCGCTCTTCCGAGCAGCGGCAGAAGGCCTTCAGGGCGTGGGGTTCGAACACCCGCACGCCGTCCTCGTTGAACAGGCGCCACAGCAGGGTCTCCGACGGCAGGGTCGGGTCGACCAGTTCGTCCTCGCCGGTGGTCTGGAACAGGGCCTCGGCGCGGGTCCAGACGTCCTCGGTCGAGCCGCGCGCGTCGTCGCTGGCGATGTTCTGGATCATCAGGCCGCCGGCCCGCCAGGTCGGGCCCTCGCCGGTGTCGACCTGGCCGACGGCCAGGCGGATGCGGGTCGGGACCTGCTCCGACTGGGCGAAGTACTGCTCGGCGCAGAGGGCCAGGGTTTCGCCCTCGATCTGGGTGATGCCCTGGTAGCGCTCCATGTCCTCGCCCTGGTCCACCGTCATGATGAACAGGCCGTCGCCCAGCAGGGTGCGGGCGCCGGGGCGGATGAAGCCCTTGCCGGCCTCGGCCACGCGCTCGGGATCGAAGCGGCAATAGCCGCGGAACTGTCCGGCGGTGTCGTAGTCGCAGACTACATAGGTCACCGGCCCGTCGCCCTGGGCCTGGACGATCAGCCGGCCCTCGAACTTCAGGCTGGAGCCGACGAGGGCGGCCAGGGCGCAGGCTTCGCCGAGCAGGTTGGCCACCGGCTCGGGATAGTCATGGCGGGTCAGCACCTCGTGGACCGAGGCGCCGAGGCGGGTGATGCGGCCACGAACGGGCCAGCCTTCGATCTGGAACGAGGCGACGAGATCGTCGGAAATGGGAGATTGGGTCATCAGCGCGCTTAGATAGGCGACGCGCCGAAAATTGCGACCCCTAACGCCCCTTCCATTGCGGCGCGCGCTTCTGGGCGAACGCCATCGGCCCTTCGACGAAATCCTCCGACTTGAACAGGGCGGCCACGGCCGGGTGCTTGAACTGCTCCTTGATCGCCGATTCCAGCGACGGGGCGTCGAGGCCGTTCATCACCGCTTCCTTGGAGGCGCGGATCGACATCGGGCTGCATTCGGAGATCATCCCGGCCCATTTCAGCGCCTCGCCCATCAGCTCGGCGGCGGGAACGACGGCGTTGACGAAGCCCAGCTGTTCGCCCTCGGCGGCCGAGACGCGGCGGGCGGTGAGGATCATGCCCATGGCCCGCTTGACGCCGATGGTGCGCGGCAGGCGGTGCAGGCCGCCGGCCAGGGCGGCGAGACCGACCTTCGGCTCCGGCAGGGCGAAGACGGCGGTGTCGGCGGCCAGGATGATGTCGCAGGCCAGGGCGATCTCGAAGCCGCCGCCCATGGCGATGCCGTTGACCGCGGCGATCAGCGGCTTGTCGAGGTCGAAGCGGCTGGTCAGGCCGGCGAAGCCCGACGGCGGGCTGCCCATCTTGCCGCCGCCGGCCTGGTGCTTGAGGTCGTTGCCGGCCGAGAAGGCGCGCTCGCCGGCCCCGGTGACGATGCCCACCCACTGGTCCGGATCGGCGGCGAAGGCGTCGAAGGCCTCATGCAGCTCGAAATGGGCCGGCGAATGGAGGGCGTTCATCACCTCCGGCCGGTTGAGGGTGAAGATGGTGACCGGCCCCTCGCGATCAACCTTGATGAATTCGTAGGCCATGGCTTGCTCCCTTGTTGTCCCCTCCTTACCGCTCATCCCGGCGAATGCCGGCACCCATCCGCCAGAGCGCCGGCCTGACCGGTTGGCCGACTTCGCCGCTAGCCGCTGGCAGGTGATATCCCGGAGACACCGAGATCACGCGGATGGGTCCCGGCATTCGCCGGGATGAGCGGATCAGAGGGAAATCCGTTCGAACCTGAGTTACCCACCCCTTCCGTGACGTCCGTCAATCGATGACCGTCAGCTCCCGCACGTAGCGTTTCCAGTTCTCGACATAGTGGAAGGCCGAGGCCTCGAGGATGCGCGCCCGGTCGGCGTCGATCTCGCGGACCACCTTGCCCGGGGCGCCCACGACCATGCTGTTGTCGGGAATCTCCTTACCCTCGGTGATCAGGCAGTTGGCCCCGATCAGACAGTTGCGACCGATCTTCGCACCGTTGAGGATAATCGAGCCGATACCGACCAGCGTGCCGTCCCCGATCGTGCAGCCGTGCAGCATGACCAGATGGCCAACCGTGACATTGGCCCCGATGTTCAGCGGGACGCCAAAGTCGGCATGAAGAACAGAGCCGTCCTGGACGTTCGAATTCTCACCAATGGTGATGGTGTCGGTGTCGCCCCGGCACGTGGCGCCCCACCAGACGCTGGCATTCTTCTTGAGCCGCACGTCGCCCATCACCGATGCACTTGGGGCGATCCAGTATTCACCGTTTTCGGGCAGAGTCGGACGCTGATCGCCCAAAGCATAAACAGTCATCCGTCCACCCCGTATATTGCGCGAAGGCGCTTGCTTAACCGCTCATAAACCAAGTTACCCTCATCCTAGTCGGGCGATTCGAGAGGGCCAACCAACCCAATCGAACCTGCGCGGTCGACCTTTCGGCCGTGTGCTCCGACGATGGAGACCTGGGTGTCGCGTTACGAGTCCCGGCGGTATCCCCCGCCCGAACATTGCAGCGAAAGCGGACCACCCGGCCGCGAAAGCGACTCCATCATCACTGTCCCGACCCGAGGGCGCGCCGTTGTGGCGACGCCCTTTTTTCTTGCCCCTGTGGAGGCCTGATTCATGACCAAGCGAGCCCTCAAGCGTGTTGCCCGCGAAGGCGCCTTCGATGCCGGTCAATTCGGAGATGACAGCAAGATCCGCCGTCTCCCCGTCGGGTCCGGGTGGTCGCCGCTGGGGGGACAGCAGGAGGACAGGGACCAGGGCTATCTGAAGACAATAAAACCCAAGTCCGAAGGCCAGAAGGCGTTGATGGAGGCCATCGACAACAAGAACCTGGTCATGGCGCTCGGTCCGGCCGGGACCGGCAAGACCTACCTGGCCATCGCCAAGGCCGTCGAGGCGCTGGAGGCCGGCAAGGTCGGCCGCATCGTGCTCAGCCGCCCGGCGGTCGAGGCCGGCGAGTCGATCGGCTACCTGCCCGGCGACATGGAGGACAAGCTCGCCCCCTATCTGCGGCCGCTGTACGACGCCCTGTCGGACCGCCTGTCGATGAAACGGGTCAGGGCGCTGATCGCCGAGGGCCTGATCGAGATCGCCCCGGTCGGCTACATGCGGGGCCGGACGCTGAACAACGCCTTCGTGGTCATCGACGAGGCCCAGAACTGCACCTACGGGCAGCTCAAGATGCTGCTGACCCGGCTGGGCTGGCATTCGACCATGGTGGTCACCGGCGACCCCAACCAGACCGACCTGCTGCCCACCCTCTCTGGGCTCGCCGACATCTCCGAAAAACTGGAGGCGGTCGGCAACATCTCGGTCATCCGCCTGGAAGACCGCGACATCGTCCGCCACCCGCTGGTGGCCGAAATGCTGGGCGTCATCTGACAGCCTTTGCCGCCGTCGCGCGGCGCTGCTAAATCCCCCCTCGGGCCGCCGTTGCGGCTCGAGGGGGAGTTTCAGATATGCGTAAGATTGCGATCCTGGCCGGCGTTGTCGCCATGGCCCTGACCACAAACGCCGCCCTGGCCGCCGCCAAGGTGAAGACCCAGCCGTTGACCCCGACCCTGGCCGCCCGGATGAACGGCAAGGTGGTGGCCGAGACGCGCCACGGCCCGGCCAACTTCGCCGCCCGCACCCCGGGCCGCTCGATGATGGGCTTTGGCGGCAAGGGCGTGGCCGACGAGGCCGGCAACCGCCTGGTCGAACGCGACAAGATCGCCGACCCGTCGCGCGCATTAAGCGCCGAACTGACCCGGATGCTGATCGAGAAGAGCGGCGCCAGGCTCTCGCCGACCAAGGCCTTCGCCATCGGAGACACCCCCGCCGACCTCGCCGTCTCGGGGCCGGGCGCGCAGTACGTCTTCGACGTCGCCACCACCGAGTGGGGCTTCGAGGTGCAGAACAAGCAGCGCTACGGGGCCTTCTACAAGGCGACCGTGCGGCTGGTGGAGGTGAGCAGCCAGAGGGTGGTGATGACCGCCGCCTGCGACTGGAAGCCGTTCGGCCTGCGCACCTTCAGCGACGCAGAGATCAAGGCCGACGGCTCGGAGGGCGTGAAGAGTCACCTGTCGGTGGCGACAGAGGCCTGCCTGACGCAGTTCAAGCGCGAGCTGTTCGGCGCGGAATAGGCGTAAAAACCGCGAGACCTTCCCCTGCGTCCGGCTTGTCACCCGCTCGGACGCGGCGCGATACTTCGTCC
>JAQGIK010000191.1 GCA_028291265.1 Caulobacter sp. | reverse complement strand
TTCAACAGACTCAAGCACTTCCGCCGCTTCGCCACACGGTTCGACAGGCTCGCCGCTCACTACATGGCCTTCATCCACATCGCCGCATCCATGCTCTGGATGCGCTGAATGTCGATTCGTCCTAGTCCCTGGCGGCTATTCCCACTCGATGGTGCCGGGCGGTTTCGACGTCACGTCGTAGACCACCCGGTTCACCCCGCGCACCTCGTTGATGATCCGCGTCGCCGTCTTGCCAAGCACGTCCCAGGGGAACTCGAAGAAGTCGGCCGTCATCCCGTCCGTCGAGGTCACGGCCCGCAGCGCCAGGACGTTTTCGTAGGTGCGGGCGTCGCCCATCACCCCCACCGTCTTGACCGGCAGCAGCACGGCGAAGGCCTGCCAGATCTTGTCGTAGAGGCCGGCCTTGCGGATCTCGTCCAGGTAGATGGCGTCGGCCTGCTGCAGGACGGTCACCTTCTCCGGGGTGATCTCGCCCGGGATGCGGATGGCCAGCCCGGGCCCCGGGAAGGGATGGCGGCCGACGAAATCCGGATGCAGGCCAAGCTCGACGCCCAGCACCCGCACCTCGTCCTTGAACAGTTCGCGCAGCGGCTCGACCAGCGTCAGCTTCATGTAGTCGGGCAGGCCGCCGACGTTGTGGTGGCTCTTGATGACCGCGCTGGGTCCGCCCCGCGCCGAGACGCTCTCGACCACGTCCGGATAGAGAGTGCCCTGGGCCAGGAACTCGGCCCCCTCGATCTTCGCCGACTCCTTGTCGAAGACGTCGATGAACAGCTTGCCGATGATCTTGCGCTTGGTCTCGGGATCGCTGACGCCGGCCAGCCCGCCGAGGAATTCCTTAGACGCATCAACGTGGATCAGCGGAATGTTGTAGTGGTTCCTGAACAGCGAAACGACCTGGTCGCTCTCGCCCGAGCGCATCAGGCCGGTGTCGACGTAGACGCAGGTCAGCTGGTCGCCGATCGCCTCATGGATCAGCACCGCCGCCACCGAGCTGTCGACGCCGCCCGACAGGCCACAGATCACCCGCCCCTTGCCAACCTGGGCCCGGATGCGGGCCACGGCCTCGTCCTTGAACGCCGCCATGGTCCAGTCGCCGGTCAGCCCGGCGATGCGATGGGTAAAGTTGCGGATCAGCGTCGCGCCGCGCGGCGTGTGCGCCACCTCCGGGTGGAACTGCACGCCGTAGAACCGGCGGACCGGATCGGCGATCACCGCGAACGGCGAGCCCGGCGACGTCGCCAGCACCTCGAAGCCCGGCGGCACGGCGGTGATCTTGTCGCCGTGGCTCATCCAGACGGTCTCATGGTCGCCGATGTCGCCGAGGCCTTCGAGCAGGTCGGAGCTCTTCCGGATTTCGATCTCGGCCCGGCCGAACTCGCGGTGATGGCCGCTCTCGACGCTGCCGCCCAGCTGGGCGCACATGGTCATCTCGCCATAGCAGATGCCCAGCACCGGCACGCCCAGCTCGAACAGCTTCGGCAACGCCCGGGGCGTCTCGTCCTCATGGGCGCTGGCCGGGCCGCCGGACAGGATCACCGCCGCCGGGGCGAAGTCGTCGAGGATGGCCTCGACCTTGTCGTAGGGATGGATCTCGCAATAGACCCCGCTCTCCCGGACCCGGCGGGCGATGAGCTGGGTCACCTGGCTGCCGAAGTCGACGATGAGGACGGACTGGTGGTTCATTTTTTACGGTCCAACAAAGCTGCGAAGAAGCCGTCCGTGCCGGCCGTGCGGGGCGACAGCCGCAGGTAGCCCTGCGGCGTCGTATAGTCGGGGAACAGGGTCAGCTTGCGCAGCTTGAAGCCCTCGTTCCGCTTCAGGAAGGCTTCCACCTGCTGTTCGTTCTCCTCGGCGAAGAAGGAGCAGGTGACATAGACCATCCGGCCGCCCGGCTTGACGAATTCACTAGCCTGATCAAGCACCTTGCGCTGTTCGTTCAGACGCCGTTGCAGGGTGTCGGGGGTCAGCCGCCACTTGGCGTCCGGGTGCCGCCGCCAGGTCCCCGAGCCGGTGCAGGGGGCGTCGACGAACACCAGGTCCATCGTCTCCTGCAGCCCGTCGAGCGGCGCCTTGTTCAGCGGCGTCCGCAGTTCCAGGTTCGTGACCCCGGCCCGCGTGGCCCGCGGAATGATGTCGGTCATCCGCCGCGCGTCGCTGTCGTAGGCGTAGATCTTGCCGGTGTTGCCCATCGCCGCCGCCAGGGCCAGCGTCTTGCCGCCGCCGCCGGCGCAGTAGTCGAGCACCTGCTGCCCGGGCACGTCGCCGGCGCAGGCCGCCGCCATCTGGCTGCCCAGGTCCTGGACCTCGAACCAGCCCATCGCGAACGACGGATGGATCTCCACCGCCGCCGCCCGCTCGGCCGCCGCGGGGGCTGGCACGCGCAGGGCGTCCGGCAGCATGCCCGCCGGCTCGGCGCCCATGTCGTCCAGCGCCTTCAGCACCTCATAGGCGTCGCTTTTCAGCCGGTTGACCCGCAGGTCGACCGGCGCGCGCTGGGCGAAGGCGATGCCTTCCTCGACACGGTCCTTGCCGAAGGTGCGGGCCATGCTGGCCTCGATCCAGTCGGGATAGTCGCCCTGCACATCGGCCTTGGCGCCCTTGAGCGACGGCTTGGCGCTCAGGGTGGCGGTCTCGTGCTCGGTCAGCGCGCCGGGGCCGTGCGGATCAGCGCAGGCCTCGGTGAGCCGCTCCATCTCCCAGTCCCAGATCCAGCGAAGCGCCGCCAAGGCCCGGGCGCGATTGCTCTCTTCGCCCATCAGATACGCCAACGACCGCTGCCGGCGCAGCACGTCCAGCGCCAGGCCCGACACCCAGGCCCGATCCTTCGAGCCCGCGTACCGCGCCCCGTCGCTCCAGGTCTTCAGCGCCTGCCGAACCGGCTTGTGGCGCAGCTCGATGTCATCCAGCACCTGGATCGCCGCCGCGATGCGTCCGCCATCCCTCACTCAGGTATCCTCATTCACGTCAATTGGAGCCCTGGTAGTTCGGGGCCTCCCTGGTGATCATCACGTCGTGGACATGGCTTTCGCGCAGGCCCGCGTTGGTGATGCGTACGAACTTCGCCCGCTCCCAGAGGTCTGGGATGGTCGGCGCCCCCACATAGCCCATGGCGGCCCTCAGGCCCCCGACCATCTGGTGGATCACCGGCCCGATGGGACCCTTGTAGGGCGTCTGCCCCTCGATGCCCTCGGGCACCAGCTTTTGGGAGTCGGTGACTTCCTTCTGGAAGTAGCGGTCGGCCGATCCGCGGGCCATGGCGCCCAGCGAGCCCATGCCCCGATAGCTCTTGTAGGAGCGCCCCTGGTAGAGGAACACCTCGCCCGGGCTCTCGTCGGTGCCGGCGAACATCGACCCCATCATGGCGCAGGAGGCGCCGACGGCGATGGCCTTGGCCAGATCGCCCGACGACTTGATGCCGCCGTCGGCGATGATCGGCACGCCGCTGTCGCGCCCGGCCCGCACCGCGTCCTCGATGGCCGTCAGCTGCGGCACGCCTACCCCGGCGACGATCCGCGTCGTGCAGATCGAGCCCGGGCCAATGCCGACCTTCACAGCGTCGGCCCCCGCGTCGATCAGGGCCCGCGCCCCGTCGTAGGTCGCCACATTGCCGGCGACGATCTGCACCCGGTTGGTCTCGCGCTTCAGCCGGGCGACCGCCTGCCTGACCTGCGAGGAGTGGCCGTGGGCGGTGTCGATGATGATCACATCGACGCCGGCATCGACCAGCGCCAGCGACCGCTCGAACCCGGCGTCGCCAACGGTGGAGGCGGCGCCGACCAGCAGCCGGCCCTTCTCGTCCTTGGCGGCCAGCGGGTGGGCCTGGGCCTTCTCGATATCCTTGACGGTGATCAGGCCGACGGCGCGGCCCTCCTCGTCGACGACGATCAGCCGCTCCAGCTTGTGGCGCCGCAGCAGTTCCTGGGCCTCGGCCCGCGACACGCCCTCGCGCACCGTGACCAGTCCCTCGACCGTCATCAGCGCCGCCGCCGGGGTCATGGCGTTGCTCTCGAACCGCATGTCGCGGTTGGTGAGAATTCCCACGAGACGTCCGGTATCCGGCTCAACCACCGGAAATCCCGAGATTTTCCGCTGGGCCTTGATCTCTAGGATCTCGGACAATGTGGTGGTCGGGTTGATGGTCAACGGGTTGATGACCATCCCGCTCTCGTACCGCTTCACCTGCCGGACCTGGTCGGCCTGTTCGTCGACCGTCAGGTTGCGGTGCAGGATGCCCATGCCGCCGGCCTGGGCCATGGCGATGGCCAGGCGACCTTCGGTCACCGTGTCCATGGCGGCCGAAACCAGCGGGATGTTCAGCCCGATTTCACGCGTCAATTTCGTTTCGGTCGAAACCTGGGTCGGCATCACATCCGACGGACCGGGTTCAAGCAAAACATCGTCGAAGGTGAGCCCTTCGCGAATCTCCATGAGACTCTCCGTTTTGCGGGCCGCGTATGTGTCAGGCGGGGGGTGGAGTCAACCGGCGTCGGGGTCGTCGGCAGCGAAACGGGCTTCGATATCCTGACCCCCGTAAGCGACCGAGACAATGACTACAGCGGATGCAGTGACCTCGAAGAGGATCGTCACTCGCCGCTCAAATCCGATCAATCGCATGCCCGGACGAAGGTCATCGCGCCTCGCGCCCCTCTCCGCAAACAGGTCGAAACCGCCGACATAATCATAGATGCGATCAGTGTATCGATCGGCAACAGCATGCCCGGCCCGACCGGCAAGAGAGTCATAGATCGCCCGCATGTCCTCGATTGCGGCGGCGCTGAACTGGACCTCACGCCTTTTCGGCATCGGCCTTCACACGAGCTTCGTGGTGGGCCTTCAAGCGAGCCTTGGCCTCATCCCACGAAATCAAAGGTCGAGGGTCCTTCTCATAAGCCTCGATCCGCGCCCGCGCCCAAGCGTCCAGATCTGCTTCTTCACGTTCAAGCGCTCGGAGCCCGGCGCGGACGACCTCACTGACAGACTCGTATTCACCCGATGCCACGCGAGCCTCCACCTTCTCTTGATAAGCGCCAAGGGTGACGGTGATCGGGCGGCTAGTGCGGGTCATGGGCTCGTCCTGTCGATATGACATTGTCATACACCCGTTCGCTCAGCCGAACCATTACGCCTGCGATTACCCCCGCAGATTCGACTCGACATTGAGCTTTTGTTCCACTTTTGTTCTACTTATGCAACCCGATCTTTTTCAGCCGGCAGAAGCCGCAACCCAGCTCAACGTTTTTCTTGGCCTTCGGCCGCCACGGCCAATGGCCATCGAAGCCGAACACACAGCCAGCGCCCTGATCAGGCGCAACACCCTTCGATGTTCCGCTCGTCCAGCGTCCGTATTTCATGTCAGCTTGCACGGCTTGGCGAACTGTCGTTGGCGGGCGTCGATTTTCGAGTTTGCCGCTGTCCGCGCTGCAGGGTCTGACCGCGACCGCTTTCGATATCCGCTTCGATGAGGCGGTCGCCTTCAATCCATCAAGCCGGTTCGACAATGAGCGCTTTCCCATTGTTCTGCTTGCCGACGCCATCAGCCGCGACTTCGTCATCGATCTGTGGGTCAGCCTGGGCCGGGCTCTGGGTCGGTCCGTCGACAAGAGCGCCGAGCACGTCCTGCCCCATATAACGGTCGCCTATTCACCCGACAGGATCGCTCGGCAGGCGATTGATCCAATCGGCTGGCGCGTGGATGAGGTGGTTCTGGTCCGCAGCTTCGTCGGCCAGACAAGGCACGTCGTCATCCATCGCCAGCCGCTGTGTCGCCCGAATTAACCGAGCCCCTTGAACCCCGTCGCGGCCAGGAAGACTTCCGAGCTGTCGGCCCGGCTGGCCTTGGGCTTGATGTGCTGCACCTTCTCGAAGTGCTTCTTCAGCCGGAGAATGACATCGGCCGTCTCGCCGCCCTGGAAGGCCTTGGCGACGAACGAGCCGCCCGGCTTCAGCACGGAGATGGCGAAATCCACCGCCAGTTCGATCAGGCCGACGATGCGGATGTGGTCGGTCTCGCGGTGGCCGACGGTGTTGGGGGCCATGTCCGACAGCACGAGGTCCGGCTGGCCGCCGAGCAGTTCCATCAGGCGCGGGCCGCACTCAGGGTCGGTGAAGTCCATCTGGATGATGGTCGCCGGGCTCAGGGGATCGACCTCGAGAAGGTCGACTCCGACCACCGGCCCGGCCCCGCGCTCGAGCGCGATCTGGATCCAGCCGCCCGGCGCGCAGCCCAGGTCGATGATCTTGGTGCCCTTCCGGATCAGCTTCAGCTTGTCGTCGATCTCGCTGAGCTTGAAGGCCGCGCGGCTGCGATAGCCCTTGGCCCGCGCCTCGGCCGAAAACGGATCGTTGATCTGCCGCTCCAGCCAGGCCTGCTGGCTAGGGGTACGCCGGTAGGCGGTCTTCAGCCGGGCAGGCTTGTGGCGGCCCGCTTCCAGCCCGCCCGTCGGCGGCTTCACCATGCGGCGGCGCGGAGGTTCTTCGTCGGTCATGCGGCCGCTTCTACAGGTCGCCGGCCCCGTCCGCCACGACGGCGACGCCGCGGGCGCTGTTCGCTCATCAGGCTCATCAGGATGCCCTCGCGCAAACCCCGGTCCGCAACCCGTACCCGCGAGCAGGGCCAGAGCTCCTGAACCGCCTGCAGAATGGCCGCCCCGGCCAGCACCAGGTCGGCCCGGTCCGGCCCGATACAGGCCTGCGCCGCCCGTTCGGCCGGGGTCAGGGCGATCAGTCGGTCGGCCGCCACTTCACACTCGCCCCGGGTCATCCACATGCCGTCGACCCGGTTGCGGTCATAGCGCGGCAGGTTGAGATGCAGCCCCGCCAGGCTGGTGATCGCGCCCGAGGTGCCGACCATATGGGCCCGGTCGGCCTGGAAAACCTCGCGCAGCGGCTCTGCATGCGGGAAGGCGGCGAGGATTTCCTTCACCGCCTCGACCATCGAGCGGAACCAGGCCTCCGAGGCCTTCTCCCCCTCCGGGAAGCGCTCGGCCAGGGTCACCACCCCGATGGGAATCGACAGCCAGGCCTTGATCGGCAGCTTCCAGGCCGCGAACTGTCGGGGCCGCAGGTCCAGCCCCTCCCCCTTCAGGTCCACCCACGACAGTTCGGTCGAGCCACCACCAACGTCGACCACCAGCGCCGCCTCGGCCGTGCGGTCCAGCAGGTTGACGCAGCCGGCCACCGACAGCTGGGCCTCTTCCTTCGGCGGAATGATCTGCAGCTTGAGGCCGGTTTCCTCGGCCACCCGTTCGATGAAGGCCGGACCGTTCTCGGCCCCCCGGCAGGCCTGGGTGGCGATGGCGCGAAACCGCACGCACTTTCGCCGCCGCACCTTCTCGGCGCAGACGGTCAGGGCCGCCATCGCCCGCTCCATGGCCTCGTCCGACAGCCGGCCGCTCTGGCTCAACCCCTCGCCCAGCCGGACGATTCGGGAATAGGCCTCGACGACGCGAAAGCCCCCCGGCGTCGGCGTCGCAACCAGCAGGCGGCAGTTGTTCGTGCCCAGGTCGAGCGCCGCATAACACGGCGGCCCGCCTTGCCCGCGCGAGCCCTGTTCGGGCTGCGGCCGGGCGCTTGGCGCCTCCGACATGGTTGTCACCTGTCTGCGCGGACGGCCGTGGATCGGCGCCCGGTTTCAAAGCGACCCTAGACCATGTTGTCGCAAGGACGGAACCCCGCACTTGCCGACTCTTGCGTGATGACTACGTTCAGCATTCAGTCAGGCGTGGGGCGTAAGATGATGAACATTATGAACAGCCAACTCGCCAAGTTCGCCATTGGACAGGTGGTCCGTCACCGGGTTTTCCCGTTCCGCGGGGTGATCTTCGACGTCGATCCAACCTTCGCCAATACCGAGGAATGGTGGAATTCCATTCCCGAAGAGATCCGTCCGCGCAAGGACCAGCCGTTCTACCACCTGTTGGCCGAGAACGATCAGAACACCTACGTGGCCTATGTCTCCGAGCAGAACCTGCTGCCCGACGACACGGGCGAGCCGATCGGCCACCCGCACACGGCCCTGATCTTCGACGGTTTCGAGGACGGCCACTACAACATGCGGCCCAGGGTCGCCCACTAACGCAACATCTTTCCGCCGAATCTGCGAAACACGGGCAAATTCGGCGGAACATTCCTCGCAACACAACGTAGTCTCACCCTATGAGCGCCGATGGCTTTATCGCCGCGCCGCCCCCCGGGGCGCGCGAAGACTGGACGATCGATCAGGGCTGGGCCGACTACACGGCCGAAGAACACGCGACCTGGGACATCCTCTACGAGCGCCAGGCCGCCCTGCTGCCGGGCTACGCCTGCGACGAGTTCCTGCACGGAATGCAGGCCCTTAATCTGCACCGCGGCGGCATCCCCAACTTCGACGAGATCAATGTCGAGCTCCGGCGCCTGACCGGCTGGAGCGTCGTCGCCGTGCCCGGCCTGGTGCCCGACGAGGTCTTCTTCGACCACCTGGCCAACCGCCGCTTCCCGGCCGGCCAGTTCATCCGCAAGCGTGACCAGCTCGACTACCTGCAGGAGCCGGACATCTTCCACGATGTCTTCGGCCATGTGCCGATGCTGACCGACCCCACCTTCGCCGACTACATGGAAGCCTACGGCAAGGGCGGCCAACGCGCCGTGGGCCTGGGCCGGCTGCACAATCTCGCCCGCCTCTACTGGTACACCGTCGAGTTCGGCCTGCTGGAAACGCCCAAGGGCCTGCGCATCTACGGGGCCGGCATCGTCTCCTCGCGGACGGAGTCGATCTTCGCCCTCGACGACCCCTCGCCCAACCGCCTGGGCTTCGACCTGACGCGCGCCATGCGCACCCCCTACCGCATCGACGACTTCCAGCAGGCCTATTTCGTCATCCCCGGCCTGCAGGCCCTGCTCGACGCCACCCTGCAGGACTTCGCCCCCATCTACGCCGACCTGGCCACCGCCGACGACATTCCGATCGACGCGGTCCTGCCGACGGACCGCGTCTTCACGGCCGGGACCCAGGCCTATGCGAAGGCCGGCGGGCGTCTGGCCAGGGCCGACTGAAGCTTCAGCCCGAACAGCGGCCTCAGGAACACCACCCGCCGCGCCACCTCGTTGGTCAGCAGGCAGCCGGCCACGGTGACGGCGATCAGCACCACCGCCTCCAGCGGTTGCCACAGGCCCAGCTTGTGCAGGTGATGGGCCGCCACGACGATCACCGTCTGGTGGATGATGTAGAAGGGGAAGACCGCCAGGGTCAGCCAGGTCAGCACCGGCCCGCCCCGGGTCAGATGCCGCGCCCCGAAGCCGAGCACCGCCGAGATCGCCATCCAGCTGTTCAGGGCATAGACGCCGCGCATCGCCATCCGCAACGCCTCCGGCGGCACGACATCGTCACCACGCCAGATCCAGGCATAGGTCGCCCAGCCCGCCCAACTTGCCAACCAAAGCGCCAGGGTCATCCAGCGCGCCTTCTCGAACCCGGCCTTCACCCCTGGCGACTTCGCGGTCAGGAAGCCGAACAGGAAGGCGCTCAGCGAGACGGCGTGGTTGTACCAGTCGTTGATCAGGTCATGGCTGATGTCGGCCCCCAGCACGATGCGGTAGGCCGCCAGCACCGCCACCGGCGCCCCGATCAGCGCCCAGGCCGGCAGCCGGTCCAGCGCCGCCTCGGCCGCCTTGAAGGCCTTCGGCGCCAGCCACAGCAGCAGCGCCAGCAGCAGGGTGTAGAGGAACAGGTAGGCGACGAACCACATGTGGTTCCAGGTCGGAGTGATCAGGCACTCACCGTCCTTGCACCAGTGGCCCGAGGCCGTCAGGTATTTGCCCCAGAAGGTCAGGTAGCTGTCGGTGAACCCCGGCGCGTTCTCGACCAGCTGGTAGTAGGACTGCGGCGGCACGATCAGGACCATCGCCAGGATCAGCGGCGGCAACAGCCGCACGGTGCGCAGGCCGGCCAGCGCCCCCGGCTTCATCTTGTCGGCCATGAACCGCGTCGCCGCCCCGGAGACCAGGAACAGCAGGGTCAGCCGCCAGGGATTGGTCAGCTGCATGACCGGCTCCAGCCACTCGACCGGCTGCGAAGTCTTCACGTGCCAGTCCCAGGGCACGTAGAACATGCCGACATGGTAGAGGATGAGCAGGCCGAACGCCCCGACTCGAATCCAGTCGAGGTCGTGGCGGCGGTCCAGAGCGCGGTCCGCCGAAGTGGACACCGGTTCGGCGGCAAGACCGCGCTCAAACGAAAGAGTGGAGAGGTCGGAATTCACGGGATGGCTCCGGACAAAGCGAACGATGTCCTGAAGGGATCGCGCAGGCCCCGCGCGGTCGCCAAGACCGCCGGGCCGTGCGGCGCCGGGCCGGTGACCAGCGGGACGCGCCTGTGACGAGCGGCGATCCATCCGGGACGAAACGCGCTGAGCGCCTGGCGACTATCGTCTGCCTGAGCGGCGCGGTGCTGTTCATCGTGGCGCTGAACACCATCAATGTGCTGACCGCCCTGGCCGACATGCCCGACATGGACCCGACCGGCCCCATCGTCCACGAGGCGACCAGCGCCGTCAGCGGCATCGCCCTGATCTGGCTGCCTTGGCTGACCCTGGGCCGGCTGCCGCTGGACCGCCCGCCGCTCTGGCGCACGCTCGGCATTCACGCGGCCGTCCTGCTGCTGTTCTCGGCCCTGCATGTCGCCGGCTTCGTGGCCCTGCGGTCGCTGATCTACCGCCTGGGCGGCGACACCTACGACTTCGGCGACTGGCTGACCCGCTTTCCCTACGAGCTGCGCAAGGACGGTTTCTACTACAGCCTGGTGATGCTCTGCTTCTGGCTGCTGCGCGATCGCATCATCGCTGGCGCAATGAAGGCGCAGCCGGCCGAATCCGCCACCTTCGACATCCGCGACGGGGCCAGACTGGTCCGCGCCAACCTCGCCGACATCCTCGCCGTCTCGTCGGCCGGCAACTACGCCGAGTTCCACCTGTCCGACGGCCGCAAGCCGCTGATGCGCGCCTCCCTGGCCAGCCTCGAGGCGAAACTCGGCGAGCAGGGTTTCGTCCGCACCCACCGCTCCTGGCTGGTCAACGCCGCCCGCGTCACCGAACTGACCCCGGAAGGCAGCGGCGACTACGCGGTCACCATCGGCGGCGTGGTCGCGCCCCTGTCGCGGCGGTTCCCGGAAGCGTTGGCGCGCTTACGCGGCGGCTAGCGCTGGAACGGATAGAAGTCCGAGCCGAGCGCCAGGATCTGTGTGAGTTCGTCCAGCGCCGTGCGGCTCTCGACCAGCAGGGCCGGATCGGCCAGGTCGGCGGGCAAAAGCCGGTCGCGATAACGGCTTCCGGCCCAGGCCTCGAGCCGCTGTTGCAGGGCCGGGTTGAACCGTTGGCCGGGGTTGGCCGCCGCCAGTTCGTCCTCCGTCAGCACCACCCGAAGGCGCAGGCAGGCCGGGCCGCCGCCGTTGCGCATCGACTGGCGGACGTCGACGTATTCGACCCGGCCGATGGGACCGTTGCCGCCGACCAGGCCCTGCGCCACGGCGTGGGCGCGCGGCGTCTCGGCGACCTCCATCGGGGCGATCAGGGTCAGGCGGGCTTCGCCCGGCAGCGACACCAGCATGGAGTTGAAAAGGTAGCTCTTCACCGCCTCGGCCAGCGGCAGGTCGGCCTCGGCCACCTCGACGAAGACCGGCTCGAAGCCCGCCCCCTCACGCGAAGCAGCCGCGCGGATGTCGGCCTCGACCGCCGCCCGGTCCTCGAAGGCCGCCTCATGGAAGAACAGGCACTGTTTGGCGCCCACGCAGACGACGTCGTTGTGGAACACGCCCGCCTCGATCGCCCGCCGCGCCTGCCGGGCGAACACCGCCCCGCCGGCCCCATGCCGCCGCTGCACCGCCTCGAAGGCCTGCCGCGTCTGCCGGGCCGGGAAGCGGCCGGACCAGGCCTCCCAGGCGTCGCGACCCCAGACGAACAGGTTGACCCCGGCCTCGCCGTGCTCGGCGCAGAGCCGCACATGGTTGGCCGCGCCCTCGTCGGCGAAGTGGGGCTGGGCCGGCAGCGGGTCGTGGACGGCGAACTTCGTCTCGTCGGGAAACAGGGTGCGCAGAGCCCGCGCCGTCTGCTCGCCCTCGAGGCTGCGGTGCAGGTTGGTCAGCAGGTTGGCCGGGGTGAAGTGCACGCGGCCGTCAGCGGCGTCGGCGCTCGGCGTCACCGTGGCGGCGTTGGCCGCCCACATCGGGCTGGCCGAGCAGGCGGTGTTGAGCAGTTCCGGCGCCGTCCGACCCGCCGCCTCGATGACGGCCGCGTCCGTACCGCCAAACCCCAGCGCCCGCAGGAAGCTCACGTCCGGCCGCTCATGCGGCGGCAGCACGAACTGCGGCAGGCCCAGGTCGGAGAGCCGCCGCATCTTCGACAGGCCCTCGACTGCCGCCCCGCGCGGGTTCGACGGCTCGCCCTTGTGGATCTCGCTGGCCAGGTTGCCAGGCGCCAGCCCCGCGAAGCTGTGGGTCGGCCCGACCAGGCCGTCGCAGTTGGCTTCGACGGCGGTCATCATGACAGTTCCTCCTCCGCGCGCAGCGCGGGGGAGGGGGACCGCGCGCGAATACGCGCGTGGTGGAGGGGGCAGCGCCGGCGGGTCAGGACGAGGCGCGTTCTGGCGCGGGCGGCGATGACGGCGTTCTTGACAATCCCATCAGCCGGCGCGGCCCCCTCCACCACCGCCGCTGAGTCGCGGCGGCGGTCCCCCTCCCCCGTCGCTGCGCGCCGGAGGAGGAACTCACGACTTCAGCCCCTTGATCTCGCCGAGCGTCGAGACCACCCGGTCGGCCTCGAAACTGGCCACCGGATAGGCGCAGTAGTCGGCCGCGTAATAGGCGCTCGGCCGGTGGTTGCCGCTGTCGCCCAGCCCCCCGAACGGCGCGGTCCCCGCCGCCCCGGTCGTCGGCCGGTTCCAGTTGGCCACCCCGGCCCGGATGCGCTGCTGGAACCGCGTCCACAGGGCGGCGTCATCGCTGATCAGCCCCGCCGACAGCCCGTAGCGCGTGTGGTTGGCCAGGCTCAGCGCCCCGTCGAAGGTCGCCGCCCGCCTCACCTGCAGGATCGGCGCGAAGATCTCCTCGTCCGGCGTCTCGTGATGGCCGACGTCGTAGATGCCCGGCGTGATGAAGGCGTCCGACAGCCCGGCGATCTTCCCCGGCGTCCGCAACGCCGTCCCGCCGAGCTTGCCCGCCGCCTCGCGCGCCGCATTGGCCCCGCGCGCATGGATCAGCGGCCCCATGAACGGCTCCTCGCCGTTCCACGGCCCGATCCTCAAGCGGTCGGTCAGCGCCAGCAGCGCCTCCAGCACCGCGTCGCCCTCACGCCCCTCCGGCAGCACCAGCCGCCGCGCGCACGAACACCGCTGCCCGGTGGTGATGAAGGCCGACTGCACGACCAGCGCCGCCGCCGCCTCCGTATCCACCGCATCCCAGACCACCAGCGGATTGTTCCCCCCCAGCTCCAGCGCCAGGATCACATGCGGCCGCTCGGCGAAGTGCCGGCGGAAGTGCGCGCCCGCCGCCCCGCTGCCGGTGAACAGCAGCCCGTCGATGTCCTGGTCGATCAGCGCCGCCCCGGTCTCCCGCCCGCCCTGGACGAGGTTGAACACCCCCGGCGGCAGGTCGGCGGTCTCCAGGACCTGGGCCATGATCTCGCCCGACCACGGCGTCTCCTCCGACGGCTTGAACACCACCGTGTCCCCGGCCAGCAGCGCCGGCACGACATGGCCGTTGGGCAGATGGACCGGGAAATTGTACGGCCCCAGCACCGCCATCACCCCATGGGCCCGGTGCCGCAACACGGCCCGCCCGAACCCCGTGGCGCTCTCCCGCACCCCGGTCCGCTCGTCATAGGCGGCGATCGAGGCGTCGACCTTGGCGATCATCGAGCCGACCTCGGCCGTGGTCTCCCACAGCGCCTTGCCCGTCTCCCGCGCGATGGCCTCGGCGAAGGCCGGCTGCATGGCCTTCAGCCCCGCCTGATACCGCCGCAACGCCGCCACCCGCTCCTCGCGGGGCAGGTCGGCCCAGGGATGAAACGCCGCCCGCGCCGCCGCCACCGCCCGCTCGACGTCGGCGCCATTCGCCGCCGCCCCGGCCCAGACCCCCTCCTCGGTGGCAGGATCGACCGAGACGAACTCGGCCCCATGCGCGGGGCGCCAGGCGCCGTCGATGTAACAGCCCTTGCTCATGCCTTCACACTCACCGCTTCGCCTTCGCCGAGCTGCAGCGCCTCGGCCGCCTCCCGGCTCATGATCGCCTTGACCCCGTCGATCAGGATCGGCGTCCGCACGGCCCGGAACCCCCCGATCGCCGTCGTCGAGACCAGCGCCTCCTCGCCATAAGCTTCCTCATCGGTCCCGACCGCGACGGTCAGCCGCCGCGCCTCCTTGACCGTCTTTATGTCGTCCCGGTGGCAGCTGACCGTCGGCCCGGCGTCGAACAGGTCGACCAGCCCCTGGAACCGGAACCCCTCCCGCTCGAGCATGGCCCGCGCCGCCTCGCCCTCGGTGTGGCACTTGCCGATCACCCCGCGCGCCTCCAGCGGCAACAGCCCGACATAGATCGGATGCCGCGGCGCCAGGTCGAGGATGAACTGGCCGTTGGTCGAGGCGCTCATCCGGTCGGCCTCGTCGAAGGCCAGCGGGAAGAACCGGCTGGCCACATGGTCCCAGAACGGACAGCCGCCGTCCTCGTCGAACCAGCCGCGCAGCTCGGCCAGCACCATTTCGGCGAACCGCGCCGGCTCGATGCCGATTAGCATGTAGCGCGACTGGGCCAGCAACCGCCCGGCCCCGCCCTTGCGCTTCTCGGGCCGCAGGAACAGCGAACCCACCTCCGACCAGCCGGCGCATTCGTTGACCATCACCAGCGCCTGGTGATCGAACCGCAGCTCCAGCGTCGGCGACGACTGCGCCAGGGTCACCACCCGCAGCGAAAAGTGCGGCCGCTTCAGCCCCACGCCGGCCTTCACCCCCGCCACCCCGGCCACCGTGCCGTCGGCGGTGTCCTCCAGCATCAGGGTGTACCAGGCCTCCGGCGGCGCCACCGTCCCCTCGAAACTGGCCGCCGACAGCGCCAGCCGCTCCCGCAACGTCGGCTCGTCCTCGGGCAGGCTGGTAAACCCCCGCCCCGACAGCACGGCCAGCTCCATCAGGGTGTCGAAATCACCTGGGCCCGCGGGTCTGACTACGAACATCTAAGATCAATCCCAGTCGCCAAAGCCGCCGTGAGTGTCCCTTCTCCCCTTGCGGGAGAAGGTGGCCCGAAGGGCCGGATGAGGGGTCGATAGGTCTTCAAGCCGCGATGAGGTTGTTGCGACAAGCTCCGCAGAGGCCGGCGCGACCCCTCATCCGTCGGCTTCGCCGACACCTTCTCCCGCGAGGGGAGAAGGGCGCCCAGAGGCGAAACCTTTGTCATTGAGAGGCCTCGTCCATCATTCGGCGGAGCTTCAAGGCATCGACCTCGCCGCTCGCCATCTTCATCAGCATCAGCGCCGACAGCTGCGCCCGCTCGACAAAACTGTCCGGCCAGGCGAACTCCAGCTCGCTGTGGATATCCCCGCCCCGCACCCCCAGCGTATCGACATTGGGCAGCCCGACGGCGAACAGGTTGTTGCCCTCGCAAACCCCGCCCGACGACTTCCAGGCGATGTCCTGCCCCAGCGCCGCCCCGACCTCGCGCACCGACCCGAACAGCGCCGACTGCGCCCCGTTGAACGGCTTGGCCGCCCGCGTCACCCCGCCGAACATCGACACCCCAAGCCCGTCCCCGTGCCCGCAGGCGCAGGCCCGCTCAATCCCGCCCTCCAGCCAGCGCGCCGCCTCCGCATCGGGGAAGCGCACGTTGAACCGCACCACCGCCACGTCGGGCACCACGTTCAACGCCGAGCCGCCGTCGATCCTGGCGACATTGACCGTCACCCCGTCCCGCCCGCCGTTCAGCCCGTCCAGCGCCCCGGCGATCCGCGCCGCCGCCGTGACGGCGTTGCGCCCCTCGTCGAAGGCCCGCCCCGCGTGGGAAGAGCGCCCGGTCACCTTGACGTGGAAGTTGCCGCTGCCCTTGCGCCCGGCGGCCAGCGTGCCGTCGGCCAGCGCCGGCTCATAGGTCATCCCCACATGCCCCAGCCGCCCGATCCGGGCCAGCACCGCCCCGCTGCCCAGCGAGCCGATCTCCTCGTCGGGGCTCAGCAGCACCCGCCAGCCGACCTTGCCGGCCTCCGCATACCGCTCAAACGCCTCCAGCGCCGCCATCATCACCGAGATGCCGCCCTTCATGTCGGCGATCCCCGGCCCGTTCAGCGCCCCGTCCTCGCGCCGCCCCACCGCCTGGAACGGGCTGGAGGCCGCGAACACCGTGTCATAATGTCCAGTTAGAACCACCTGCACGGGCGCGTCCGGCCGCATGGTCAGCAGCAGCGACGGCGGCGGACTGTGCAGCGCCTCACGCCCGTCGGCGGCGATCTCGACGGTGGGCTCCAGCGCCTCATGGCTGACCGCCGCCGCCGGCAGAGCCGCGCCCCAGGCCGCCGTCAGCAGATCCAGCGTGGCCCGCAGGCCCTCCAGATTGCGACTGCCACTATTGCCGGCGCACCAGCCCACCGCCCGCGCGACGATGTCGTCCCCGCGCTCGGCGATGGACTCCAGAACCGACCGCTCCTGCGGCGCAACCAGCATGCGAGCCCCTCTGGACCTGACGTTACGCCATTGCCCGCGGACCAGGTCGACGCGGAGGAACTGTGATGGCGGCCCCCGGAATGGCGCAAGACGGGAGTCGCGGATTGAGGAGCAGTGTTAGCGGAGGGACGTTGTCTGGGAAAGAGGTTGTGGCAGGAGGTGAATTCCGACCCACCGCTCAGCCGCCTCCATGTCGGGCAGTTCGCACTGCCATACGATCCGCACGGTCCAGCCCAGCTCCCTGAGGCTTGCTTCGGCTCTTTGATCCCGCTCAACATTGGAAATGAATTTGTTTGTCCAAAAATCTACGTTTGATTTTGGAGTGGTGGCCTTCTTGCACCCGACGTGTCGGTGCCAGTAGCAACCGTGCACAAAGACGGCGATCTTGGAGCGCGAGAACACCAAATCTGGCCTACCTGGCAGGTCTCTGCGGTGGATCCGAAACCGCAGTCCCAATTTGTGGGCCGCGCGTCGCACGAGCATCTCCGGACCACTGCCTTGCGAGGAGACTGTGGCCATAATCTCTGAGCGTTTCTTCGCGCTGACGTGATCAACCATAGCAATCGCAACGCGCCGCTCGATGCTTGGTCGCAGCATTTCGGCCCCCTGTGGTACCCGGCAGGCGCACCGCTAAGCCTGAAAGGCCTGCCGCCTAGCGCCAACAGGTTCACCAAGATTCATTCGAATATTTGACAGAAGAGCTTTGGCAACTGGGGGAGGCACACTGTTTCCGATCATCCGAAAACTATGCCACTTGGTCTTGTGAAAGACGTACCAATCTGGGAAGCCTTGAAGTCTCGCCGCTTCTCGAACGGTAATTACCCTCGCTTCAGAGGGGTGAATAGGCCGCATAGCCTGAAAGCTCCCCCGGTCCCTTCCGGTACCAGCTCTCAAGGTAGGGCATAGACCGTCCCAATCGAGCCGCGGATATCTACTAATGGCTTCGGTTTTTCCTGCTGCCGTCGCAGCGAAGCGCTCAACAACCTCTGGCGTGTGATTGGTCTCAAAAAGCCCTGAAACTTCGCCGCCACGAAGGCGACCACTGGCTTCTGCCCAACCTAGCCCTTTCGGAGCGGCGGAACGCAGGGCACGAGCGTAGTTCGAGATGACTAGCGACTTGGAATTCTGCTGCGGATATCCCGCCCATCCCCAGTCCGACCCTTTCAGAATCTGAGGCAGCGGACTGGGTAAGTCGCCAATCGCTTGGCGAACGGTGGGGCGAGTCAACCGGTTCGATTGCACAAGATCGCTTGGCGCGACGGGTGGCATTTTGTCGGGATCATAGCCAAAGAGAATCACGCGCTTTCGGCTTGTCGCAGCACCAAAGTCAGCCGCTTCAATTGTCTTCGGAGGGTGAACGACAAAGTTCTTCGGAATAGCGGACAGCGCCGCATCCAACCGGGCTCGATTTGACTGATCAAGTAAGCCCTCGACGTTCTCCATCAAAAAGAACTTCGGGCACAATAGCTCCACTTGCCGGAAGAAGTGGCCAATCAGGGAATTCCGAGGATCATCCGCATCGCGCTTGCCAATGCGACTGAAGCCTTGGCATGGAGGTCCACCGATCACCCCATCGACGTGAATAGATCCCAGCTTCTCCGCCCAAGCATCCTTATCCAGCAGGCCAACGTCGCCGGTGAACGCGTTTGCGTGCGGAAGATTCAACTTATACGCGGACTGCAAATCGGGATCGATGTCCACCGCAGCAACGGTCTGAAACCCAGCCAGCTCAGCGCCAAGGCCAAACCCCCCACATCCAGAAAACAGGTCAACAATTGTGGGGCCCAATATTTTGGCCATGGCAAGCTCGCGCGCTGAGACCTCTACATGACTCTGAATCGGACATTTCGTCGATCGCGACGACCAGCTGCTGCGCCGAAAAAAAAATAGTGTTGCCGAAACCGCTCAACACAAAATTGCGCCCGCCCGCTTGGCGGCAGCCCTAATTTACAACCTGCAGAAATGCCG
This sequence comes from Caulobacter sp., assembly GCA_028291265.1. Lineage (GTDB taxonomy): Bacteria > Pseudomonadota > Alphaproteobacteria > Caulobacterales > Caulobacteraceae > Caulobacter. The sequence goes on along the minus strand of JAQGIK010000191.1, from coordinate 40,413 downwards.
GATAGCGTCGGTAGTGCTCGCAGTAGGTTCGAAGCTGCTCGTCCTCCAAATCAAACCCTATACGCCGGAGTTGCGCGCGAGAAATGGGTTTGGCTGAGGGCAGCAATCGCTGAAGCGCGGTTATCTCCTTCAACGTTAACGGCGGTGCCTCAACTGGGACCCCTGGGAAACCCGGCCATTCAACGCTCTGCAAACAGGCCTTCACAGCGCTCCTCGCAGCCGGGGCTGGTAACACGCCTCCGATGGTCAGCATCTGCGACCCATCGCGATAGGGAATCTTGAACCCGGGGACCAGCCCACCCGGCCGGCCTAGTTGGACCGCCTGCGCTACCAGATAGTTCTGAAGCGCGTTTGCCAAGACTCCAACGATGCCCTCACTTTCAAAGCTTTCCTGCGGCAACCCATCGTCGACAGAATCACCCAGCAGATTCTTCAGGTAGTGTTGGCGTCCGCCGGCGCCCTTTCCCAAGGACCCCGCCGCCGCGTTGATTGTGACAATCAACACGGAGTTGATAGGCGCATGAGTTATGACGATCCCGACGTCGTCGAGTACCTCCCGCGTAAGTCCGCGATCATAGTCAAGCCAAACGACCCAAGGCTTCTCGAGCTCCTTTTCTCGGTTGGCAATATCGCGCAACACAACCGAAGAGTCACCTTCCTCTACAATGACTGTTTTGAACGGCGAATTAAATTTACCCCTTAACGCTCCTATAGGTTTGTTTTCTATAGAAATCATATCAGAAATTTGAAGTCTTCGATGCGCTAATACAAAATCTGTGAACCAAATCGATCCAAAACCAATATACAAGCTCTTCTTAAGCGGAATGTACCTATCCAACAGTTCAAGACCATCAAAAACGATTTGACGTTGGATAGCTTTGTTCGGACGTAGGCTATAGTTGACCGTGTCGAATGAGGCCATCAGTCTCCCCCACCGACAAGCTCGCGGTGGGCGTAGTCAAAAGACTTGGACCCCACTTCTCTAGCCGACATTCCAGGCTCGCCGAACCTCTGCGCCAATTCCCTAACAACGCGAAGGGGCTTGGAGTACTGGATCGTCACGTCTTGAGCTCTCGGAGCAGACGTCAAACGCGGATAGACCTGTTGCTTGTTTGTCGGAGTTGTAAACGCGGGCACATAGACGGCCGTACGCTCGATCGACTTTGCTTCATCGAGGGCCGATTTCCGCCGATTGGTGTAGTCGATCCAATCCCTCGTGAGTTCGATCATTCTGGCCAAGGCTAATTTATAGATCTCATGATCACGATCTATGTTTCGCTTCGTCGTCGTTAGCGGCAGTTGGTCAGCCCGCTGGGCTGAAAAAAGGATAATGCCGATAAAACCTCTATATTGGGGGTGCCATCTGTTTTTTTGCTCATAGCCCCATCCTGTGAGTTCTGACTTATCGGCGGCCAAGACCATTCGATCATTGCACAATACATACCAGCCGGATCGATCTTCCTTTTCTCCCTCATCATCCGGGTCTTGCGTGTCGGATGGTCTCGCAGCCATGCCCGCAATTATTTGAACCCTCACTCCCTTCAGTGTGAATTCGCCGTGGAATGGCTTAATAGCGTCGCTTATAAGAAGGTTGAATTCAAACGCCTTTACTTTTTTACCATTCACTCTAATCGTGAGGCCGTATTCAATGAAGCGTGAATAATCTCTCGATAGAATTCGGCGAAGTCTATTTTCAAAGGCCGGATTTGAAAATTCGGCCGAAATATTCTCTCTGAGAGATTTGACGACGATCTCGACACCGGGTGCAGAAAGCGGCTCTGCAGAGTCTAGATCAAAATCCCAAACATTGCTTCGGAGCCAACCCGGCACATCGATGGTCACCTTGAACGGTTCCTCCCCGGCCCCTTTCTTGGGCTGAGGCCGCGTGCTTCGAATAACAATGTCGTCGCCCAGCTTGAAGACCGAACGCTTCATTCCGATGCCATACACGCCGATTGAGTAAGCGTCGGGATCATCAGCTTCTCGTCGTCCGAACGTGAATGCGTAATTTATGGCGTCGTCGAGCGATATACCGCCGCAATTGTCTCTTATCAAAAACTGTTCTTCAGAAAATTCTATAGCGACTTCATATTTTGAGAAATTAATCGCGCGCTCAAGACTCGGCTCAGGGCTTCCGAGCAGGTCTCGGGCTCCATCAAGAGAGTTGTCGATCAAGTCGAGAATGCAGTCCTCAAGCTTGATATCCCTCGTTATCGTATGGACAAAGAATGCCTTTGTCGGATCGGCGTTGACCTTTTTGACTTCCAACGTTCTCCCCCTTACGCAACCCTCAGTGGACAGTCCGACACTGTTCGCCGCATAGCAACATCCATTTTCATTGTCAGGAACGAGCCGATCAGCTTACGTCCAGGCTTGCAGGCGCTCCATGGGATAATGGTTTCACCGCTTCGATAAGCGGCTCACCCGGAGCCCCCCCCATGCCGACACCCTCCCCCGCCGACAAACCCCTGACCGCCCGCCAGCAACGGTTCGTCGATCTGATGCTGCACGAAGACAACGCCGCCGAGGCCGCCCGCCGCGCCGGCTACCGCCCCCTCGCCGCCAAACACACCGCCCGCAAGCTGCTGGCCCGCCCCAACGTCCAGGCCGCCCTCGAGGCCGGCCGCGACGCCCGGACCGCGCCGCTGACCCGCGACACCGTGCTGGAGGAGCTGCGGGCCATCGCCTTTTCCAACCTGCTCGACTACGTCGCCGTCGGCCACGCCGGCCAGCGGCTGGAGCTCGACCTCTCCAAGCTGACCCGGGCCCAGGCGGCGGGGTTTCGCGAGCTGACCGTCGACGAGACCTGGAAGGCCGGAACCCACCGTCGCCAGATCCGCGTGCGGATGGGCGCCAAGGTCTTCGCCCTCAGCCGGCTGCTCGGCGCCCTCGAGCGACTTGAGGGGTCCCGGCTGGAGGGCGCGCCGCCGGCCCGCGAAACCGGGGCCAAAGACCTACCTGAAGGCGACCGGCGGGCGGCCAAAGTCTCGCCTACGGGCGACCGAAGGGCCACCGGAAGTCCACCGCCGGGCCACCGGCGGTCCCAGGCAAGCCTTTGAAAGCGTTCAGGAAGCCGCCCGTTGGGCGGCTTTCGTGCATTTTGCCCGTGATTTCGCGCTTTGTCGGCCCGCCGACAGAAATCGGCACGGCGCGCGCCACAACTCAACCGGTCGTTAAGCGCAGCTGCGCTACAGAGACCCCGATGGGGACCCCCGCGACATGACCACCGACCGCGCGGCGACCGACGCCGCCCTCCGCGCCATCGCCGCCATGCGGGGCAAGGACCTGCTGGCCCGCCTCGGCTTCGCCGTCTTCATCGGCGTCATCGGCTGGTTCCTGGCCCCGGGCCCGGCCGCGCCGGCCTGGTTCCTCGCCGTCGTCGTCTGCCAGGGGATCGACCACTGGATCTCCGCGCCGCTGCGCCGGTCCGACGCCCCGCTGCCCGCCGCCCGCCGCTGGGCCTTCGTGGTCAGCATGACCCTCAACGCCTTCCTCTATTCAGGCCTGGCCGTCTTCCTCTGGTTCCAGGGCACGGCCGCCGGCATGGCCTTCGCCCTGCTGTCGCTGTGCGGCTCGATCATCAACAACGCCCTGCAGATGGCCCAGACGCCGCGCGCCCTGCCCTCCGTCATCGGCCCGCCCGGCCTCTACATCGTCGGCCTGCCGCTGGTCACCGCCATGACCAGCCCGGCCCATGACGGCATCCAGATGGCGCTGATCGCCACCGGCGGCGGGGTCTACATCCTGCACGCCCTGATGGCCGTCAAACGCATCTGGACGACCAACCAGCAGACCGAGGCCGCCATCGAGGCCGCCCAGAGGGCCAACGCCGCCAAGAGCGACTTCCTGGCGACGATCAGCCACGAGATCCGCACCCCGATGAACGCCGTGGTCGCCGCCGGCGAGCTCTTGCGCCGCACCCCGCTCAGCGAGGAACAGGCCGGCCACGTCGACATGCTGGGCAACGCGTCCGAGGTGTTGCTCGGCCTGCTCAACGACGTGCTCGACCTGTCGCGCATCGAGAGCGGCAAGCTGGAGGTCGACCTCGCCCCCTTCGACCTGACCGACAAGCTGGCCGCCGCCGCCAACCTGTGGCGCACCAAGGCCGCCGACGGCGTCACCCTGAGCTTCCAGCCGGCCGGCGTTCCGGCCCGCATCATGACCGACCCGCTGCGCTTCCAGCAGATCGTCTCCAACCTGCTGTCCAACGCCACCAAGTTCACCGCGTCCGGCGCCATCGTCGTCCGCGCCGGCCAGCTGGTCGGCATGGACGATCCCATCCTGTGGATCGAGGTCGAGGACAGCGGCAGCGGCATGGACGCCGAGACCGCCGGCCGCATCTTCTCCAGCTTCGAACAGGGCAGCAGCGGCGTCACCCGCGTCCACGGCGGCACGGGCCTGGGCCTGGCCATCAGCCGCCGCCTGGCCCAGCTGCTCGGCGGCTCGCTGACCGTGCGCAGCGAACTGGGCAAGGGCTCGGTGTTCCGCTTCGAGATCCCCCTGATGGTCGCCGAGCCCGCCCCCGCCCCGGCCGACGACGCCCAGGACGACTGGAGCGGCGGCGGCGTCTCGGTGCTGCTGGCCGAGGACCACGTCGTCAACCAGCGCATCGTCCGCATGATGCTGGAGCCCTTCGGCGCCGCCGTCACCGTCGCCGCCAACGGCGCCGAAGCGGTCGAGCTGGCTTCTCTAAGGGCGTTCGACGTCATCCTGATGGACATGCAGATGCCGGTCATGGGCGGGGTCGAGGCCGCCGCCCGCATCCGCGCCGGCGGTCCCAACGCCGCCACCCCCATCCTCGCCCTGACCGCCAACGCCCTGGCCGAACACCGGGCCGAATGGGCCGCCGTCGGGGTCGACGTCTTCATCACCAAGCCGGTCGAGATGCAGGTGCTGCTCGACCATGTGGCCGCCGCCGTGGCCGTGCCCATCATCGCGGAGGAACGCTTGACCGCCTGAGGGTTCACGGCCCGGCATTTGCGGCTAACCTGCCGCCCATGCGCAAAGCCCTGATCCCCCTCTTCGCCCTCTCCCTGATCGCCCTGCCCGTCGCGGCGCAAGGCAAACGGGAGGTCGGCAACCTCGTCTACGACGGCGCCCCGGAGACCCCGGCCGCCCTCAAGGCCGCCATCGCCCCCTACTACAACGCCCGCTCGGCGGTGTTCGAGGACTGGCTTCCGGACGGCTCCATGCTGATCGCCACCCGGTTCGGCGACACCCAGCAGATCCATCATGTGGACAAGCCTGGCGCCGCCAGGACCCAGCTGACCTTCTTCAGTGACCCGGTGAACAGCGCCCAGGCCGTGCCGGGCGCGCAGCGCTTCCTCTACCCCCGCGACGTCGGCGGGGCCGAGTACTACCAGGCCTTCATCCGGACCCTCGAGGGCGACGAGGTCCAGCTGACCGCGCCCGGCACGCGTAACGAGAGCTTCGTCTTCTCGAAGGACGGCAAGACGGTGGTCTGGTCCCAGGTCACCCCCGGCAAGGGAGACTACGACATCATGCTGGCGGACGTCGCCCATCCGGAAGGTCGCCGCCTGGTCCACAAGGGGACCGGCGCGATCTCGCCTGAGGACATCAGCCCGGACGGGAGCCGCGTGCTGCTCAGCCGCTATGTCAGCGCGGCGGAGACGCGGCTGTTCGTGCTCGACCTGAAGGCGGGCGAGGCCACCCCGTTCGGCCCGACCGACCGCAAGGTCTCCTACGCCGGCCCGAAGTTCACCGCCGACGGCAAGGGTGTCGTGGTCCTGTCGGACAACGGCAAGGAGGTCACCCTGCCGGTGGTCCTCGACATCGCCACAGGCAAGGCGCGGCATCTCAGCATCGTCGCCGTCGGGGCCCGCAGCGACAAACGGCCGGAATTCTGGGGCGCTGAGGGACTGTCGCTGAGCCCCGACCGGCAAACCGCTGCGGTGGCGACAAACGAAGACGGCTACACCCGGGTGGACCTCTACGCCCTCGACCGGACAGACAACACGACCTTCAAGGCCGCCGTGCCGCTGCCCAAGGGCGTGCTGACCGGCATGGGCTTCTCGGACGACGGCAAACAGTTGGCCATCAGCCTGTCGACCTCGACCGGAGCCGGCGATGTCTGGTCCTACGACCTGGCCAGCAAGCAACTCACGCGCTGGACCGCCAGCGAACTGGGCGGCCTGCAGGCGAGCCAGCTGGTCGAGCCGGCGCTGATCCACTACCCGACCTTCGACAAGCGCCAGATCCCGGCCTTCGTCTACCGCCCGGTCCCGAAGCCCGGTGAACCGGAAGGCAATACGGTCCGCAAGCGCCCGGTGATCATCCAGATCCACGGCGGTCCCGAAGGCCAGGAACTGCCCAGCTTCAACCCCCGCCGCCAGAGCTGGGTCAACGAGATCGGGGCGGTGGTGATCGTCCCCAACGTCCGCGGCTCCTCGGGCTACGGCAAGACCTACCTGTCGCTCGACAACGCCGCCCTGCGCGAGGACAGCGTCAAGGACATCGGCGCCCTGCTCGACTGGATCGGCACCCAGCCCGACCTCGACGCCAGCCGCGTCGCCGTCGTCGGCCAGTCCTACGGCGGCTACATGAGCCTGGCCGTCGCCGGCCGCTACAACGACCGCATCGCCGGGGCCATCGACCTCTACGGCATCAGCGACTGGGTGACCTTCCTGGAGAACACCGAGGGCTACCGCCGGGACCTGCGCCGGGCCGAGTACGGCGACGAACGCGACCCGAAGATGCGCGAGGTCTTCGGCCGCATCTCGCCGCGCGGCTACGTCTCGGCGATGAAGAGGCCGATGATGGTCTACCAGGGCGCCAACGACCCCCGCGTGCCGATGAGCGAGAGCGAGGCCATGGTCGCCCAGCTGCGAGCGCAGGGCACGGAGGTCTGGTACGTCCTGGCCAGGGACGAGGGCCACGGCATCGCCCGCAAGTCCAACCAGGAGCAGGTCCGGGCGACCGAGGTCGTCTTCCTCAAGAAGGTGCTGGGGGTCGAATGATGGGCTTGGCGTTCCCGGCGGTCAGGCGCATATCAGCGGGCGCGCCGCATTCCGTTGGCGCTTCCCGAAAGGAGCCCGGCCATGGCCAAGGGCCAGAAGAAATCCAACAAGGAAACCCGCAAGCCCAAGCAGCCCAAGGCTGCCCCGGCCGCCGGCCCCTCGCCCTTCCTGACGCCGCCCGGCAAGAAATAGGTGGCGACCGAGACCGTCCACCTCGTTCAGTCCTACGTGGCCGGCAAGGGCCGCTCGAAGTTCCGCGCCGAACAGGCCGTGGGCTGCAAGACCGCCGAGGAAGCCCGCCGCAAGGCCGAGCGGCTCGGCCCCCTGCGGCTGGGCGTGGTCGCCTACAGCATCTCGGCCGACACCGAGATGGGCGACTACGACGAGAACCCCGTGCTGCTGTTCAAGTCCGGCGAACTGCCGCCCCCCTTCGACGAGCTCTAGGCGATCTTGGCCGCGGTCCAGGCGCTGAGCGTCCGGCGCGCCGTCGCGGCCGTCGCCGCTCCGAGACCTTCGTGGCCCTCGGCTGGGGTCGTCAGTTCGACCACATAACCATTGGGGTCGCGGAAATAGGTCGAGCGGATGAAGCCATGGTCCGACGGGCCTCGCACCTCCAGACCCCGCGCCCTGGCCGCCTCGACCGTCCGCGCAATGGTGGACGGATCGGCCTCCAACGCCATGTGCAGGTCGAAATCGTGCCGTGGCGTCGGTTCGAACGGATCGCCCTCGACCTCGAAGAAGGCCACATAGCTGCCCGGGGCCATCTCGAAGAAGCTGTGCAGGACGCGGACCGGCCGGCCGGTGGCGCTGGCCGACAGATCCATCGCCCCGACCAGCGGGAAGCCCATCACCTCCTCATAGAAGGCGCGGGTCTCCTCGCTGTCGCGGCAGCGGAAGGCCATGTGATGCAGGCCCCGGACGCTCATGCCGACTGCCGGCGCTGCTCGGCCATCATGGCCAGGAAGGAGTCGAACGGGCCGTGGGTGGCCGTCCAGCCGCTGGTCGCCTTCAGGGCGCTCATCCAACGGGACACATTGGGCCAGGGCGACAGGTCGAAGCCGACCCAGTCCCCAAGCGAGACAAAGCCGCCGCCGAGATAGTCGGCGATCGTCACCGCCTCGCCGCAAAGCCAGGGGCCCTCCGCCAGAAAATGGTCATTGAGGATACCCAGCCAGCGGGCCGACCGCTCGGCGCCCCGGCGCAGGATGTCGGCCTGCGTCGTGGCGTTTGTGTGGGCGTAGGCCGGAATGCACTGCGGGTAGACCAGGCCGTAGCCGAAGTCGCGATAGAAGCCGGTGTTGAACCAGTCCATCAGCTGGTTCACCCGGGCCCGCGCCTTCAGATCGGCCGGGTAGGCCGGGTGGCGCGCCTGCTCGGCGAGAAACTTGAGGATGGCGGACACCTCGGTGATGACCTGGCCGCCGTCCAGCGCCAGGGCCGGGACGGCCTGGCTCGGGTTCAGGGCGGTGAACGCCGGCGACCGGTGGGCCTCGGCGAACAGGCTGATCTCGACCAGTTCGATGGGCAGACGCGCGTCCTGAATCAGCAGCAGTACAGGGCGCGAGGTGGTCGAGATGGGGTCGTAGTAAAGTTTCATGGCAGGGACATCCCCAAGTTGGCCGGGACATTCCGGCGGTTGCTCTTGTCATTTCCCGGCGGGGCATTCCGTCGGGACCGGTTGTCTAGCTTCGACGAACGACGGTCACAATCCGCGGTCTTGCCAAGTTGTTCTGCGTTTTTGCAGTATGGGCCATGGACTGGGATGATCTGCGTTTTGTGTTGGCGGTGACGAGGTCGGGCGCGGCGCTTGGGGCGGCGCGGGCCCTTGGCGTCAACCAGAGCACCGTCATCCGCCGGATCGCCCACCTGGAGGCGGCGCTGGGAACGCGGCTGTTCGAGCGGCAACGCCAGGGCTATCGCGCCACCGAAGCGGGCCTGAAGGTTTCGGAGGCGGCCGAGCGCATGGAGGCGGAAGTCACGGCCCTTTCCCACCGCATGGCCGCCGAGCAGCGCGCGCTGGGCGGCACGGTACGCCTGACCTGCAGCGACACCATCGCCAGTCGGCTAGTGGTGCCGTGGCTGCCCTCTTTCCAGAAGACCCATCCGGGCGTCACCATCGAGGTTATAAGTTCCGATGAGCGAATGGACCTCGCCCGCGGCGAGGCCGACATCGCGGTTCGGGCAGGCTCCAGTCCCGAAGGCGCGGGGGTGGTGGCGCGGCGGATGCCGTATTCGGGCTGGAACCTGTATTGCAGCCGCGCCTATGCCGAGGAGCGGGGCGCGCCTGCCACCATGGCCGAGATCGCCAATCACCCCGTGGTCGGCATGGACGGCCGGATGGCCACGCTCGCACCGGTGATCTGGCTGGCGGAGCGAGCATCTCCGGGCGCCATCCGCTTCCGGTCCAACAGCCTGACCGGCCTCATCGCCAACCTGAGGGCCAACATGGGGCTGGCCATGCTGCCGTGCGTTATGGGGGATGGAGAACCTGATCTGCTGCGGTGCCTGCCGCCCATGCCCGAACTCGACTCCGAGGTCTGGCTGATCGTCCGGGAGGACCTCAGGACGGCTCCGCACGTCCGGGCATTCGCCGATTTCGTGGCGGAACGGATGCAGGCGAACCGCGCGATCATGACGGGGAGGCCGTGACGCTGGAAAAATGCGCCGGGGTCGGTTCACTGCTGTCGGATCAGGGCGGTCTCAACCGTCCTGTGGAAATAGCCGAAGGAGAAGAGGATGGCCTACGTTGATGGATTCCTGCTCGCGGTCCCCAAGGACAAGCTCGATGCGTACAAGAAGATGACCGAGACCGGCGCCGAGGTCTGGATGGACCACGGCGCCCTGTCCTACGTCGAATGCGTCGGCGACGACGTGCCCTACGGCGAACTGACCAGCTTCCCCCGCGCTGTCCTGGCCAAGGACGACGAGGTCGTGATCTTCTCCTGGATCACCTACGAGTCGAAGGAGAAGCGCGACGAGGTCAACGCCAAGGTCATGGCTGACCCGCGCCTCCACCAAGACCCGGCCAGCATGCCCTTCGACGGCAAGCGGATGATCTTCGGCGGCTTCACCGAGCTGACGAAGCGCTAGTAGTCGCGCCGCCAACGGACCGACAGCTTGCTGTCGCCGCTGCCGGCGATGCGGCTGACCAGCGAGAGGTTCTTGCGCACCCGCCACTCGACCTGCACGGCCCCGCCCTCGCGCCCGCCGCCGATCAGTTCGAAGTAGACGTCGTTGGTCAGGTACTTGCCCCCGGCCACGGTGACACCGGTCAGTTCGGTGCCGCCGATGGTCAGCCGGTCCAGCCCGGCCAGTTCGCGGACGTTGCCGATGACGTCGAACCCGCCGCCGCCGGCCAGCGCCGCCAACGCCGAGGCGAGCTGAGCGGCCTCATAGGGGCTAAGCTGCGCCGCCGAGCTGCCGAACAGGACCCGGCTCAGCACCTCGTCCTGCGGCAGTTGCGGCGAGGAGGTCAGGGTGATCTCCGGCTTGGCGGCCGTGCCTTCGACGCGGATCACGGCGGTGATCGACGGATCCTCGCGGGTGGCGGTCAGGTTGAGCCGGATCTTGGAGGGGTCGGTGGACAGGGTGACACTGCCGCGCTCGTCGAACTCGAAGCGCTTGCCGGCGAAGTCGTACTCGCCGCGCACCACCCGGGCCATGCCGGTCAGCACCGGATGGGCCGTGGTCCCGGAGACATTGGCGTCGAGGCTCATCTCGACGTCGAGACCCCGGCCCCGGACGAACAGGCCGCGCGGCGCCTTCAGCGCGACGGCCAGTTCGATCGTCGCCCCACGGTCCTTCGCCGCCTCGCGGGCCTCGGCCCGGCGGGCGGCGGGGGTGATCGGCCTGTTGATTTCGACGACGTCCATCGGCGTCACACCGCTAGGGCTCAACGGCTCGGCGGCGATCTCGGCCCGGTCGATGCGCAGGGCGCCCTCGACGCGCGGATTGCCGGCGGCCGTGCGGTTGATGGTCACCTGGCCCGAGGCGGTGGCTTGGGCGATGTCGTTGTCGATGACCTGGAACTTGGTCAGGTCGAGACGGAAGCTGCTGCTGCCCTCGCGCAGCAGGCTGATGCGGCCCGAGCCCGTCGCCTTGCCGCCTTTCGGATCGGTGGCCGAGACTTGGCGGATGTCGATGGCGTTGTCGGCGAAGGCGGCGGTCAGGCCGACGTTGCGCAGCTTGATACCGGTCGGCCCGTCCTCGAAGGTCCCGTTCGACAGCGCCCCTTCGCCCAGCAGGCGCGGATCGGCCAGGGTGCCGCCGAGCGTGCCGTTGAGCACCACCTGGCCGCTGAGCGACCGTTCGCCGCTCATCAGCAGGTCCCACAGCGGCTTGATCTCGCCGTCGGCGTGGAAAGTCCCCTGCGCCGGCCGCCGCCGGTCGATGGCCAGCCGCAGCGGCGCGGCGCTGGCCACGGCCGGCAGCACGAACGAGCCGTTGGCCTTCAGCCCCTGGGCGCTGGAGGCGGTGGCCTCGATGGTGATGGTCCGGTCGTTGAGCCGCGCCTGCACCTCGCCGTCGAGGGTCAGGGTCTTGCCCGAGCCACGGGCCCGGACGTTCTTGACCGTGGCGTCGAGCGCCCCGGTCAGGGTCTCGCCCTGGCCGCGCAGGGTCAGCTTCGCATCGGCCCGCCCGGCCAGGTCTTCATTGATGGCGGCCAGCGGCAGGCCGGTGATGTCGGCGACGATGTCGGCGCTGCCCTTGGCGATGCGGGCGTCGATGACCGCCGTGCCGCCGCCGTCGGCGGCCCGGCCGCCCGTCGCGGCCAGCTTCAGGTGGGCCTCGGTCACCGGCCCGCCGAACACCAGCCGCGCCGTTTCGGTGGTGCGGATCTGGGTGCGGCCGAGCTTGCCCGCGCCGTCGAGGGTCAGCTGCCAGCCCTGGGCCTGCGGCTGTTCGGTCAGGATGCCGTTGGCGTCGAGGCTGTACGAACCGTTCGGCGCCGCCCCGCTGGCCTGGATGCGCAGCGGCAGGCGGTCAAGCGGTCCGTCGGCGGTGATGGTCGCCGTATCCAGCGTCAGCCCGGCGGCGTCGCGCAACACCGCGTCCTTGGCCGTCAGGTTGAGCGTCGCCCGCGCCCCGCCTGACGCATCGACGATCTTCGCCGTGCCGGTGATCGAGCCTTCGGTCAGCAACACCCCGGGCCCGACCGCCAGCACCAGATCGGCCGACGACGGCCGCCCGCGCCGCAAAGCGACCGAGCCCCGGGCCTTGACCCCGCCGGCGTCGGCGTCGAGGCCCGACAGGTTCACCCCGCCGTCGGTGAAGGCGAAATCGGTGCGCAGCCGCGCCGGGCCGTACTGGCTCTCGGCGGCCAGGGCGAAGGCCCCGTCACCGCCGCCCGGCCGCTGCATGAAGGTCAGGGTCAGGGCGGCGTTGCGCAGCGGCAGGCGCGGCAGGTCGATCTGGTCGACCTGGGCCGTCAGGTCGGCGCGCGGGGCCAACAGCGAGCCGGAGATCGACCCATCGCCCCTGGCCTTGCCCGCCACCTCGACCGGCCCGACCCGGAACGGCCCCTCGGCGTTCCAGTCGAGCTTGAAGGCCAGGTCGCCCTTGGCCCCCAGCCGGCCGGCGCCCTTGGCAAACGCCTTGTCGCCGTCCAGCCGCGCCTCGGCGACATCGACCGCCCCGTTCTGCAGGCTGGCCTTGCCGCGCAGCCGCGGGGCCGGGCCCAGCAAGCGGTCCAGTTCACTGACGCCCAGCGCCAGCCCGGTCCCCTTGGCGTCGACCGTGAACACCCAGGGCTTGCCGTCGCCGCCCTGGTCGGCCGACCAGCTGCCCGCCAGCCGCCCCTTGCCGCCGAGCCTGGCGGCCCCGAAGTTCCACAGCTCCGCCTTACCCTTGAACGACAGCCCGCCGAGCAGCCCGCGCGAGCCGCTGGCATCGACCTTCAGCCCCGCCCCGTTGGCCCGAACGCGTTTCAGCAGCACCCGGCCATCCTTGAGGATGGCGATATCGCCGTCGGCCGTCGGCTTCGGCCCCAGCAGCGCGGCCAGATACCCCTGCCCGCGTCCGCCCGACCCGACCAGGCTGGTGACGATGCCGATCTCGCCCTTGGCGCGCGCCAGGGTCACCGGCCCGGAGGCCGCGCCGAGCGTGTATCCGGCCAGGCTGACATTGGCCCCGCGCACGTCGCCGCGCAGGGTGAAGTTGGCGATGTCGCCGTTGAATCGGCCGATGAAATTCCCCTGCCCCTTCACCGAGCCAAGCGTCAGCCGCTCGATCGACGGCGTGTTGCCGGTCACCGCCAGCCCGCCCGGCCCGGCCATCCGCTTGCCGAGGTTGGCCGGCCCGACCGCCGTCACCGACAGGGTCTCGGAGTCCAGCCGGGCGTTCAGGTCGTAGAAGTCGCCCAGGCCCTTCTTGCCGGCGATGTCGAACTTCACCTGCGGCCCGAACAGCCGGGCGTACAGCCCCGTCAGCCGCGAGGCGTCGAGCCGCACATAGCCGTTGGCCGCCCCTCCCCTGGCGTCCCAGCTGCCGTCGGCCTTGGCTGGCTGGTTCGGCCCGGAGGTGACCAGCAACTTGAACTGTCCGACCTTGGTGGTGCCCCGCGCCTGGGCGTCCAGCGAGAAAGGCTGTTTGGCGTCGAGTCCGAGCGCCCCGGCCAGCGCGCCGCCCCTGGCTTCCGAAGCCCGGGCGTTGACCATCAGGGCGTCGGACCGGCCGAGGTCGAAGGCCACGTCGGCGAAGTCGCCCTGGTGCATCAGGCTGCGGGCCACGAACCGCCCGGCCGTGCCGCCGCCTCGCTGCAGCGCCAGCCGCCCGGAGAGGTCGAAGCGGCCCTCGACCTGGCTGAAGGCCGGCTTTGACTCGATCTTGGCCTGCAGGGCGTCGATCAGAATGGTTAGAGGCAGCGACCCCGACTTCTCCTTCGGCGTCAGGGTCGGCCGGCGGATCAGGGTGACCTGTTCGGCGTGAATCGCGTCGGCGTGGAAGCGGCGCACGAACAGCTCGTGATAGCGCCACTTCATGTTCAGGTTCCGGCCCTCCAGCCAGGTCCCCTTCTCGTCGTAGATGATCAGCCGGCGGATGGTGACGTTGCGCCAGATGTCGCCGCTGACCCCCTCGATCTTCAGCTTGCCGTAGCGGCCGATCTTCAGCCCGTTGGCCTGCGCCTCGACGAAGGCCAGCCCCGGCACGGTGTTGAGCCCGAACCGCACCCCGACCGCCACCGTCGCCACGACGATCACGGCGACGGCCGAGACCAGGATGACCCAGCCGGGGGCGCTGCTGGGGAACCAGCGGCGCAGATGGTTCCTCGCCCGGACCGGCGCGGCGGGGGTCTGGTCGGCGCCGGTCAAAACGCCTGCCCTATGCTGATGTAGATCTGGAACGGCGCGTCGTTGTCGCGCGGGTCGAGCGGGAAGGCGATGTCGGCCCGGATCGGTCCGAAGCCCAGGTTGTAGCGCACCCCGAAGCCGACCCCGGCGCTGAAGTCGTCGCCGCCCGGAAAGCTGTCGGTCCCCACCGCCCCGCCGTCGATGAAGGCCACCGCCTCCCAGCGCTCGGTGATCTGGTAGCGGAACTCGACCGAGGCCTCGGCCAGCGAAATCCCGCCCAGCGGCGTCGAACTGATCCGCGGCCCGATGCCCTGGTAGCCATAGCCGCGTACAGAACCGCCGCCGCCCGAATAGAACCGCCGCGCCGCCGGCACGTCCGGCGAGTCGGCGCCGGTGATCATCCCGGCCTTCACCCGGCTGGCGATGACGAACTTCTGCTCATCGTCGAGCGGCAGGTAGAAGCTGCCCTGCCCTGTAAGCTTCAGATAGGTCAGCTGCGCGTCGCCGAAGGTGACGATCGGCTCGGCCCTCGCCTCGAACCGCCAGCCACTCCTGGGATCCAGCGGATCGCTCGAGCGGTCGACCGCCAGGGCCCCCAGCAGGGCGACGTTGTAGAGGTCGCGGTCGACGCCGCGCAGCACGACGTTGCCGACGGTCAGGATCTCGGCCACCCGCCCGCCGTCCACCGAGGCGCCCCAGGTCAGGTAGGCGTTGACGCCGGTGCGCCGGGTGACGTCGGCGGTCAGCGAGGCGCCGGTCTGGTCATAGGCGTCGGTGACCTCGTTGTAGACACTGGCGGTCAGGCTCAGGGTCTGCCGCGGCTCGCGCCAGTGCGGTAGGGAAACCTTGTAGTCCAGCCGCTGCTGCAGCTCGGCCAGGCGCAGGGCGATGATCCGCGTGTCGGCCCGCTTCCAGCCGTTGTAGCGGGTGGTGGTGATGTCGAGGCCGGCCCCCTCGCTGGTCGAATAGCCGGCGCCGATCTCCAGCGACCGGCGCGGCCGGTCCTTCAAGGTCAGCAACACCGGCCGCCAGCCCTCGGCCGTCACCTGGTCGGCCGGCTGCAGGGCGACCTGGACGGTGTCGAAGGCCCCGGTCTCGCGCAGGCGGCGCTCCAGTTCGCCCATCTCGTCCGGGGCGTAGACCGACCCCGGCTTCCAGGGGACCAGCTTCCTGATCCAGTCGCGGTCGGTGCGGCCGCGATAGTCGATGACCAGCCCGTCCAGCTTGACCAGCGGCCCCGCATCGATCTTGAAGGTGGGCATCACACTCTGGTCGGCGTGATCGACGATGACCGAGCGCGGCAGCGCCTGGGCGTCGGCATGGCCGCGCTGCTGGATGGCCGAGACGATCCGGCCCTCGGCGGCCAGCACGTCCGCCGCCCGTCCCGCCGCCCCGCGGCGCAGGGCCATGGCCAGGGTCCCGGCGCTCTGCACCTCGGGGGCCGGCGCCGCGTTCTCCCAGCTGATCGACGGCCGTTTGATGTGGAACACCGGCCCTTCCTCGACCTTGACCACGGCGCGGGGGGCGGCCTCGCTGTCGGCGTCCTCCTCGCGGTCGCCCAGGTCGGTGGTCACCTCGCTGGCGTAGTAGCCCTCCGAGCGCAGCACGGCGGTGGCGGCCTCGGCGGCCTCGCGCCCACGCCGGCGGGCCTCGAAGCGCGAGCTGGCCGGCTTGTCAGTGGTTCCGATGGCCTTGCGGATCAGGTCGCGCAGGTCGTCGTCAAGGGCGCCCTGGACGCTGGCCTTGGGCTCTTCGGCTCGCGCGGCGAGCGCGGGGGCCAAAAGGCCTGCGCTGAGGACGGCGAAGAGCAAAAGGCGGTGCGTCGCCAATCCAATCATCCCTGCGAAGCGCCCCATGGCCAGTCCTAGCGAGGCTCGCCCGGGATGTCACCCCGGCGAAATCACAGTCGCGCCAAGGTCCGGAAACACCTTGCCGACCTTGCCCAGCAGGTAGTCGCCATAGGTCCCGGCGAAACCGGCCGGATCAACGCCGTCCCAGCGCTCGCCGGGCGGCGCATACTCTCGTCCCGGCAACGGCCGGATCACCGCGTCGAAGCTCGGATCGAAGAATAGCGGAAAGCTCAATCGGTCCCGGCCGCTGGTGTTGCGCACCCGGTGCGGCGTCGAGCGGAATTCGCCGCCGGTCAGCCGGTCCAGCATGTCGCCGATGTTGCAGACGAAGGCCCCGGGCACCGGCGGCGCCTCGATCCAGCCGGACGGCGTCTTGACCTGCAGGCCGCCCAGGTCGTCCTGCGCCAGCAGGGTCAGCAGCCCGTAGTCGGTGTGCTCGCCGACCCCCCAGCCGGCATCGCCGGCCGGGGCGGCCGGGTAGTGGAAGATGCGGAACAGCACGGTCGGATCGGCCGTGTAGGCGCGGGCGAAGTAGTCGGCGGGCAGGCCCAGGCTCAGCGCCACGCCCTCCAGCACGGCATGGGCCGCGCGCTCCGTCCCGGCCATGAAGGCCTCGACGGCGGGACGCAGGGCCGGCTGGGCGGCGGGCCAGAGGTTGGCCCCATGCATCGGCAGCCCGACCCGCACGCGCGGATCGTCGGCCGGCAGTTCCTGCCCGAGGTAGAGCCCCTCCTTGCGGTCCGGCTGGCCCGAGGTCAGCTCACCGCCGAGCGGGAACCAGCCGCGCCAGGCCCGCCCGCCCCGGCTCATGGCGATAGCCGCCTTGTCCGCTTCCGGCAGGGCGAAGAAGGCGCGCGACTGAGCGTCGAGTTCGGCCAGCACGGCGTCCGGAACGCCATGGCCGACGACATAGAAGAAGCCGAGCGAGCGGCAGGCTTCGCCGATACGGTCGGCGACCTCGGCGCGGGCTTTCCCGTCCGCTCCAAACAGAGGCGAGACATCGATGATCGGCAGGCCCTGGTCCATGGAGGCCAGACTAGCCTGCCCCGGCTACAGCGCCCAGTCGCCGCTGGCGCCGGTGACGTTGCCGTTGATCTTCATCTGGTATTCGGGCTTGCCGTCGCCGTTGACGTCCAGCCGCACGGTGGTGACGTTGGCGGCGAAGGTCAGGGTCATTTCGCCGGCGTGCTTGGTGAAGGCGCCGACCAGGGCAAAGGCCTGATCGCCGTCCACCTTGCTGTTGGCGTCGATGCCGCTGAGGTCCAGCCGGTCGCCGTGGGCGCGGACGAAGTCATAGACCGTGTCGGTCTCCAGCGTCGCCCCGAAGGCATGGGCGACCACGAAGGTGTCGCCGCCCGAGCCGCCACGCAGCAGGTCGTTGCCCAGCCCGCCGATGACGATGTCGTCGCCGGCCCCGGCGTCGATGGTGTCGTTGCCGGCCCCGCCGTCCAGACGGTTGTCGCCGGCGTTGCCCTTCATGTTGTTGTTCACGCCGTTGCCGCTGGCCCCGATGTTGTCGGTCCCGAGCAGTTGCAGGGCCTCGATCTCGGCCACCATCACCCAGCCGTCGACCGAGACCCTGGCCGTTTCCGTCCCTTCGCCGGCCAGCTCGACGATGACGTCGCCCAGGTCGTCGATGACATAGATGTCGTTGCCGATACCGCCGATCAGGGTGTCGGCCCCGGTTCCGCCGTCGAGGGTGTCGGCCCCCTCGCCGCCTTCCAGCCGGTCGGCGCCGGCGTCGCCGTTCAGCTTGTCGTTGCCCAAACCCCCGTCGAGCCGGTCGTTGCCGTCGCCGCCATTGAGGGTGTCGGTCCCGAGGGCGCCGAGCAGCTGGTCGTCTTCGGTTCCGCCGTTCAGGGTGTCGTTGCCGTCGCCGCCCTCGAGCCGGTCCTTGCCGGCGTTGCCGCTGAGGATGTCGTTGCCGAGACCGCCTTCCAGCCGGTCGGCGCCGTTGTCGCCCTGCAGGGCGTCGTTGCCGAGCCCGCCGATCAGCCAGTCATTGTCGTCGCCGCCGAACAGGTAGTCGTTGCCGTCGCCGCCGTTGAGCACGTCGTAGGCGCCCAGGCCGTACAGCTTGTCGATGCCGGCCCCGCCGTTCAGCCGGTCGCCTGACGCGCCGCCGGTCCTGGTCTCAGCCTTCACCGTGCCGTCGAAGACGATGCCGCTGAGCTGGCCGAACATCAGGAAGGTGGAGCCGGAGCTGCTGTAGCCGACGTCCGAGCCGCGCGAGCCGATCAGGAAATCGGCCATCCCGTCGCCGTTGACGTCGCCGGCCCCGGAAACCGCCCGGCCCGACTGGTCGTTGGCCAGTTCGCCGTCGATCTCGAAGCCGTTGCTCCCGTTCAGGCCGGAAAGCTCCAGGGTCGCCCCGAAACTGGCCCGGCCATAGACGACGTAGGTCGCGCCGCTGGCGCTGCGGCCGTTCGGGTCGGCCAGGTAGGCGCCGATCAGGATGTCGGCCCAGCCATCGCCGTTGATGTCGCCGGCCCCGGCCACGGCCCGGCCGGCCCGGTCGAGGGCCAGTTCGCCGTTGATCCGGAAGCCGTCGGTCCCGTTCAGGGCCCCCAGCGCGACGTTGGCGCTCCAGCTGCCACCATGGCCGAAGACCACATAGGCCCCGCCGGCGTTGTTCTGGCCGTTGGGGTCGAGCGCCTCGGCTCCGATGACCAGGTCGGCATAGCCGTCGGCGTTGACGTCGCCGGCCCCCGCCACCGAGGTCCCGACGTTGTCGCCGGTCGCGGCGCCGTTCAACTGGAAGCCGTTCGTCCCGTCCAGGGTCGAGAGGTTGAGGTCGGCCGCCCAGCCGCCGGCCTTGCCGAACACTACCCAGGCGCTCCCCGAATTGGCCCCGTTCGGGTCGGCGTATTTGGTGCCGATGACCAGGTCGGCCAGGCCATCGCCGTTGACATCGCCGGCCGAGGCCACCGAGACCCCCGCCAGGTCGTTGGCCAGTTCGCCGTTGATGCGGAAGCCATTGGTCCCGTTCAGGCCGCCCAGCGCCTGGGTCGCGCCGAACGCCTCCGACTTGCCGAACAGCACATAGATCGAGCCCGAGGCGTCCAGGCCGTTGCCGTCATGCAGCCGGGCGGCGACCACCAGGTCGTTGACGCCGTCGCCGTTGAGGTCCGAGACCGTCGTCACCGACCCGCCGGCATAGTCGCCGGCCGTCTCGCCGGTGGCGCGGAAGCCGTTGGTCCCGTTGAGGGTCGCCAGATCGACGGTGCTCCACGACCCGCCATGGCCGAAGACGACATAGCCCGCCCCCGAATCGAGGCCCGCCAGGTCCGCTTTGCGCGCCCCGACCACCACGTCGCCAAAGCCGTCGTGGTTCAGGTCGCCGGCCGCGAACACCGAAAAGCCGGCCTCCTCGTTGCCGGCCCGGCCCTCGATGATGAAGCCGCTGGTCCCGCCCAGGCTGTCCAGCGCGACATTGGCGCTCCAGCCGCCGGCATGGCCGAACACCACATAGGCCGAGCCGGAATAGGGCCCGCTGGCGTCGTTGTAGGGGGCCCCGATGATCAGGTCGGCGAAGCCGTCGCCGTTGACGTCGCCGGCCCAGCCCACCGAAAACCCGGACTGGTCGCCGCCGAGCAGGCCGTTGAACTGGACGCCGTTGGTCCCGTTCAAGCTGTCCAGATTGAGCACCGCCGCAAAGGCCATGGATCATCCCCCCGGACAGGCGCTGGCCGGCCCACTCCATACCGGTGTTTTATAACCGTCCCGACCGGCTCGCCCCAAGCGGTTTCACCGAGTCAGAAGGTCGCGGGCGCCCGTTCTGGGGCCCTTGTTTCCGGACGCCGGGCCTTGCATGGTCCCCGCCATGGCTCTGGACTTCATTCCGCGCGAAATCCACGAACTGGTGCGCGACCTGACCAACGTCGCCGACTTCAAGCTGTTGATGGTCGGCAAGTCCTATCTGACGCCGGGCGGCATCCTCGCCTGCATCGTCTTCATCCTGCTGGCCCTGGGCGCCTCGCGGATCGCCGGCCGGGTGTTCCGGCGGGTGCGCGACCGGGCCCCGCAGTCGGCCCCGTCGATCTACATCGCCGAGAAGCTGACCACCTACGGCACCGTGGTCATCGGCATCTACATGGGCGTCGCCGCGCTCGGCGTCGACCTGTCCAGCCTCAGCCTGTTCGCCGGCGCCCTCGGCGTCGGCCTGGGCTTTGGCCTGCAGGGCGTGGTCAAGGAGTTCATCTCCGGCCTGGTGCTGATCTTCGACCGCCTGATCCGCATCGGCGACTACCTGGAACTGCAGACCGGCGAGCGCGGCGTGGTTGCGGAAATCGGTCCTCGCGCCGTCCGCCTGCGCAACAACGACGACCTCGACGTGCTGGTGCCCAACAGCCGGCTGATCGAGCAGCCGATCACCAACTGGACCCACCAGAACAGCGCCCGGCGCATGCACATCCCCTTCCGCGTCGCCTACGGCTCGGACAAGGCCGCCGTGCGCGACGCGGTGCTGAAAGCCGCCCACGACGTGCCCTTCACCATGGAGGACACCGCACGGCGCCGCACCCAGGTCTGGCTGGTCGGCTTCGGCGAGAGCGCCATGTCGTTCGAACTGGTGGTCTGGCCGACCCTTGAGGCGGTCAAACGCCCCAACGCCGCCCACGCCGCCTACACCTGGGCCATCGAGGACGCCCTGCGCGGCGGCGCCTTCGAGATCCCCTTCCCGCAGCAGGAACTGCGCCTGCGCGGCCTGTTCGGCCAGGAGGGCGACGCCGCCCGCGACGCCCTGCGCCTGAAGATGCCCAGGAAGACCACCCCGACAGGCGAGGCCGGGGCCGCCGTCACCCCCAACGACGCCGCCGAAGACCTGGCCCGCGGCGCCGAGGAAGACGCCGAGAACGCGGTCCCGGGCATGATGGCCCCGGACGAGAAGCCGTCGACCTAGAGCAGCCAGCCGCCGCTATCGAGCCGCACGTCGCCGTTGATCTTCAGCTGGTAGTCGGCGGCGTTGTCGCCATCGACGTCGAGCCGGATCAGGGTCTGGCCGGCGCTGAAGCTCATCGTCATCTCGCCGCCGGCATGGGTGAAGGCCGAGACCAGGGTGAAGCCCTGATCGCCGCCCAGCAGGGTGTTGGCGTCGATGCCGCTGAGGTCGAGCCGGTCAAGTTCGGCGGTCGAGAAGTCGTAGACAGTGTCGGTTTCGAGGACGGCGGTGTTGATGCTCTCCTGGCCCACCACGAAGGTGTCGGCGCCCAGGCCGCCGCGCAGCAGGTCGTTGTTCAGGCCGCCGGCGATGATGTCGTCGCCGTCGTTGCCGTTGATCGTATCGACCCCGGCCCCGCCCGACAGGCTGTTGTTCCCGGCGTTGCCCTGCATGTTGTTGGCCAGCGCGTTGCCGGTCCCGTCGATGTTGTCGGTCCCCTGCTGCTGCAGGGTTTCGAGGTTGTCGCCGAGCGTGAAGGTGACGAAGGCGCGGACGATGTCGCTGCCCTCGCCGACCAGTTCGGTCACCGTGTCGAGGGCGTTGTCGACGATATAGACGTCGTTGCCGATGCCGCCGTCCATGTGATCGGCGCCCGTCCCGCCATCCATGTAGTCGTTGCCGCCGGCCCCGGTGATGGTGTCGTTGTCGGCCCCGCCGTAGATGTAGTCGTTGCCAAGCGCCCCGACGATGATGTCGTCGCCGGCGTCGCCGTACAGCTTGTCCGCCCCCGTGCCGCCGTCGACGTCGTCGGCCCCGTCGCCGCCGTAGATGGTATCGCCGCCGTCGCCGCCGCGCACCACGTCGGCGCCGGCGCCGCCGTAGATCAGGTCATTGTTGTCGCCGCCGTCGAGGCTGTCGTCGCCGGCCAGGCCGTAGAGGGTGTCCTTGCCGATGTTGCCGGTCAGGATGTCGTTGCCGGTGTCGCCGGTCAGGGTCTCGCCGGCGACGTCGGCGGTCGCCACCACCGGCGCCGCGGGCGGCGGCAGGCCGTAGAGGATGTAGGCGCCGCCGCCGAAGGTGTAGTTGCCCGGCCCCGCCTCGCCGGCGCTGGTCGCCCCGAAGGCGATATCGACCGTGCCGTCGTGGTTGAAGTCGCCGATGCCCGAGACCGACGATCCGATCGTCAAGGGAAAGGCGCCGCCATCGATCCGGAAGCCGACCGAGCCGGTCAGGGCGCTGGTCGAGAAGGAGGCGGCGAAGGCGCCCTGGACGGCGGTGTTGCGGCCGTAGAGCACGAAGATGGCCCCGTTGTAGTCGACGCCATTGGGCCGGAACGAGGTGCTGGCCATGGCGATGTCGTCGATGCCGTCGGCATTGAGGTCGCCGACCGCGCTGACCACCGTGCCGATACTGTCGCCTTCATTGACCCCGATGATCCGGAAACCGTTGGAGCCATTGAGCGAGGTGACGCTCATCGAGGTCCCGAACCCGCCCTGCACGGCGGTGTTCTTGCCGTAGATGACGTAGACGGCGCCCAGGTTGATGGGCCCGGTGTAGTGATTGGGCTCGAAACCCCAGGAGCCGACCAGCAGGTCGTCGATGCCGTCGCCGTTGATGTCGCCCGCCGCCGAGACCTCCGAACCGGCCTGGTCGCTGAGGCTGACGCCGATGATCCGGAAGCCGTCCGAGGCGCTCATGGCCGCCAGGTTGATGTCACTGGCGAAGCCGCCGCCGGCCTTGCCGAACACCACATAGGCGGCTCCGGCGTTGGTCTGCGGCTGATCGACGCCGAGCGCCCCGACGACAAAGTCGGCCACCCCGTCGCCGTTGATGTCGCCGGCGGCCGAGACCGAAACCCCGGCCATGTCCCCGGCCGTTCCGCCGTGCAGGCGAAAGCCATTGGTCCCGTCGAGCTGGGCGGCGGTGAGCACAGACTGGAAATTGCCTACCGCATCGACGTCGCGGCCGAAAACGACATAGGCCGAGCCGGCCTGGGCGCCGGTGGCGTCGTTCCAGGCCGCCCCGACCATGAAGTCGTCGACGCCGTCGCCATTGACGTCACCCAGGGTCGAGAGCACCCGGCCCGTATAGTCGTTGGCCGCGGCCCCGTCGAAGCGGAAGCCGTTGGCGCCGTTCAGGCTGGCGACATCGACCGAGGCCGCGAACGCTCCGCCGTGGCCGAACAGCACATAGGCCGACCCCGAACTGGTCCCCCCATTGTCGGCGTAGTTGGCGCCGACGACGATGTCGGCGAAGCCGTCGCCGTTGATGTCGCTTCCTCCCGACACCGACCTGCCCAGCTGATCGCCGGCCGCCGCGCCGTTGATCCGGAAACCGTTGGTTCCGTCCAGGGCCCCGAGATTCACCGTCGCGGGCAGGGCCGCGGCGGTTCCGAAGACCACGTAGACCGCGCCGGCATTGGCCCCGGCCGCCGTCGTGGCGCCGTTGGCGCTGACGATCATGTCGGCGATGCCGTCGCCGTTGACGTCGCCGGCGGCGCTGATCGAATAGCCGGAAAACGTTCCCGGCTCACCGGCCAGGAACAGGCCGTTCACGCCATCGATCGCCGAGATGTTGATTACCGAAGGAAAGCCGCTCATCGCATCGCACCCGTGCCTTGAAGCGCCGACACGGCCCCCCAAACTGAGTGATGGTCACGACTGCTGCCCCGGCGGCAGTGGAATTTTTTTGAACGATCTCCGATTCCCGCGGCGCGCGATGCCTAAAAGACCCAGTCGCCGCTCTCAGCCGTCACGTCTCCGTTGATCTTCATCTGGTAGTCGACCTTGCCATCGCCGTTGATGTCGAGCCGCAGGGTGGTGATGCCGCCCGCGAAGGTCAGGGTCATCTCGCCGGCGTGCTTGCCGAACCCGGAGACCAGCGACAGCGTCCCGCCATAGGCCCCCGACAGGTCGAGGATGTCGCCCTCGGCGGCCGAGAAGTCATAGACCTGGTCGGTCTCCAGCACCGCCCCGAACCCATGGGCGACGACAAAGGTGTCCGCCCCCAGACCGCCGCGCAGCAGGTCGTTGCCGAGGCCGCCGATGATGATGTCGTCGCCGTCACCGCCGTTGAGGGTGTCGGCCCCGGCCAGGCCGGACAGGGTGTTGGCCCCGCTGTTGCCCTGCAGGTTGTTGGCCCCGGCGTTGCCACTCCCGTCGATGTCGCCCGAGCCCTGCAGCTCAAGCCCCTCGATGTTGGCCCCCAGCACCCAGCCGTCCAGGGCCGTGCGAACGATGTCGTAGCCCTGGCCGTCCGCCTCGGTGGTGGTGTCCGCTGCATTGTCGACGATGAAGACGTCGTTGCCGAGCCCGCCGGTCATCGCGTCGGCCCCCAGGCCGCCGTCGAGATAGTCGTTGTCGGCCCCGCCATCGAGGTTGTCGGCGCCCGTCCCGCCGTCCATGCGGTCGGCGCCCGCCCCGCCCTGCAGGGTGTCGACACCGAGGCCGCCGAACAGCTTGTCGGCCCCGTCGCCGGCGGCCAGCTGGTCGTCGCCGTCCTCGCCGTCGAGGATGTCGTTGCCGAGCCCGCCCGTCAGCACATCCAACCCGGCCCCGCCGTAGAGGCGGTCGTTGCCGTCGCCGCCGTCCAGGCCGTCCGCGCCGTTCAGGCCGTACAGCAGATCCTTGCCGCCCAGGCCTGACAGGCTGTCATCGCCGCCGCCGCCCTCCAGGCTGTCAGCCCCGCCGGCCCCGGAGCGGGTCTCGCCGTCGTCCATCTGGCCGTAGACGACAAAGGCGGCCCCGGCGAACTGCGCGCCGTACTGGGCCCCGATGATCATGTCGTCGACGCCGTCGCCGTTGACGTCGCCGCCGGCCGACACCGACAGGCCGAAGATCTTGTTGGTGACCCCTGCGATCAGGAAGCCGTCGCCGGCCGCGAGGTCGGCGTAGCGCAGGTCGTCGCCGAGCGGCAGCCGGGAGCCGAACACCACATAGACGCCGCCGGTATAGGCATTGCCCGCGTCGGGCGACGGCAGGGTGGCGACAATGTCGTCCAGCCCGTCGCCGTTGAGGTCGCCGGCCGCCAGGACCTGGCCGACCTTGCTGTGGTCGCCGACGCCGCCGATGCGGAAGCCGGTCTCGCCATGGATGTCGGCCACATCGAAACTGGCCGCGAACCCGCCGGCCCTGCCGAACACCACATAGACCGCGCCGCTGTCCTGCGCATCCTCGTCGTCGCTGATGTCGGAGATCAGCAGGTCGTCGAAGCCGTCGCCGTTGAAGTCGCCGGCCGACCCGACCTCGCCGCCGAAGGCGTTGTCCATGTTGCTGCTGGTGATGACGAAGCCGTTGGTCCCGTCGAGGTCGCCCAACGAAACCTGGGCGGCGAAGCCGGCCCCGCTGCCGAAGATGACATAGACCTTGTCCATCGGCGTCGGGTCGCCGTAGCCACCGTAGCCATAGCCGCCACCGCCGCCGTAGGACCCGCCATAGATATCGATGCCGACGACAATGTCGGCGAAGCCGTCGCCGTTCAGGTCGCCGGCCGAGGACAGGCTGTAGCCGAGTTGCTGGTATTCCGATCCGTAGATCGTGAAGCCGTTCGAGCCGTCCAGCGTATTGAGGTCGAAGCTGGCGTCGAAGCCCTGGTCCGTACCGAACACCACATGCAGGGCGCCGGCGTAGTCGCCGCCCGTCGTGTTGGATTTTTCGCCGATCAGCAGGTCGTCGATGCCGTCGCCGTTGACGTCGCCGGCGGACGCGAACCGCACGTCGGCGTCGTACATCTGGCCGGCGGGGCGGATGGTGAAGCCGTTCGAGCCGTCCAGCGTCGTCAGGTCGAGGACCGCCCCGAAATCGCTGCGGCCAAAGACGACATAGCCGACGCTGTCGGTGCTCCCCAGTTCACGGTGGTCGGCGGTGACCACGAAGTCCGCCAGGCCGTCGCCGTTGAGGTCCCCCGCCGAGGAAACGGTCTGGCCCAGGCGATCGTTGGCGCCGGGCCCGTCGATCCGGAACCCCTGCGCCGCCGTCAGGTCGGCCAGGGCGGTGAAGTGCGGATGCCCGTCACGGGTCCCGTAGACCACATAGGCGGCGCCCGCGTAGGGCTGGTTGGCGGCCACCCCGGTGGCCCCGACCAGGAAGTCGGCGATGCCGTCGCCGTTGACGTCGCCCAGGATGGCGACCGCCTCGACATTGTCACCGCCGCCCGAGCCGAGGAGCACATAACCGTTTGTACCGTCCACGTCGGACGGCGACGAAAGGAAGGGCATGCTCATGACGGCTCACCGAACTGGGGACTACGCGAAATGAGTAGCCAACGGGCCGCCGTCCCACGGATGCCGCGGGGCGGCAATGCGAAGGGGTGAAAACTGGAGTGATCATTTTTCTTGGAGCGACCGGTCGGTTCGGGGTCGGTTCATCGGCGCGGGCCGCTTCGCGTCGTCCGGCGCTGTGCTTCTTCCGCCCTGATCGGCGGTGCTAAAGCAGCCATCCGCCCCAGTCGCCGCTCACGTCCCCGTTGATCCTGACCTGGTATTCGGCGACGCCGTTGCCGTCGATGTCGAGGCGCACGGTGGTGATCCCGGCGGCGAACGTCAGGGTCATCTCCCCGGCATGATGGGTAAAGGCGGCGACCCTGGCGATCGTCCCGGCATAGGCCCCGGAGACATCGATGCGGTCGCCCTCGGCGGTGGAGAAGTCGTAGATCTGATCGGTTTCCAGCACCCCGCCGAAGGCGTGCTCGACCCTGAAGGTGTCCGCCCCGAGACCGCCACGCAGCAGGTCGTTGTTCTGGCCGCCGATGATGAGGTCGTCGCCGTCGCCGCCGTTGATCGTATCGACCCCGGCCAGGCCCGACAGGGTGTTTGCGCCGGCATTGCCCTGCAGGTTGTTGGCGTCGCCGTTGCCGGTTCCGTCTATGTCCGCCGAGCCCTGCAATTCCAGGCCTTCGAGATTGGCCCCCAGCACCCAGCCGTCCACGGCCGTGCGGACGATATCGTAGCCCTCCCCGGCGATCTCGATGGTCTGATCGCCGGCGTTGTCGACGATGTAGACGTCGTTGTCCGTCCCGCCGCTCATGATGTCGGCGCCGAAGCCCCCGTCGAGGTAGTCGTTGCCGGTCCCGCCGTCGAGGGTATCGATGTCGGCCTCGCCGCCCATGCGGTCGTTGCCACTGCCGCCGAACAGCCGGTCCGCTCCCGCCCCGCCGTTCAGCTTGTCGGCCCCGTCGTTGCCGCTCAGCTCGTCATTGCCGTCGTCGCCGTTGAGGATGTCGCCGCCGCCGCCGCCGACCAGGTCGTCCGCTCCGTCGCCGCCGTACAGCAGGTCAGACAGGTCACCGCCGTCGAGCAGGTCGTCGCCGCCCAGGCCGTAGAGCACGTCATTGCCGCCCAGCCCGCTGAGCGTGTCGTCCCTGCGCCCGCCGCTGCTGGTGTCGTTCCCGGATGCGCCGACGAAATTGACCCGGCTGCTTTGGCCGAACACGACGTAGCCCGCGCCGTTCGCGCCCGCCGACGTGGCCCCGATGATCAGGTCGTCCAGGCCGTCCCCATTGATGTCGCCCGCCGAGGCCACCGAGAAGCCGCTGGCGTCGCCTGCCGCCACCCCGTTGATCCGGAAACCGTTCTGGCCATCCAGCGCGCTGACGATCAGGTCGGCCCCGAAGGCGCCGTCGGCCGCCGTGTTCCGGCCGAACACCACATAACTGGCGCCGGACTGGCCCCCATGCGGATCGGCGTATTTGGCGCCGATGATCAGGTCGTCGATTCCGTCGCCGTCCACGTCCCCCGCCGAGGCCACCGAAAATCCAGCCTGATCGTACCCGGCCGCCCCGCGGATCCGGAAGCCGTTCGCGCCATTGAGGCTGCTCAGGGGCAGATCCGCCGCAAAGGCGCCGGTGGTCGCGGTGTTCCGGCCGAACACCACATAGCTGGCGCCGGTATCGCCGTTCACGTACCGCGCCCCGATGATCAGGTCATCGATCCCGTCGTCATTGATGTCGCCGGCGGAGGCGACGGAAATGCCGCTGTGATCGAACCTCGCCGCGCCGCTGATCCGGAAGCCGTTGCTTCCGTTCAGGTCGCTCAGGGCCAGGTCGGCCGCAAAGGCCCCGGCGATGGCCGTGTTCTTGCCGAACACCACATAGCTGGCCCCGGAACCCGTGCCGTTGGGCGTAGCGGTGTAGGCCCCGACGACCAGGTCGCCAATCCCGTCGCCATTGATGTCCCCGGCCGAGGCCACGGATATGCCGCTTCGGCTGTAGGCCGCCGCGCCGCGGATCCGGAAACCGTTGGCGCCGTCGAGGGCGCTCAGGTTCAGGTCGGCGGCGAAGGCGCCGGCCGCCGCCGTATCCCGGCCGAACACCACATAACTGGCCCCCGAGGCGCCGCCGCTTGGATCGGCCAGAGGCGATCCGACGATCAGGTCGTCGACGCCATCGCCGTTGACGTCGCCCGCCGAGGCGACCGACCAGCCGCTGCGGTCGTCGCTGGCCGCGCCGCCCAGTCGAAAGCCGTTCGTCCCATCCAGGGCGCTCAGGTTCAGGTCGGCCGCGAAGCCGCCGACGGTCGCCGTCTGCCTGCCGAACACCACATAGCTGGCGCCGGAATAGTGTCCGTTCACGTCGGCGTACACCGCCCCGACGATCAGGTCGTCGATCCCGTCGCCGTTGACGTCCCCGGCGCAGGCCACCGACCGGCCGCTTTGACCGCCTATGGCCGCGCCGCCGATCCGGAAGCCGTTGGTTCCGTCCAGGTCGCCCAGGTCGAGGTTGGCCGCGAAGCCGCCGGCCGCCGCCGTGTGCCTGCCGAACACGACATAGCTGGCCCCTGTATTGTCGCCGTTCGGGTCGGCGGCCGGGGCCCCGATGATCAGGTCGTCGATCCCGTCGCCATTGACGTCGCCGGCGGAAGCCACCGACCAGCCCGCCCGGCTGCTCGGAGCCTCGCCAATCAGCCGGAAGCCGTTGCTTCCGTCCAGAGCGCTCAGTTCGACAACGGCGGCGAAGGGCATGGCAGGCTCCGATCAACGCCGGAGATCCTTACGACCAGGCGCGCAATCCCGCCGTCAGGGGCAGGCGTCCGAATTTCAACAGACTGGCGGGTCCGGCGGACGTGAAATAATTCGGAAGGGTCAGGGTTTTTCGGCAGGGCCGTCGGGTCCCCGTCCCTGGCAGCTTTCCAGCGCGCGCAAAGCCTGCACAAATGTCGGGCAGCGAGGGTCGCCGACCGGCGATTCAGCTTGACCGCGAGCGTCTTGAGACCGGACCGGCTAGTGATGCGTTATGCAGTGGAGGCCGTCAGGGCCCACTCGGGGGACAACAGTTAAGTGGCCGACAGTCGTACCGACGATAAGACGCAGGGCCAGTCCCAGAGCCAGTCCCAAGGCCAGGCACAGACCCTGCCGATGCCCCAGCCCTTCTACACGCCGGGACAGGCCTTCGATGAGATGTACGACCCGGCCAGCGCCGTGCGGGGCCACTACGAAGTGATGCACGAACGGCTGACCAGCCTGTCGGCCGAGGACCTCAACGCCCGCCAGTCGACCCTCGAACGGTCCTTCCTGCTGCAGGGCATCACCTTCACCGTCTATGGCGCCGAGGCCGCGACCGAGCGGATCATCCCCACCGACCTGATCCCGCGCATCATCCCCTCGGCCGAGTGGGACGTCATCGAGGCCGGCCTCACCCAGCGCCTGCGCGCCCTCAACCTGTTCCTCGCCGACATCTATGGCGAGCAGCAGATCCTCATGGACGGCATCGTGCCGCGCGACCTGGTGCTCGGCGCCCCCAGCTACCGCCGCGAGATGCAGCACCTCTATGTGCCGCACAAGGCCTACGCCAACGTCTGCGGCTCCGACCTGATCCGCGGCCAGGACGGCGCCTTCTATGTGCTGGAGGACAACCTGCGCGTCCCCAGCGGCGTCTCCTACATGCTGGCCAACCGCGACGCCGCCCGCCGCACCTTCCCCGGCGCCTTCCGCGCCGCCAGCGTGCGCCCGGTCGAGCGCTATCCGGACCTCTTGCTGACCACCCTCAAGTCGATGGCCCAGGACTGGCGCGCCGACCCGCAGGTCGTCGTCCTGACCCCCGGCGTCTATAACTCCGCCTACTACGAGCACGCCTACCTCGCCCGGCTGATGGGCGTGCCGCTGGTCGAGGGCCGCGACCTCGTGATCCACGAGAACATGGTCTACATGCGGATGACCACCGGCCTGCAGCGGGTCGACGTCATCTACCGCCGCGTCGACGACGACTACATCGATCCCCTGACCTTCCGCCGCGACTCCAGCCTCGGCGTCGGCGGCCTGTTCAACGCCTACCGGGCCGGCAACGTGATGATCTGCAACGCCCCGGGCACCGGTGTCGCCGACGACAAGGCCGTCTACGCCTACGTCCCCCAGATCATCCAGTACTACCTGGGCGAAGACGCCATCCTGCCCAACATCGAGACCTTCCTCTGCCGCGAGCCGGCCCAGCTCAGCCACGTCCTGGCCAACCTCGACAAGGTCGTGGTCAAGGCGGTCGGGGCCAGCGGCGGCTACGGCATGCTGGTCGGCCCCCACGCCTCGAAGAAGGAACGCGAGGAGTTCGCGGTCGCGATTGCCGCCGACCCCGACAACTACATCGCCCAGCCGACCATCCAGCTCTCCACCGCCCCCTGCCTGATCGACGGCCGGGTCGAGAGCCGCCACGTCGACCTGCGCCCCTTCATCCTGTCGGGCGAAAAGATCGTCGTCACCCCCGGCGCCCTGACCCGCGTCGCCCTGCGCAAGGGCAGCCTGGTGGTCAACTCCAGCCAGGGCGGGGGCTCGAAGGACACCTGGGTCCTCGGACCGGGAGACATCGCGCCATGATGCTCGCCCGCGTCGCCGACAGCCTTTACTGGATGGGCCGCTACGTGGAGCGGGCCGAGCACGTCTGCCGCCTGGCCGACGTCACCCTCAACGCCACCCTCGACCGCTCGATGGCCGCCAACGAGACGGCCCGCATCGCCCTGGCGGCGTTGGGCGACGACATCACCGCCGCCGACAGCAACCTGTTCGAGACGGCCAAGGAACTGGCGCTCGGCAATGACGACGCCAACTCGGTGCGCCGGTCCCTGGCCCGCGCCCGCGAAAACGCCCGCCAGGTGCGCGACCAGATCACCACCGAGATGTGGGAACGGCTGAACCTGCTCTACCTGCGGGTCAACGAGAAGGAGGCCGAGCGCGTCTTCGACCGCGAGCACACCGGCTTCCTGCACGACATCATCGCCGACCTGCACCAGTTCAAGGGAGCCGCCGACGCCACCATGAGCCACGGCGAGGGCTGGCGGTTCCTGATGCTCGGCGTCTACATCGAGCGGGCCCAGCTGATCGCCCGCCTGCTGCGCGCGGCCTTCGGCGACGGCGCCGTGCCCAGCGGCGACCACGTCACCCTGATGAACGTCCTGCGCATGGGCTGCGCGCTGGAACCCTACCTGCGCACCTACACCGCCGAGATCGAGCCCAGGCACATCCTCGACTTCCTGCTGTTCGACGAGGATTTCCCCCGCTCGATCCGCTTCGCCACCGCCCGCATCGAGGAATCGATGGCCGACATCGCCAGCCACGTCGCCTTCGGCGGCCGCGGCCGGCCCGAACGGCTGGCCGGCCGCTTGAGCTCGCGCCTGGAGTTCACCGATCTGGAGGAACTGGAAACCAACGGCGCCGCCGCCCTGCTGGCCAGCGTCGTCGCCGACTGCGGCCGCATCCATGAGGCGCTGTACCAGACCTTTGTCGCCTACCCCCTCGAGATGAGGTTGCCGGCCTGATGCTGCTCGATATCCGCCACGTCACCCGCTACCACTACGAAAAGAAGGTCCGCGAGAGCGTCATGGAGCTGCGCATGCAGCCCCAGAAGTCGATCCGCCAGCGGCTGATCAGCTTCGACCTCGAGCTCGAACCCCGCGCCCAGCTGTTCAGCTACATCGACCCGTTCGGCAACGCCGTGCACCACTTCGACGTCCCCCAGCCGCACGACGAGCTGACCATCGTCGCCCGGGCCTGCGTCGAGACCCAGGACCCGCCGGAGCTGCCCGAGCACCTCGACCTCGGCGAATGGGACCGCCTGAAGAGCAGTTTCACCCAGGCCGAATGCTTCGAATTCCTGCACCCGCACGGCTTCACCCAGGTGACCCCGGCCCTGCGCGAATTCATGGCCTCCAAGGCCCTCGAGGCCAGCCAGATCCGCGACCCCCTGAGCCGCCTGCGTTACCTCAACCAGACCATCTACGCCTGCTTCGCCTACGAGCCCGGCGTCACCCGCGCCGACAGCAAGATCGACGAGGCGTTGAAGCGCGGCGGCGGCGTCTGCCAGGACTTCGCCCACATCATGATCGCCATCGCCCGCGACTGGGGCCTGCCGGCCCGCTACGTCTCCGGCTACCTGTTCACCGACCGCAAGAAGGGCGACCGCTCCGACCCCGACGCCACCCACGCCTGGGTCGAGGTGTTTTTGCCGAGCCACCGCTGGGTCGGCTTCGACCCGACCAACAACATGCTGACCTGCGAGCGCCACGTCGGCGTCGCCATCGGCCGCGACTACGGCGACGTGCCGCCCTCGCGCGGCGTCTACAAGGGCGACAGCGACAGCCACCTGGCCGTCGACGTTTCGGTCACCAAGGCCAAGTCGGCCGTGGCGGAACCCGAATTCTTCCACCTGCCGAGGCCCACCTTCCGAGGCGGCCGGAGACGCGGCGTCGACGCCTTCCGCGAAGAACAGCAGCAACAGCAGCAGCAATAGCCACGGGCGCCGAGTTCCAAACTCTCCCCCGCTTTGCGGGGGGAGGACCGCTCTGGAGCGCGAGCGACAGAGCAGGAGGGGGCAAGTCCGTTTCAGGAGGAACCTCCTGCCGCCGGCGCCCCGGGGCTACATCCTGAAAGCCAGCCGCCCCGCCCGCCTCACTGACGCCGTCCGCATCGCCGATGAAGGCGACTGGATGTAAAAACCCGGCGGCGCCACCCACACGACCCCGGCGCAACCCCGGTCCTTTCCCGTGACCGCCCCCAACGCCAACCCGGCAAACACCCGGCACAATACCGCTATAATTCAACGCCTTGCCCAATCCCGACCGATGCTTTTGACCTTCGCCTTCCGATCTGCGGTATAATGGCTCGGTCGCTTCGATAACGGCGCGGCCACGGGGGGCCTTCGAGCCATGTTTGTCGGACACTACGCCGCCGCCCTGGCCGCCAAGGCCGTCGAGCCTCGCGCCCCGCTCTGGACCCTGATCGCCGCGGCCCAGCTCATCGACATCGGCTGGGCCGGGCTGGTCATGGCCGGGGTCGAGAAGGTCAGCTTCAACCCCGACCTGCCGGGCAGCCCGCTCGAACTCTACTACATGCCCTGGACCCACAGCCTGCCGGCCGCCGTCGTCTGGTCGATCGCCGCCCTGGCCCTCTGCAAATGGCTGCTGCGCCTGCCCTGGGGCGCCTGCGTCGCCGTCGGCCTGGTGGTGTTCAGCCACTGGGCCCTCGACTTCCTCGTCCACCGCCCCGACCTCGAACTCTGGTTCGGCGGTCCCAAGGTTGGCCTCGCCTGGTGGGACTATCCCGACGCCGAAAAGACCCTGGAGATGGGCCTCATCGCCCTGACCGGCGGCGCCTGGCTGTGGAGCCGCGGAGCCTGGTCCCGCTCGCCGTGGCCGGCCCTGGCCTTCATCGCCTTCCTGGTCGCCCTGCAGATCGTCGCCGGCCTGACCGTGCCGACCGGCTCGACCGTCGCCTACGGCCGCACCGCCCTGATCGTCTACCTCGTGGTCGTCGCCTTGGCCGCCCTCGCCGACCTCGGAAAACCCAAGGCCGCCCCCGCCTAGCCGGCCACCATCGCCAGCCACTCGTCCTCGGTCATCACCGCGATGCCCAGCTCGGTCGCCGTCTTCAGCTTGGAGCCAGCCCCGGGTCCGGCGACGACGAGGTCGGTCTTTTTCGACACCGATGAGGAGACCTTGGCCCCCAGGGCCTCGGCCTGGGCCTTGGCCTCGTCGCGGGTCATCCGTTCGAGCGCCCCGGTGAACACCACCGTCTTGCCGGCCACGGCGGTGTCGGTCTTGGGCTTCTCGGCCTCCTGGACCCGGAGTTGCCTGTAGAGCCGATCGACCATGCCGCGGTTGTGGTCCTCGGCGAAGAAGGCGGCGGCGGCCTCGATGACCGCGCCGCCGATCTGGTCGAGGGCGTCCAGTTCGGCGATGGCCTCGGGATCACGGGCCGCGACCTTGTCCATGGCCTCCAGGAACGCCTCGGCCGTGCCGTACCCCCGGGCCATGACCAGCGCCGTCTGCTCACCGATGTGGCGAACGCCGAGGCCGTAGATGAAGCGGTCGAGGGCGATGTCGCGGCGGCTCTCGATGGCGGCGAACAGGTTGGCGACGCTGGTCTCCCCGGCCCGCTCGCGGTCCTTCAGCTTCTTCAGCGAGACCTTGTCGTTTTCCTCCAGCAGGAAGATGTCGGCCGGCTCCTTGATCATGCCGTCGTCAAAGAAGGCCTGCAGCTGCTTCTCCCCCAACCCCTCGATGTCGAAGGCCCGGCGGGAGACGAAATGCTTGAGGTGCTCGATCCGCTGGAACGGACAGGCCAGCTCGCCGGTGCAGCGCCGCACCACCGTCTCGGCCCCGCTGGCCGTGGTCTCGCGGGCCAGCGGCGTCTTCAGGGGGCAGGGGCAGTGGGTCGGAAACTCGAACGGCTCGGCCCCTTCCGGCCGGGCTTCGAGGATCGGGGCGACGATCTGCGGGATGACGTCGCCGGCCCGCTGGACGATCACCGTGTCGCCGACCCGCAGGTCCTTGCGGGCGATCTCGTCGCCGTTATGCAGGGTGGCGTTGGTCACCGACACGCCGCCGACGGTCACGGGTCTGAGCCGCGCCACCGGCGTCACCGCCCCGGTCCGCCCGACCTGGAAGTCGATGGCCTCCAGCACCGTGCGGGCCTGCTCGGCCGGGAACTTGCGGGCGATGCCCCAGCGCGGGGCGCGGGAGACGAAGCCCAGCCGCCGCTGCCAGTCGAGGTTGTCGACCTTGTAGACGACGCCGTCGATGTCGTAGCCGAGGTTCGGCCGCTCGGCTTCCAGCGTCGCGTAGGCGGCCAGCAACCCCTCCGCGCCGTGCACGCAGGTTGACTGCGGCGTCGTCTGGAAGCCCCAGCTCTTCAGCTTCTCCAGCGCCTCCCACTGGCTGTCGGCGAACTTCTCGCTGAGCAGCCCCCAGGCGTAGGCGAAGAACTTCAGAGGCCGTTTGGCGGTAACAGTGCTGTCGATCTGGCGCAGCGATCCGGCCGCCGCGTTGCGCGGATTGGCGTAGGTCTTGTCGCCCGCCTCCGTGGCGGCGGCGTTGAGCGCGGCGAACTCGGCATGGCCCAGATAGACCTCGCCCCGCACCTCGATGACCTCCGGCCAGCCCGATCCGGACAGCTTGTGGGGAATATCCTTGATGGTCCGCAGGTTGGCGGTGACGTCCTCCCCGACCCGTCCGTCGCCCCGCGTCGCCCCCTGGACCAGCACGCCCTTCTCGTAACGGATCGAGGCCGACAGCCCGTCGATCTTGGGCTCGGCGGTGTAGGCGATCGGCGTCTCGTCCAGCTTCAGGAACCGCCGGATGCGGGTGTCGAACTCCAGCGCGTCCTCGTCGGAGAAGGCGTTGTCGAGGCTCAGCATCGGCGTGCCATGCGTCACCGGCGAGAACTGCTCGGCCCGCGGCGCCCCGACCCGCATCGACGGCGAGTTCTCGCGGATCAGGTGCGGAAAGCGATCCTCGATATCGAGGTTGCGCCGCTTGAGGGCGTCGTAGTCGGCGTCGCTGACCAGCGGCGCGTCGTCCTGGTGATAGGCCAGGTCATGCCGGGTGATCTCATCGGCGAGCCGGGTCAGTTCCTGGACGGCTTCGGCTTCGGTCAGGTCGGCGACGGGAGTCATGGCGGTGTTTCTAGCGGCTCCCGACGAGGTCGGCGAGAGCCGTCAGGGACAAGCCAGCCGAACGTCGACGATTGGCTCGGGCCCCTCGCCTGGACCGTACTGGGGTGCTCGGTTGGCGCTGATGAGCACGATACCGAGCGGCCGTTTGATACGAGCGCCCAGAACCTCTTCGACTTCGAACAAGCCCCTGTTGTAGGAATCCTTGGCCTGCAGATCGACGCTGACCGCGCCGCTGGCCTCGATCAGGGCCACCACCCGTTCGACGTCCTCGGCCACCGGAACGCCCTTGGTCCGCCCCTCCGGATAGACCACGAAGATCTGGTCGCTACCTGGTACGCAGACTGGCTGCGCAGCGGGCGCGGCCAGAAGCAGCAGGGTCGCGGCGAGTAGGTCAATCATGGCGTCACCCCTCGCTCTGCATGGTCAGGCCCCGATCAGCGCGCGAGCGGCGGCCCGGGCTTCGGGCGTCACGGCCGCGCCCGACAGCATGCGCGCGATCTCTTCTTCCCGGGCGTCCGGCGCCAGGGTCTCGACCGAGGTCCGCGTCTTCTCGCTGTCGCCGGCCTTGGCGATGCGCCAGTGGGCGTCGCCGCGCGCCGCTACCTGGGGTGAGTGGGTGACGACCAGAACCTGCGCCCCGGCCGCCAGCCGCTTGAGCCGCAGGCCCACGGCGTCGGCCACGGCGCCGCCGACGCCCTGGTCGACTTCGTCGAAGATCATCAGCGGCTGCGGCCCGTCCCCACGTCCGGCCAGCGCCGCTTTCAGGGCCAAGGCGAAGCGGGCCAGTTCGCCGCCCGAGGCGATGGCTTCCAGCGGGCCGAACGGGGCGCCGGGGTTGGTGCTGATCTCGAAGGCGACGCGGTCGAGGCCCGAGGGGCCGGCGCGGTCCTCGACCAGCGGTTCGACCGCGACCTGGAAGCGGGCCTTCTCCAACTTCAGGGGGCTGAGCTCGGCCATCACCGCGTCGGTCAGGCGGTCGCCGGCGGCGCGGCGTTCGGCTGAGAGGCGGCGGGCGGCGGTGAAATAGGCGTCGCGGGCCCAGTCCTCGGCGGCCTCGGCCTCCTTGAGAGCGTCGGCGTTGCTTTCGATGGCGGCCAGGTCCTTGGCGAACCGAACCCGGAGGCCCGGCAGGTCCTCGACGGCGCAGGACAGCTTGCGGGCCATGGCGCGCAGGGCGAACAGCCGCTCCTCGGCCTGCTCCAGCCGTTGCGGGTCAAGCTCGAAGGCGTCGGCGGCGGCGTCGATGGCGGCGGCCGCCTCCTGCGCCTCATTGACCGCCCGGTCGATGATCTCCTGGGCGGCCGTCAGGCGGGTCAGGGCGGCGCCGCCGTCACCGGCTCCAGCCTGCACCGCCCGCTCACGCGCCCGCTCCAGCGCCCGGAAAGCCTGGGCCAGCCGACTGGAGATCTGGCCGCCCTCGATGGCTTCGCGGGCCGTGGCGATGTCGGCCAGGGCCTTCTCGGCGGCCCCCAGCAGGGCCCGCTCCTCGGCCAGCTCGGTCTCTTCGCCCAGACGGGGGGCGAGCTGGTCGAGCTCCGACAGC
Organism: Caulobacter sp.; assembly: GCA_028291265.1. Taxonomy (GTDB): domain Bacteria; phylum Pseudomonadota; class Alphaproteobacteria; order Caulobacterales; family Caulobacteraceae; genus Caulobacter. Next base: position 3,007 of record JAQGIK010000191.1, on the reverse strand, counting down.
CGCAGGGTGATTTCCTCGACCTCTGCGGCGGCCCGGTCGGCCCTTTCGCGCAGACCCCGCAGGGTCTCCCGCGCCGAGCGCCAGGCGCTCCAGGCGCCGGTGACCGCCTCGACCGACACCAGGCCATAGGCGTCGAGCAGCCGGCCGTGGGTGCGGGCGTCGAGCAGGCCGACGGTCTCATGCTGGCCATGCACCTCGAGCAGCAGGCCGCCGATGTCTTTCAGAGTGGCGACGCTGGTCGCCTGGTCGTTGACGAAGGCGCGTGAGCGTCCATCGGCCGACAGCTGGCGGCGCAGCACCAGGTCCTCGTAGGGCGAATAGTCGAGGCCCTTTTCCTCGAGCAGGCCCCAGACCGCATGGTCGGCGGCCAGGGCGAACATGGCCGTCGCCGCCGCCTGCGCCGCCCCGCGCCGCACCAGGCCGGCGTCGGCGCGCGCGCCGGTGGCCAGGCCGAGGGCGTCGAGAATGATCGACTTGCCCGCGCCGGTCTCGCCGGTCAGGGCGGTCAGGCCCGGCCCGAAATTGAGGTCGAGCTGCTCGATCAGCACGACATCGCGGATGGTGAGGCCGATCAGCATGCGGTCAGGATCGTCTCGAATCGGGTTCGCTCAAAGCCCCGCTGGCGCGAAGCAGGCCAATCCCTATCACGAGAACAAGGCGAGAACAAACCCGTCCTCGCCGAACCCCGCTCAGCGGGTCGGCGGCGCCGGCGTCTCGGCGATGGGGTCGGACGTCGGCGGCGGCGGTTCGGTGCCCGGCGGGGTCACCGGCGGCTGCGGCTCGGGCGTCTGGATCGGCGCGCCGGGCGCGGCGGGCGACGGAGCCGGGGCGTTGGTGTCGGCCGGCGGCTTCAGGGCCTGGCCCCTGCCGGTGCCGGTCAGCCGCTGCAGCAGGCTGCGCTTGGCGCCGGGGGTCAGCGGGGCGACGGCCGGCTGCAGACCCTTGTCGGTCAGCAGCTTGTAGGCCTCGCCGTACCAGGGATCCTCACGGAAGTTGTAGCCGAGCATGGCGCCGGTGCGCTGCGCCTCGCCGACCAGGCCGACCGTCAGGTAGCCTTCGATCAGGCGGTAGAGGGCTTCCGGCGCATGGCTGGTGGTCTGGTACTTGTCGATCACGGTCCGGAAACGGCCGATGGCGGCGATGGTCTGGCCCTCGCGCAGGTACCAGCGCCCGACCTCCATCTCCTTGCCGGCCAGCTGGTCGTAGACCATGTCCAGCTTGTACTGGGCGTCGATGGCGTACTCGCTCTTGGGGAAGCGTAGCTGCACGTCGCGCAGGGCTACCAGGGCCTGTTCGGTGGCGGCCTGGTCGCGGCCGACGTCGACGATCTGTTCGAAGTAGCAGACGGCCTTCAGGTAGTAGGCGTACGGCGTCGAGGGGTTGCCCGGGTACAGGTTGATGAACCGGTCGGCGTTCTCGATGGCGTCGGAATAGTTGTTGGCCTGGTAGTTGGCGTAGGCCGTCATCAGAATCGCCCGGCGGGACCATTCCGAATAAGGGTGCTGACGCTCCACTTCCTCGAAGTAGGCGATGGCGTCGGCCCAGCGGCGGCTGTCCAGGCGCTCGGCGCCGGTGGCGTAGAGCAGCTCGACGGGGCGTTCGATGTAGGCCAGGCGCGCCTTGGGCTTTTGCGCGGCGCAGCCGGTAACGACCAGGGCCGCCGCAACGGCGGCGACGAAGATGGCCTTACGGCTCCAGGAAAGAGGCAGCACGAACCCTCACAATCGAATTCCAACGCGGGCGCCCCCGCGCCGTTGGAAGAGGTATCTACACCACGCAAGGGCGGGCGCAAATGTGGCGATTTGCGGAGAAATGCCCTTCTCCCGCTTGTCGGGAGAAGGTGGCCCCCGAAGGAGGTCGGATGAGGGCGGCGCGGAGGGTTGGAGATGAGGGAAATTGGGCGGCGGCGACCAGGGCGCCAGAACGCGTTTCAATTTGAAAAGCTGGTGCTGTCCTCATCCGACCCCTTTGGGGCCACCTTCTCCCGACAAGCGGGAGAAGGACGCTAAACCGCTTGGGCCAGTTCCTGGGTCCAGGTGCGGACGCGCCAGGCCTGCGGGTTGGCCAGCAGGGCGCGGACGACCAGGTTGTTCAGGCCATGGCCGGCATAGAGGCCGTCGAAGCGGCCGAGGATCGGCATGCCCAGGACGTAGAGGTCGCCGACCGCGTCGAGCGCCTTGTGGCGCACGAACTCGTCCGGGCGGCGCAGGCCTTCCGGGTTGAGGATGCGGTCGCCGTCGAGGACGACGGCGTTGTCGATCGAACCGCCGCGGGCCAGGCCGATGGCGCGCAGGGCTTCCACTTCGCGCACGAAGCCGAAGGTGCGGCAGTCGGCCAGTTCCTCACGGAACGACTCTTCGTCGACGACCAGGTCGACGCGCTGGGTGCCGATCGGGGCGGCGTCGAACTTGATCTCGAAGGCGACTTCGAACTGCTCGGCCGGAGCCAGGCTGGCGCGCTTGTCACCTTCGATGACTTCGACGGTGTCGAGGATCTCGATATAGCGGCGGGCCGCTTCCTGGCGGCGACGGCCGACGCGGTCGAGGATTTCGATGAAGGGCTGCGAGGAGCCGTCGAGGATCGGCAGTTCCGGGCCGTCGAGTTCGACGACGGCGTTGTCGATGCTGAGGGCGGCCATGGCGGCCATCAGGTGTTCGATGGTCGAGACGGTGACGCCGGCGCCGTTGCCGATCACGGTGCCCAGACGGGTCTGGACCACGGCGTCGCCGTGCACCGGAACGCGGTTGTCGCGGTCACGAATGTCGGCGCGCACGAAGACGACACCCGCATCGACCGCCGCCGGGCGGATCGACACGCGGACGTGCGCGCCCGTGTGCAGGCCGACGCCGGCGAAGATGGCCGGACCCGCGAGCGTATGTTGATGAGACACCGACACTTTGACGAAACGATCCTTCGACTTGGAGCGACCACCGACCCGACAGCTAACGGGTCGGGGCCGCCATATCCCCGTTTACCTTGTAGGGCCTATGCTGCAGCGCGACAAAGC
>JAQGIK010000014.1 GCA_028291265.1 Caulobacter sp. | reverse complement strand
CCCTCATCCGACCCGCTTCGCGGGCCACCTTCTCCCGGCAAGCGGGAGAAGGAACGAGATCAGGCGGCCTTCTTGCGCCGCACCTTCACCCGGTCCTCGTCGAGGAACTCCCGGATAAGGGGCGCGCTGACGCTGGCCTTCGACACCAGGAACAGGTGGCCGCCGTCCTTGATGATCTCCAGCCGCGCGTTGGGGATGAGGGCGCAGAGGAACTTGCCGTTGACGAGGGGGACGATCTTGTCGGCGTCGCCCATCATCACCAGGGTCGGGGCCTTGACGAAGGGCAGGAAGGGCACGCTGGTCCAGCCGCTCATGGCCATCAGCTGGTAGAGGTAGCCGGAGCGGGTCGGGGGGCTGATGCGGCCGATGTGGCCGTCGGCGCCGGTGGTCTCGCCGCCGTAGAGGGCCTCGAAGTTCTTGCGCATGAACTCGGGGTCCACATAGCGCTTGGGGTCGGCCATCTTGCTGAGCGACTTGAGGTCGCCGGGCACCATGATCATCCCGGCCGAGGTGGCGGCCAGCACCAGCCGGCCGGTGCGCTTGGCGAACTGGAAGGCGAACTGCTGGGCCAGGCCCCCGCCCCAGCTGACGCCCATGACGTCGACGACGCCGTAGCCCAGTTGGTCGAGCAGGCGGGCGGCCGTCCAGGCCATTGTCCAGGGACGGTAGGGCACCGTCGCCTTGGGCGAGCCGCCGACGCCCGGCATGTCGAAGGTGATCAGGTCACGGTCGGGGAACCAGTCGGCCAGCGGGGCCATCAGCTCGATGTTGGCCCCGATGCCATTGAAGAACAGCAGCGGCCGGCCGTGGCCGGACTTCGGGCCTTGCGCCCGCCAGACCGCGACCCGCAGCATGCGGCCGCCCGCCCTCAGGACAGAGAATTCCGGAGCGGGGGCGGTGGTGGCGGATCGGGTCATGCGGAGCCTTTCAATCAATCGAACGCGTAGAGGCCGGGGGCCGGCTCCATGGCCTTGTACTTCCTGGAGCCGAGCGTCTTGGGCGCGGCCTTTTTGGCGCCGGCCCGCTCGGTCAGCCATTCGGTCCAGAACGGCCACCAGCTGCCGGCCTTTTCCTCGGCCTGGCCGTTCATCCAGGCGTCGATCGACGGGCCCGGACGCTCGGCGCTGTGGAAATATTTGGCCTTGGGGTTGCCCGGCGGGTTGAGCAGGGCCTGGATGTGGCCGGCCTGGCTGAGGACGAAATCAACCTTCGGCGAGCCGATCAGTTGCGTCAGTCGGTAGCAGGCCTTCCAGGGGGTGATGTGGTCGGTGACGCCGGCGACGACGAAGACGTCGTTCTTGACCGCCGACAGATCGACCTTGTGGCCGGCCAGCTCGACCTCGCCGTGGTTGCGGAACGGCTGGTGCTCGTAGACCGACAGGTAGTCGCTGTGCAGGGTGGCCGTCAGGTTGGTGCTGTCGTTGTTCCAGAACAGCACGTCGAACGGCGGCGGGTCGTCGCCGTGCAGGTAGTTGTTGATGACGTAGTTCCAGACCAGATCGTTCGGCCGCAGCCAGGCGAAGGTGCGGGACAGCGATGAGCCCTCAAGGATGCCCTTCTTGGCCGAGCGCTGGCGGGCCATCTCGATGCCGTGCCTGGAGACCAGGGCCCCGGCTTCGCTGTCGCCGGCGTCGGGGTCGAGCACGCAGACCATCAGCGAGACGGCGTTGATCCGCTCGTCGCCCCGCGCCTGCAGCTTGCTCAGCAGGGTGGCGGTGGTGATGCCGCCCGAGCAGGCGCCGGAGACGTTGATCTTCTTGCTGCCGCTGACCTGGGTGACGACGTCGGTGGCCTCGATCAGGCTGTCGACATAGTCGCCGAGGCCCCAGTGGGCGAAGTCCCTGGTCGGGTTGCGCCAGCTGACCAGGAACACCTGGATGCCCTGGCTGGTCAGGTAGCGGACCATGGATTTGTCGGGCGACAGGTCGTTGACGTAGGCCTTGTTGATCTGCGGCGGGATGATCAGCAGCGGGATCTCGCTGACCGTTTCGGTGGTCGGCTGGTACTGGATCAGTTCCATCATCTCGGTGCGATGGACGACGGCGCCGGGGCTGTTGGCGACGTTCTCGCCGACCTTGAAGGGACGTTTGTCGACCTGGCTGACGATGCCGTCGTTCTTGGTCATGTCGTCGTAGGCGTTCTTCAGACCCTTGAGCAGGGAGCCGCCGCCGGTGTCGTAGGCCCGCTTCATGGCCGAGGGATTGCCGACCAGGGTGTTGGACGGCGACAGGCTGTCGAGGATCATGCCGGTGACGAAGTTGGCGCGGGCCCGTTCGAGTTCGTCGAACTCGACGTCGTCGATCCAGCCGGCGACGCCCTTCTGGACCGCCAGGTAGTACTGCATGGCGCCCTTGTAGAGCGGGTTGTAGCGCCAGGCCGGGTCGGTGAAGCGCTTGTCCTTGGGGCCGGCTTCGAGCTCGGACTTGCCGGTCAGGATCTTGACCAGTTCGCCGTTGAACTTGGCGACGTGCTTGAGGGTCTTGACCGGGCGGCCGGCGGTCTCGCGCAGCAGCACGCCGACGGCCCCGATCAGGTCCTCGCGGGCGACGCCGACGATGGGGTTGAGGCCGCCGGCGTTATCGCTGGCGCCGCCGGCATCGAGCCGGATTCCGGGCTTGGTCATGGATGGTCCTCCCCGCGCGCCAGATCGTTCTCGCCCGGCGTCCTCGTTCGGACATATGCTGGACGGACATGACGCGAAGTCAACGGGCCAGTGGCCTTGGGGGGAGTGAACGGGGTGAAGACGCGCGACCGGATCCTCGAGGCCTCGCGGGCGCTGTTCAACGCCGAGGGTGTCGGACCGCTGTCGGCCGTCGACATCGCCTCCGCGTTGGGGATCAGCGCCGGCCACCTCTACTACCATTTCAAGGGCAAGCCGCAGATCCTGGCCGAGCTGATGGCCCTGCACGCCGGCGAGATCGAGATGGTGCTGGAGGCCATGCGCGAGGCCTGCGCCGCCCGGCCGGACATCGAAACCCTGTGGACGCATGTCCATATCCTGGTCGAGGAGGCCTGGGACGCCCGCTTCTTCTGGCGCGAACCGGCGCTGGCCCTCGGCAACGAGGCGGCGGCGGCGGCGGCCAGGCGGGTGATGACGGGCCTGGTTTCGGGGCTGGGGGATGTCCTGAAGCGCCTGCACGAGGCCGGCGCCATCAAGGCCAAGGCGGAGGCGCGGGACGGGCTGGCGGGCCAGCTTGCGACCGGCATCGTCTTCCACGCCATCGCCCTGCAATTGAGGGGTGACACTGGGCCGCCGCGGGAACTCGTGGCTCGCGCGGCGGCCCAGGTCATGCTTCCCGCGGCAAGCCTGGCCGGTTAGGCCGCTTCGTCGGTCTTGGCGGCGGTCTTCTTGGAAGCCTTCTCGGCCTTGAGGGCCGCGACTTCGCCGGTCAGGGCTTCGACCTGGGTGGTCAGGGCCTGCACGGCCTCGCCGAGGGCGGCGAGGTTGTAGGGGGCGAAGGTTTCGGTCAGCGACTTGCGGACCTTGCCGATACGCTCTTCGAGGGCGGCGCGGCGTTCCTTCGACGACTTGGTCAGGTCGCCGACCAGGCTGACGACCTTCTTGCCGGCCGGGGCCTTGGCGATACGATCGCGGACCTCGTCCTCGATCACTTCACCCTTGGCGACCAGCTGGTCAAAGGCTTCGGTGGCGCTTTGCGCCAGCTTCTCGGCGCTGGCGGTGGCTTCGGTGAAGGCGCGGCCATAGGCGCCGACGCCGGCCAGCCAGATCTTGCGGGCGATGTCGAGGTCGGCGCCGGTCGAGCCAGAGTCTTGGGGCGCGGTCTTCTTGTCGGTCTTGGTCTTCTTGGCGGCGGCCATGGGAGGCTCCTGGATGTTCGTTGACGCCGGGGGAGCGGCGAATGGCCTCATGATCTAGAGGCGCCGTCTAGAAAGATCATTCTAGGTCCACGGCAGAACTGCGTTATGGTTACAGCCGGGGGTGTTCAGGGACCGGATCGGAACCTGCGGTGGACCCACGCCCTCGGACGGGGAAAGCGTCGAGCTATTCGCATGGACGGGAACGGCGACCACAAGGACGGCAAGCTTGAGCGGCTGACGGCCCGCGAGCGTGAGATCCTGTTGCTGGTCGGCCAGCACCTGACCGGCAAGGAGATCGGCAAGCAGCTGGGTCTCTCCAACCACACCGTCGCCAACCATGTGCGCAACGCCCTCGAACGGCTGGGCGTCGATGACCGTCGGGCCGCCGCGCGCATGCTGCTGGCCTCCGAGGATCGCATGACACACGGCGTGTCAGGCATGACGGACGTCATAGCGGACGACGCCGACGCCGGCACAACCTCGGCTCCACAAGACGGAGCCGAGCATGACACCCGCCAACGACCACCACGCCAGTATCGCGACGCCGGGCCTGAGCCAGGCCCTGTGGATGAAGCAGGAAGTCGATCGCTTCGAAGCCTCGTTCCAGCGCGCCCCGCAGTCGGGGACCCCGCTGCCGGTGTGGACCTGGGAACAGCTGGAGCGACAGCTCGTCAGCCTGTCCTCCGGCCCGGCGATGGCGGCGGCGACGCCCGAACTGATTTCCGCGGTCCGCAAGCAGAGCCGCTGGCTCCCGCCCGAGATGGTCCTGCGGGAAATCCTCTGCGCGGCCTTCGCGGTGATGGATGGCGACTTCGCGCCGCCGGAGCCGGAGGACAGCTCAATACTCTAGGGACCGCCCAGCGGCTGGGCGTGATCGTGGCCATCATGATCACCACCGCCCTCGCCTTCGGGATGGTCCTCTCGGGCCTGATGGCCCTGCAACAACTGATCCGCCCCTGACCTGATGCTGGTCCGGGCAGATCGCCCGGATTTCACCAGCAAGGGCCCCGACCGGGGCGAGGAGGGACTATGCTGCAACAACGACGCGCCGCCGCCGAGGCCGTGGCCAAGCAACTGTTCGAAGCCGAAGAGGCGCTCGACCTGGCCCTTGCGGCCGTGGCCGGCCTGGCGGTGACCATGCCGAGCGTCCGAAAAGGCGCCAACCTGTCCATCATGTTCGGCCAGGACGCCATGGAAAGCGCCACGGAAACCCTGAGCCACCTGACCCAGGCCCGCCGCACCATCATCGCCACGCACAAGGCCTTGTCGGTGACCCGGGAACAACTGGGACTGCGGCACTATTCCGTCGGCCCCGAGAACGACAAGCCGGAGACCGATCCCAAGCCCACCGGCGTGCACCTGCACGAGGTGAAAGCCGCCTGACAACAAGCCAGGATGGCGCCAGAATTGGGCCCTGCGTCGCAGCGGGGTCCAATTCCAGTGCACTTCCCACTCTGGCTGATCATTTCGTTTTCGATTACCGCCGCGGTGACCGGTCTCGCCGTCCTGAAGGGCGGGCCGCCGGAGCGACTGTGCGGCGCGTTTCTGTTTGTCGCCTGCCAGGTGACCTACCTGATCCCGGACCGGCGATGGATCGATGTCCAGTTCGCGGTGATGATCCTGGACGTCTTCGTCCTGCTGGTGTTCGTCGCGCTCGCCTTGCGGGCCGACCGCTGGTGGCCGCTCTGGATGTCAGGCCTGCAAGGCCTGGCGGTGATCATCCACCTGGCGTTCTGGGCCCAACACCGGGTCATCAGCCTGACCTATTCCATCGCCTTGAACATCATCGGCTACGCCGTTCTGATTCCCCTCCTGCTGGGCACGCTCGCCTACATGCAAAGGCGGCGGCCGCCATCGCCCCCCGTCGGCCACGGCTGATCTGAACCTCCTGGTCAGGCCCGGTTCAGGACCCATCTGCCACATTACGGAAAAGATCAGTGACCTTGGCGTCATTGTGGAGAACCGTAAGGGCCCGACGGCGTTGATTGGATCGCCGGGCGGGCTGAACAGGAGATGGATCGTGGCGCGTAAACGCCCCAAGGGGGTGCTGGAACTGGGCTGGGCCTGCATCGAGAGCGCCGCCAACGGCCGCTTCGAGCATGTGCCGACGGCCGAGCTCTATGAGGAGAGCGTGGTCAAGCGCGTCTCCCTGCCCTGCGGCGGCGACCACGGCTGGACCCTGTCGGCCCTGACCACCCCCCGCGACAAGCCCGCGCCCTGGAAGATCGTCGTCGTCACCGGCGCGCCCAGCTGGGCCGAATACTGGGCGCCGGTGCTGGCCGCCCTGCCGAAGGACCGCGAGATGATCGTCGTCGACCGGCCCGGCTACGCCGGCAGCGAGCCGGTGGAATACGTCGGCGACATTCGCGTCCAGGCCGAGGCCCTGATGCCGCTGCTGAACGTCGCACCGGGCCAGAAATTGCTGCTGGTCGGCCAGTCCTACGGCGCCGCCATCACCAGCCTGATGGCCGCCCGCCGGCCCAAGGGCCTGGCCGGCGTGGTGCTGCTGTCCGGTTACCTCGGCGATCCCGGCCCGACCGCCCGCATGCTGGTCAAGGTCGGCCAGTTTCTGCTGCGCTTCCTGCCCGTGCCGCGCGACCTGCGCAACGCGGTGCTGGAGGTGGCCGGCCAGCCCGGCCAGCTGATCCACATGCGTCAGGCGCTGGAGCGGATCGGTGTCCCCATCCACCTGGTCCACGGCGACCTCGACGACTTCGCGCCGATCGAGACGGCCGAGAACCTGGTCAAGGAGGTGCGCACGGTTCGGCCGATGCGGTTCCGCCGCGTGCCGGGCGGCAACCACTTCCTCAACGACGGCCCGGCCGAGGACCTGATCGCCGAGCTGGAAGCCTGCCTGCCGCAGACGCGGCCGGTGCTGGCGACCATCGGCGAACGGCTGAGCGATGCGGCCGACGCCGCCCGCTACCTGTGGAACGACCTGTTCGGGCGCCGGAAGACGGTCGCGGCCTGACCCCTACTCCGCCGCCACCCGCGCCGGGCTGGAGACCATGCTGTCCAGGCGACCGCGGATCAACTCCTCGGCTTCGCTGATGATGCGGTCGATGAGGTCCTTGCAGCTGGGGATGTCGTCGATGATCCCCTGGACCATGCCGGCCGACCAGATGCCGCCGTCGGTGTCGCCGTTGGCGAGGGCGTCGCGGCCGCGGGTGCCGGCCACCAGGTGCATGACGTCCTCGAACTTGGCGCCGCCGGCCCGTTCGATCTGGACCACTTCCTGGCTGACCTGGTTGCGCATGACCCGGGCGGTGTTGTGCAGGGTGCGGAAGATCAGGTCGGTCTGGCGCTCGTCGTTGGCGACCATCTGGACCTTGAAGCTCTCCGGGATCGGGGCCTCTTTCGTCACGCAGAAGCGGGTGCCCATGTTGATGCCGTCGGCGCCCAGCGCCAGGGCCGCGACCAGGCCGCGCGCGTCGCCGAAGCCGCCCGAGGCCAGCATCGGGATCTTCACCTTGTTGGCGGCCGCCGGGATCAGGATCAGGCCGGGGATGTCGTCCTCACCGGGGTGACCGGCGCATTCGAAGCCGTCGATGGAGATGGCGTCGACGCCCATCCGCTCGGCCGACAGGGCGTGGCGGACGGCCGTACATTTGTGGATGATCTTGATGCCGTGCTGCTTGAAGTGGTCGACATGTTCCTGCGGCTTGTAGCCGGCGGTCTCGACCATGGTGATGCCGCTCTCGATGATGGCGGCGCGGTATTCGGCGTAGGGCGGCGGCTTGATGGCCGGCAGGATGGTCAGGTTCACGCCGAACGGCTTGTCGGTCAGGTCCTTGGTGCGCTGGATTTCCTTGGCCAGGTCTTCCGGCGTCGGCTGGGTCAGGGCGGTGATGAAGCCCAGGGCCCCGGCGTTGGCCACGGCGGCGACCAGTTCGGCCTTGCCGACCCACTGCATGCCGCCCTGGGCGATCGGATGCTCGACGCCGAACATCTCGGTGAAGCGGGTGCGAATGGCCATGGTGCGTCTCCCAAACAATTGTTGGGAACGACCTTATCGGAATATCACCCCGCGTCAGGCAAGCGGGATTTCAGCCGCTCCGTCAGCCGCCCTTGGCGACTTCGCGGGCCAGCAGCGCTTCCAGGCCCATGAGCAGCGGCGCGGCCAGCTGCGGGTCCAGATCGCTGCTCAGCGTGCGGATGGCGTTGACGTGGACGGCGATCGGCGGGACCTCGATGCGCCCCGTCTTGCGCTGCCGGTCCGACAGGTCGCACAGGCTCCAGGCCGCCTTGCCGAGCGCGGGCAGGTCGGGCGGGCAGACGTCGATGATGACGGACGAGGTCGAGTAGATGTCCTCCAGCCAGGTCTCGCCGCGCGGTTGGGCCAGGGCGGCCTCGAGCACGGCGATGGCCTCCATCAGGATGGCCCGGCCCTCTTCGCGCAGGCCGGCGGTTTCGGCCTCGGCTCCGCGCAGGGCGGCCAGGACGGTCTTGCCGCCGCTTTCGCCAACCATCTTCGAGAGGTTGGAGACGCGGCGAATGATGGTGACGGCGCTCACGATTCGCCCTCCTTGGAACCCTCATCCTCGTCGCCAAAGATTGATTTCCCACGAAGACGGTCGGCCCGGCGTTCGACCTGGCCCGGCGGCAGGTCAGGCTCGTTGAAACGGCGGTCGGGGCCGACATACTCGCCGGCCTGGATGAAGGGGCGCGGGTCGCGGGCCATCCACAGGATGCGCTCCAGCAGGATGGCCGGGGTGATCGGCCGGGTGACGATGAAGTTGGCGCCGCAGTCGCGGGCCTTGGCGACCTGCGAGGCGCGGGTGTGGCCGGAGATCATCAGGGTCGGGGTGAAGGCGTTGGGGTCGAGGTTGGAACGTCGCAGCCAGGAGACCAGGTCGTAGCCGTCGGGTCCCGGCATGTCGCAGTCGACGATCAGCAGGTCGACCGGGCCCGTCTTCAGGATGTCGACCGCCGATTGGGCGTCGGCGCAGAGGTGACGGGTCTTGATGCCGAAGCCGAGCAGGGTCTGGGTGGTGAGGCGCAGCGAGAAGGCGTTGTCGTCTACGACCATGACAACGGCGCGCGACAGATTGAAGATCGTGCCCATCGCCAGGCCGGTCTCACCTCCCGCGGAGGCCGATGCGCGTTCTGGAGCTGTCATGACCCTCGCTACCCACGGGTACAAACTGCCCAAAGCGGGTGAGCGAAGGGTTAACTCGACGAACAAGCTCACCCAACCTGAGTGTACAAAAACGCCTGGTCTTGCGTGTTTGCTTGCCAGACTCGCCCTTGGTGCGACGAATTGTCATTGGCACACCAACAGTATCTGGGCGCTTCTGGAGTCCGCCGTCCGCTTATCGGCCGGTCAGCCGCGACAGCCAGCCGAACGAACCGGTTCGGGGGTGAACAGTAGGTGGTTCAGCCGGCGACACACTGCCCCTTCGACGCCCTGAGGTCGGCCTCGGCCTCGGCCTTGGCGGCCGCGGCGCCGTCGGTGGCTGCCTTGGCGAGGAGGGGGGTGATGTCGAAGCCGCCGACGACGACCGGCTTTCCCTCTTCCATGATCTGGACCTCCACCCGGCCGCCCTTGGCCAGCTGGGTGATGACGCCGGCCGCCTTGCGGGCGTCGGTCAGGCCGCCGGCGCCGAGCGCTTCGACGTCGGAGGCGCCGAGGACCGCCGCGGCGTTCTCGAACTGCAGGGCGTCCATGGCCCTGGGCGTGCGGACCACCCTGGCGTCCGTCGACCAGAGCGGCGTCCGCGCGGCCGCGGCCTTGAGCACCAGCCGATGCTGCAGGACCGGCACGGCCTTGCCCTCCAGGCCGGCCAGCATCGACTGCTGGGCGCTGAAATAGGCCGGCGCGAACAGGGCGACCTTGCCGAGCGCTTCGGCGGTGGGCCGCTTGCCGTATTCGAGGATGACCACGCCCTTGGCCTGCTTGCCCAGCATGTCCTGGCCGTAGTTGACGCCGTACTCACCGCCCTTCGTCTCGGGCACGACGATCTGGTAGGTGGTGGTGGAGACGGTGTCGGCCACCTTTCCGTCGGGGCCGGTGTAGGCCACGTACTTGACCGCCCAGCCGTCGCCGCTGCGGAACGCCTTGCATTCCTTGAACTGGGCGGCGGCGGCGGGCGCCGCGACGGCGGCGAGCGCGGCGCTGGCGGCGAGAGCAACGATCAGGCGCATGGACGATCCCCCTGAAGAGAAGGGGATCATGGCCCGGTCAGCCCTGCAACGCGACCCCGAAAGGGGGGCCTAAGCCTCGGCCGGCGCCGCGCGGCCGATGGCGTAGTAGCGCTCGGCCCGCTGGGCCAGCAGCTGCTCGGGGCTCAGGTTGAGGAGCAGCTTCAACTCGTCGTCGATGACGTCGCCGACCAGGCGGATGGCCTCGGCCGGGTCGCTATGGGCGCCGCCGGGCGGTTCGTCGATGATGCGGTCGACCACGCCGGTCTTGATCAGGTCCTGGGCGGTGATGTGCATCTGGGTGGCGGCGTCCCGGGCCCGGGCCCCGTCGCGCCAGAGGATGGAGGCGGCGCCCTCGGGGCTGATCACCGAATAGATGCCGTGCTCCATGATCAGCACGCGGTTGGCTGCGGCGATGCCGATGGCCCCGCCGCTCATGCCCTCGCCCGTCACTGTGGCGATCATTGGTGTCTTCAGGGTCAGGCAGCGCTCGGTGCCGCGGGCGATGGCCTCGGCCTGGCCGCGTTCCTCGGCGCCCAGGCCCGGATAGGCGCCGGCGGTGTCGACGAAGCTGAGCACAGGCAGGTTGAACTGCTCGGCCATGTCCATCAGGCGCACGGCCTTGCGGTAGCCCTCGGGCCGGGCCATGCCGAAATTGTGCTTCAGCCGGGTGGTGGTGTCGTGGCCCTTCTCCTGGCCGATGACCAGCACGGGGACGCCGCGGAAGCGACCGAGGCCGCCGAGGATGGCCTGGTCGTCGGCGAACTTGCGGTCGCCGCGCAGTTCGACGAACTCCTCGATCAGGCCGCTGAGGAAGTCGACGAAGTGGGGCCGCTGGGGATGGCGGGCGACCTGGGTCTTCTGCCAGGGATCGAGCTTGGAGTAGGCCTCGCGGCGCAGGTCGTCGAGGCGGCCGCGCAGGGAGTCGACCTCGGTCTCGAAGGAACTGGCGCCGGCCGCGTCGGAGAGCTTGGAAAGCTCCTCGATCTTGCCTTCCAGTTCGGCGATCGGCCGTTCGAAGTCGAGATAGTGATGGACCATAGTTCGCCTAACGCAGCCCGCTCGGAAAGGTGGCGAACCTAGTCGCAGTCCGCCGCCGATGGAACCCATATGCCGCGATTCTGAGCGTCACGGGGTCGGGAGGCGATCCGAGAGACCGCCTCCCCCGCCGTCAGTAGACGAAGTTGACATGGCTGACGTGGTTGCCGGTCAGGGTGATGGTCATGTCGGCGGCGCTGTCGCCGTTGACGTCGACCTTCAACAGGGTGCTGGCCCCCGACAGGCTGAGCGTCATCTGGCCGGCCACGCCGGTGAAGGCGGCCACCTTCACGAAGGCCTGGTTGCCGCCAACGTTGGCGTTGGCGTCAATCGCCGAGAGGTCGATGATGTCCTCGGCCAGCAGGTCGGTGATGGTGTCGCGGCCGCCGGCGGCGTTGGTGCTGTCGGCCAGGTCGGTGAAGACGAAGCGGTCGGCTCCGGTCCCGCCGGCCAGGAAGTCCTTGCCGGCCCCGCCGTTCAGCAGATCGACGCCGTCGCCGGCGAACAGGGTGTCGTTGCCGGCCGCGCCGACCAAGGTGTCGTCGCCGGCGTCGCCGTTGACGGTGTCGGCGCCTTCCTCGCCGTAGAGGATGTCGGCGCCGTCGCCGCCATTCAGCACGTCGGCCGCCGCGCCGCCCCAGGCCTGGTCGGCCCCGGCCCCGCCGCTGATCGTGTCGGCGCCGCCCTGGCCGTAGAGCAGGTCGTCGCCGTCGCCGCCGTCCAGGGTGTCGAGCCCGGCCCCGCCGTCGAGGCTGTCGGCCCCGAGGCCGCCGGTCAGGATGTCGTCGCCGCCGACGCCGGTGACGATGTCGTCGCCGTCGCCGGCATCGACGGTGTCATTGCCGCCGCCCGCCGCGATCAGGTCATTGCCCTCGAAGCCCCAGAGCAGGTTGTCGCCGGCCGAGCCGGTCAGGGCGTCGTCGAGAGCGGAGCCGCCGAGGTTCTCGATGTTGTAGATCCGGCCCATCCCCGAGAAGCCGTCGTTGAGGATGCGGCCGCTCTGCAGGTTCACGGCGACGCCCATCGGCGCGTTCTCGACCTCGGCGATGCCGTCGCCGTTGGTGTCGCGCAGGCGGGTCAGGGTGAACTGGGTCAGGGTGTCGATCCCGTCGCCGCCGTCGATGCGGACCGGGGCGTCGTCGACCTGGATGTCGTCGTCGCCGCCCAGGGCATAGAGGGTGTCGCCGCCGCCGATCAGGAACAGGTTGCGCTCGTCGCTGCCGGTGAAGTGGTCGGCGAAGCGGGTGTGGGAGCCGAGGCCCTCGATCGAGCTCATGGTTTCGGCATGGCCGAAGCCATCGTTGGCGATGGTCTGGGTGGAAAGGTCGGCGACGACGCCTTGGGTGGCGTCGAGGTTGTAGAAGCTGACCCGGTCGAAGCCGTCGCCGCCGAGGAAGGTATCGGTCCCGCTGCCGGTGCGCAGCAGGTCGTCGCCGTCGCCGCCGTCGAGGGTGTCGTTGCCGCCGCCCGCGCGGATCTGGTCGAAGCCGCCGAGACCGATGAGGACGTTGTTCTGGGCGTCGCCGAACAGGATGTCGTCGAACTCCGTGCCGGTGACGTTCTCGACGTTGAAGATCAGGCCGCTGTCGCCGAAGCCGTCGTCGAAGATGCGGTGGGCCACCAGGCTGACGAAGACGCCGGCCGTGGCGTCCTCCTGGTCCGGGACGCCGTTGGCGTCCGGGTCGGTGAAGCGGAAGGTGGAGAATTCGAGGCTGTCGACGCCGGCGCCGCCGTCGAGGCTGGCCGTGGCCCCGGCCAGCAGGATGTCGTCGTCGCCGCCGCGCGCATCGACCGTGTCGCCCGTGCCGGCGTAGATGAAGTTGACGCCGCTGCTGCCGAGGAAGGTGTCGGCCAGCAGGGTGCCGAGACCGACGCCTTCGATGGAGGTCAGAGTCTCGGCGTTGCCGAAGCCGTCGTTGAGCACCTGCTGGGTCTCGAGGTCGACATAGGCCCCGGACGTGGCGCCGGCCTCGAACAGGCTGATGCGGTCGAGACCGTCGCCGCCGTCGAAGCTGTCGACGCCCTGGCCGCCGCGCAGCAGATCGTCACCGGCGCCGCCGATCAGGAAGTCGTCGCCGCCCGCGCCGCGCAGGTTGTCGTCGCCGTTGCCGCCGTCGAGCCGGTTGGACCCGCCGTCGCCGAGCAGGAGGTCGGCGAAGCCGCCGCCGGTGGCGTATTCGATGCCGATCAGGGTGTCGCTGCCGACCACCGTGGTGTCGGTCGCGTCGTTCCGCTGGCCGAAGCCGGAGGCCAGGACCACGGTCACCGAGCCGAGGGCGTCGGTATAGTCGACCGTGTCGATGCCGGCCCCGCCGTTGAGGATATTGTCGCCGTTGCCGCCGTTCAGGATGTCGTCCCCGGCGTAGCCGCCGTCGTCGGTCCGGGTGATCGGCCCGGAGGTCCCGATGACCGGAAAGGCGATGGCGAACTGGCCGTCGCCGAGCAGCAGGTCGTCGCCGTCGCCGCCGCTCAGGAAGTCATGGCCGTCGCGGCCGGCCAGGATGTTGTTCCCGGCGTCGCCGATCAGCACGTCATTGACGATGGAGCCGGACAGGTTCTCGACGCCGGTCAGGGTCATCAGGCCGTGGCCGGTGTCCTGGGCCGCGCCCTGCAGGGCCAGGCTGACGATGACGCCCTCGAACCCGGCGGCGCCGATGTCGCCGTTGCTGAAGAAGCTGACGGTGTCGATGTCCTGGCCGCCGCTCAGGGTGTGGTTGCCGCCGCTGACCTCCAGCAGGTCGTCGCCGCGGCCGCCGGACAGGATGTCGTCACCCGAGGTCCCGCCCGGACCGGCGACGCTGCCCCACAGCCAGTTGGCGCCGTTGTCGCCGGTGAGGGTGTCGCTGTAGATCGTGCCCGAGACGTGCTCGATGCCGATCAGGGTGTCGAGGCCGTGGCCGGTGTTCTGGGCCACGCCCTGGAGGGTCAGGTCAACCGTGGCGCCGACCTGCGGGTCGGTCGCCAGCAGCAGGAAGGCGGCGCGGTCGAAGCCGTCGCCGCCGTCCATCACATCGTCGCCCTCGCCGCCCTGCAGGTAGTCGTTGCCGGCGCCGCCATAGCTGGTGTCGTTGCCGTCGCGGCCGCGCAGCAGGTCGTCGCCGTCGCCGCCGTCGAGGATGTCGTCGCCGCCTTGTCCGATCAGGCTGTCGTTGCCTTCGAGGCCGCTGATGGTGTCGTCCGTGGGGGTGCCGCCGATGCTGTCGTCGCCGGAAGTGCCGATGATGGTCGCCATTTTGGAGTGCTCCACTCGCGCCTGGGGGGAACGGCGCGCGGCACCCTATTTTGAGGCTATCGGTTTTGAAAACCCGCGTTCAGTGAAACGTGATCGGCGCTCGGTTAACGCAAGTCGGCGGTCAACAGGGCCAGGGCGAAGGGCTGTTCCGGGGCGGTCCAGACCTGGTCGATCGACCAGCCGCCGGCGTAAGCCAAGGACTTCAAACGGCTTTCGTCGAACTTGTAGCTGCTCTCGGTATGGATGGTTTCGCCGGCGGCGAAGTCGAAGCGATGGCCGTCGATGGTTACCGTCTGGGCATGGCGCGCAACCAGATGCATTTCGATGCGCGCCGCTGCAACGTTCCAGATGGCCCGGTGGTCGAAGCCGGCGAGGTCGAAGTCGGCGCCGAGCTCGCGGTTGGCCCGTTCCAGCAGGTTCAGATTGAAGCGGGCGGTGACGCCGGCGGCGTCGTCATAGGCCGCCTCCAGCACCGCGTCGTCCTTGATCAGGTCGGCGCCGAGCAACAGCTGGCCGCCGGGGCCGAGGTGTTCGCGCATGGCGGCGAGCAGGGGTCCGGCCTCCTCCGGCGGGAAGTTGCCGATGGTCGAGCCGGGGAAGAAGCCCAGGCGCGGCCTTGTACCGGAGGCCACCTCGCCCTGCAGATGGGTGAAGTCGCCGGCCACGCCGCGCACGGGCAGATCGGGGAAGGCGAGTTCGACTTCATGGGCGGTGGCGCGGGCGGCGCCGGGGTCGATCTCGACGCAGAGATAGCCGGCCGGCGCTTCCAGGGCCCCCAGCAGGGCGATGGCCTTGGCGGCCGAGCCGGAGCCGTATTCGACCACCGTGCGGCCGGGGCCGACCGCCGCCGCGATGTCGCCGCCCCGGGCGGCCAGCAGAGCCATCTCGGTGCGGGTCGGATAGTATTCGGGCAGCCGGGTGATCTCGCCGAACAGGGCCGAGCCGGCGGCGTCGTAGAACCATTTGGGCGGCGTCGCCTTGGGGCTCTTCGAAAGGCCGGCGATCATGTCCTCGGCGAACAGCGCCCGTTCGAGGTCGGGATGCAGGCGAGTGAGCTGGTTCATGTGCAGTCCCTCAAGCCTGCCTTCGGCAGGCTGATATCTTTTGAGTTGCAGCATGACGGCCGCCGCAACCGGTATCCACTTGCGGCTGTCATGCTGCTGCCAGTCGCAGCCCGGAGAACATCCAGCGCTGATGCGGTTCGAAGAAGTTGCGGTAGCTGGCCCGCATATGGGCCGCCGGCGTGACGCAGGCCCCGCCGCGCAACACCTGGCGGCCGGACATGAACTTGCCGTTGTATTCGCCGACCGCCCCGGCGGCGGGCGCGAAGCCGCGATAGGGGCTGTAGGCGCTGGCCGTCCATTCCCAGACGTCGCCGTAGAGCTGGTCGCCGGCCGAGGCCGCCGTGCGCAGGATGTCGCTGCCCAGGAAGTTGCCGGCGATGGGGCGGGCCTCCGCGACCGCTTCCCACTCCCCTTCGGTCGGCAGGCGGGCGCCGGCCCAGCGGGCGTAGGCGTCGGCCTCGTAGAAGCTGACGTGGCAGACCGGGGCGCCCGGATCGACGGCCTCGCGGCCGGCCAGGGTGCGTCGGGTCCAGATCCCGTCGTCGTGCTCCCAGTAGGCGGGGCTGCGCCAGCCCTCGGCCCGGGCCCGGTCCCAGCCGTCCGACAGCCAGTGGGCCGGGGTGTCGTAACCGCCGTCCTCGATGAAACCGAGCCAGTCGCCGCAGGTCACCAGCCGGTCGCCCAGCGAGAAGGGTTCGAGCCAGACCTTCTGGCGCGGTCGCTCGCAGTCGAAGGCGAAACCCGCCTCCCCGGCCCCGATCTCGACCAGGCCGCCGTCGTGGGGGATCCAGCCGAGCGGCCCCCGCGCCGGGCCGGCGGCGGCCTTGAGGTCGCTGCGGTAGGCCGGGGCGCCGGGGTGCAGGGCGAACAGGCTGAGGATGTCCATCAGGAGGAGTTCCTGATGCTGCTCCTCATGGTTCAGGCCGAGCTCCAGCAGCGGCGCCAACTCGTCGACCAAGGTCGAGGGCGCGGTGGCGAACAGGGTCGCCAGGGCCTCATCGACGCGCAGCCGCCAGTCGATGACCGCCTGCACGCCGGGCCGGGTGACCAGGCCGCGATCGGGGCGCGGATGACGCTCGCCGACGGCCTCGTAATAGCTGTTGAACAGGAAGCGGGCGTTGTCCGGCGCTTCGGGCGCATAGCCGTGGGGACGCAGGATGAACTCGTCGAAGAACCAGGTGGTGTGGGCCAGATGCCATTTGGTCGGGCTGGCGTCGGGCATGGCCTGGGGCTGCATGTCTTCGGCCGACAGCGGCGCGGCGAGGTCCAGCGTCCGCTGGCGCACCCGCGCCAGCGACAAGGCCAGCGTCTCGCGATCGTCGGTGTCGAATGCCATCCCGCCTCTCCCAACGCGCAAGACGGCTCAACGCTCCGCCCGACATCGTGAGAACATATAGGGATCAAACAATGTTCCGCCAGATGCTATTTCCGCAAAGAAAAGGGCCGACCGCCTTGGCGACCGGCCCAGGTCATGGATCGATGACGGCGGCTAGAGCAGGAAGCGGGCCGCCGTCAGGGTGTGTGAGCCGTTGATCAGCACCTCGAAGTCGGCATTGCCGTCGCCGTCGACGTCGCCGAACACATGGGTGTCGGCGCCGTCGAACTCATAGCGCAGCTCGCCGGCGACGCTGGTGAAGGCGCCCGTGCCGATGAAGCTGAAGGCCTGGTCGGCGGCGACGCCGGTGTCGGCGTCGATGGTCCGCAGGTCGATGACATCGAGGCCGTCCAGGTCGGTGATGACATCGCGGAAGCCCGCGCCGACGCCGCTGTCGCCGGTCGCCGCGATGATGAAGGCGTCCTTGCCGGCGTTGCCGGTCAGGCTGTCGGCCCCGGCCCCGCCGTACAGGTAGTCGTTGCCGTCGCCGCCCAGCAGGACGTCGTCGCCGGCCTCGCCGTAGAGCTTGTCGTTGTCGAGGCCGCCGTCGAGGGTGTCGCCGCCGCCGCCGCCGCGCAGGGTGTCGCCGCCGACCAGACCGTAGAGGGTGTCGCCGTTCACGCCGCCGTTGATGGTGTTGGCCGAGGCGTTGCCCGTGCCGGTGAAGCCGCCCGCGCCGGTGTAGAGCATGATCTCGACATTGTCGGCGAGGGTCAGGCTGGCCAGCGCGGTCTTGACCGTGTCGGTCGTCCCCTCGCCCACCAGTTCGAAGACCACGTCGGAGGCGTTGTCGACGACGTAGATGTCGTTGCCGATGGCGCCGGCCATGTAGTCGGCCCCGCCCTGGCCATCGAGGGTGTCGTTGCCCTCGTTGCCGAGCAGGTTGTCGGCGCCGAGGCCCCCGAACAGCTTGTCGTCGCCGACGCGGCCTTCGAGCAGGTCGTCGCCGGTCCCGCCGGTGATGCTGTTGGCCAGGCCGTTGCCGACGCCGGTCACGGCGCCGGCGAAGGTGAAGGTCAGGTTCTCGACGTTGTCGGTCAGGGTGTAGCTGTTCAACAGGCTGATGACGCTGTCGGCGCCGCCGTTCAGGGCCTCGACCACCACGTCGCCGGCGTCGGTGACATGGTAGCTGTCGTTGCCCGCCTCGCCGGTCAGGGTGTCGGCCCCGTCGCCGCCCTTGAGCGTGTCGTTGCCCTGGCCGCCGAACAGACTGTCGTCGCCGAGGCCGCCGTTCAGGGTGTCGTCGCCGGCCAGGCCGCTGAGGGTGTCGGCGCCCGCCCCGCCGGTGACGACGTTGGCCAGCGAGGTGCCCGTGCCCGCAAAGTCGCCCGTGCCGTTGAAGGTCAGGTTTTCGAAGACGCTGGAGAGGACGGTGTAGCTGTTGAGGTTGGTCACGATGGTGTCGATGCCGCCGCCGACGTCGCTGATCGTGTCGCCGGCGCTGTCGACATAGTAGGTGTCGTTGCCGGCCCCGCCCTTCAGCGAGTCCTCGCCGCCGCCGCCGTTGAGCACGTCGTCGCCGTCGAGCCCGTTCAGCACGTCGTTGCCCACGCCGCCGGTCAGGGCGTTGCCGAGCGTGTTGCCGTTGGCGGTGAAGTTGGTGGCGCCGGAGAAGGTCATGTTCTCGACCATCCCCGCCAGGGTGTAGGCCGAGATGCCGGCGACGATCACCAGGTCGACGCCGACGCCGGACTCGGTGATGACGTCGAGGGCATTGTCGACATGGTAGGTGTCGGCCCCCAGCCCGCCCTGCAGCGCGTCGGCCCCGGCCCCGCCGTCGAGGACGTTGTCGAGGGCGTTGCCGACGATGGTGTTGGCCATCGCGTTGCCCGTGCCGCTGACCGCCGAGCCGACGAGGTTCAGCCGTTCGATCTCCTGGCCGAGCGCCAGGGTGTAGCTGACCGAAGCGTTGACGATGTCGGCGCCGCCGCCGGCGGCTTCGACGATGATCTCCGTGCCGACGGTGACGGTGTAGGTGTCGGCGCCCGCGCCGCCGGCCAGGGTGTCGAGCCCGCCGCCGCCGGCCAGGATGTTGGCCCCGCCGTTGCCGGTCAGGGTGTTGTCCTGGGCGTTGCCGGTCAGGTTGACGTTGCTGACGCCGGTGGCGACCAGGTTCTCGATCCAGGCCGACAGGATGTAGCTGACGCTGGTCTCGACCGTGTCGGTCCCCTCGCCATTCAGTTCGGTGACGATGTCGGTGGTTTGCGCCACGACATAGGTGTCGTTGCCGGCCTCGCCGATCATGGTGTCGGCCCCGGCCAGGCCGTCGATGTGGTCGTCGCCCGCCCCGCCGGTGATGACGTTGGCCAGCGAGGTGCCCGTGCCGGTGAAATTGCCGGTCCCGGCGAAGGTCAGGTTCTCCACCGTGGTGGTGGTCAGGGTGTAGCTGTTGAGGGTGGTGACCACCGTATCGACGCCGCCGGTGTCGGAGACGGTGTCGCCCACGTCGTCGACCCGGAAGGTGTCGTTGCCGAGCCCGCCCTTCATGACGTCGGCGCCGAGGCCGCCGTCGAGGACGTTGTTCTGGTCGTTGCCGGTCAGGGTGTTGTTGGCGCTGTTGCCGGTGGCGCTGATCGCCGTGCCGATCAGGGTCAGGCGCTCGAGGTTGGCGCCCAGCGTGTAGTCGATGGCGCTGTTGACCGTGTCGTCGCCCTCGCCGGTCAGTTCGACGACGACGTCGCCGGCGCTGTCCACCTCATAGGTGTCGTTGTTCGCGCCGCCTTCCATGACATCGCCGCCGGCCCCGCCGATCAGGATGTCGTTGCCCAGCCCGCCGACCAGGTGGTCGGGGTTGTCGGTGCCGGTCAGGGTGTCGTTGCCGCCCTGGCCCTGGAAGTCGACGGAGACGACCGAGGCCGAGACCGACGGCGCGACGACGTTGACCGAGCCGTTGGTCGCCACCGGCAGCACGTTGACGTGGCCCTGCGAGGTCCCGAACGCGCCCTGGACGCTGTAGTTGAACGAGCCGCCCGAGATGCTGGCGGCGACGATGACCAGCTTGCCGCCAACCAGGCTGACGGTGACGCCGTCGGCCCCGGAGACGCCGGTGACCACGGGGCTGTCGTCGCCCTCGGCGAAGGTGTCGTTGAGCAAGAGCAGGGAGGCGTCGATCGAGGAGGCGATGCCGACGGTGGTCTGCAGCAGGTCGGAGACCGTCCCCGGCGCCGTCTGGGCCAGTTCGTCGGCGTCGCGGCTGCCGTCGCTGAAGATGGCCAGTTCGATGTCGATCAGGTGGTCGGTGCCGTCCGGCGAGCCCCCGCGCAGGTCGGTGATGTAGAGCTGGCCGTCCTGCAGGAAGGTGACGTAGTCGGCCAGGGCGCCGGTGAAGACGGCGATGTCGAAGTCGGCGCCGCCGTCGATGATGTCGTCGCCGGCTCCGGCTTCGAGGACGTCGTTGCCGTCGTCGCCGTGCAGTTCGTCGGTGCCGCCGCCGGCGACGATGCGGTCGGCGCCATCGCCGCCGTACATCAGGTCGTCGCCGCTCAGGGTCGGGTCTTCCTCGGCCGCGGCGTTGTCTTCCTCGTAGCCGATCTCGCCGCTGTAGCCGATGCCGCTGATGCCATAGAGGCCGTCGCCGAGCAGCAGGTCGTCGCCGTCGCCGCCTTCCAGGGTGTCGCCGCCGGAGCCGCCGGCGATGATGTTGCCCTCGGTGTCGCCGGTCAGGAAGTCGTCGCCATTGCCGCCCGACAGGTTCTCGAAGCCGGTGGCGATGACCGTGCCGCCGCCGAACGCCTGTTCCTCGCCCTGCAGGGCCAGGGAGAAGGTGACGTTGGTCGGGGTCTCGCCCATCAGGTTGAACTTCAGGACGTCGATGTCGGCGCCGCCCTCGACGGTGTGGTTGCCGGTGCCGACCTCCAGCATGTCGTCGCCGCCGTTGCCGAGCAGCACGTCGTCGCCGTCCTGGCCCCACAGCCAGTTGCCCTCGGCGTCGCCGTCGATGGTGTCGTTGTAGATGGTGCCCGAGGCGTGCTCGATGCCGGTCAGGGTGTCGAGCCCATGGCCGGTATCCTGGGCCACGCCCTGGAAGTTGAGGTCGATGGTGGCGCCGATCTGGACGTCGGTGGCCTGCAGCGAGAAGGCCACGCGGTCGAAGCCGTCGCCGCCGTCGATGAGGTCGTCGCCCTCGCCGCCATGGACGTAGTCGTTGCCGGCCCCGCCATTGACCTGGTCATTGCCGTCGCCGCCGCGCAGGAAGTCGTCGTCATCGCCGCCGTCAACGAGATCCTCGCCGCCCTGGGCCAGGATCTGGTCGCTGCCGTCGCCGCCGGAGAGGTGGTTGGCGCCGCCGTCGCCGCGCAGGGCGTCGTCGAAGTTCGAGCCCACGAGGTTCTCGACGCCGGTGACGAAGTCGTTCTCGCCGAGCACGCCGTCGATGTCGCCGGCGTATTCGAGCCCGAGGTCGCCGTACATGGCGTGGGCGGAGTCGGCGAAGCTGACGGTGTCGACGCCGTCGCCGCCGTCGATGATGTCGCTGCCGGCCCCGCCGAGCAGGATGTCGTCGCCGCCGCCGCCGTTCAGGGTGTCGTCGCCGTCGCCGCCTTCGAGCGTATCGTCGCCATCGACGGCGCCATTGGCCGGATTGGCCCCGAGATCGGTCTCGTGGACGATCGGGCCCGAGGCGCCGATCTGGCTTTGCATGCGGGTCAGGCCATCGCCGTCGAGCACGTCGGCGCCGCCGCCGCCGACCAGGACGTCGTCGCCCTCGGCGCCGGACAGCAGGTTGGCGCCGGCGTCGCCGGTCAGCGCGTCGTTGAAGGTCGAGCCCGACAGGTTCTCGATGCCGGTCAGGGTGACGCTGCCGCCGCCGGCCACGGCCTGGGATTCGCCCTGCAGCAACAGACTGATGGCCACGCCGCTGGTGAAGTCGTTGTTGCTGAAGAAGCTGGCGGTATCGACGCCGTCGCCGCCGTTCAGGTTGTTGTCGCCGACCGAGCCGGTTTCGATGAGGTCGTCCCCGCCGGCCCCGTTCAGGGTGTCGCCGCCGCCCTGGCCCCAGATCCAGTTGGAGCCCGAGTTGCCGGTCAAGGTGTCGGACAGCAGGGTGCCCGAGACGTGCTCGATGCTGACCAGGGTGTCCATGCCGTGGCCGGTGTCCTGGGCCACGCCCTGGACCGACAGGTCGACGGTGGCGCCGACCTGGATGTCCGTGCCCAGGCTGAGGAAGAAGTTGGCGCGGTCGATGCCGTCGCCGCCGTCCATCAGGTCGTTGCCCTCGCCGCCCTGCAGCATGTCGTTGCCGTCGTCGCCGTAGAGCAGGTCGTTGTCGTTCCGCCCACGGAGGATATCTTCCAACGCCCCGCCATGCAGGATGTCGTCGCCGTTGTTGCCGAACAGCACGTCGTTGCCGCCGCCGCCGTCGATGCGGTTGGCGAACTGGTCGCCGCTCAGCTGGTCGTCGAAGTTGGAGCCGATCAGGTTTTCGATGCCGATCAGCTGGTCGACCTCGGTCCCGGCAAGATTCTGGATGTTGAACACATTGCCGAACACCGCCTCGGTGGCGTTGACATAGGTGGCGGTGTCGCTGCCCGCGCCACCCTCCAGCCGGTCATTGCCCGCGCCGCCGTCGAGGATGTCGTCGCCGTCCAGGCCCTGCAGGATGTCGTTGCCGCCAAGGCCGGTGATAGTGTCGGCGCCCGAGGTGCCGGGCAGGGTGTTCGGGTCGTTGTCGCCGACGATATCAGCCATATGGTAGTCCCCCGGATGCAGGTCCGGCGGGAGGTCTGCTCCCACCGTCGCCTACGTCTTCGGCCTGTTCCGAAGACATTTGGACGGGAGCGTAGGTCGGGCCCGGGAAGCCGCGCCAGTGCACAAAACATACCCTATCTGGGGGTATTTACCTTGTCGGGACCGGTTCCGTGCCGAAGCGGAACAGTTCGCTCGCCTTCGTCCGGATTATACCCGAATAGATGCGACAACCTGTCGCATGACTTAACCAACTGCGACGGGCTGCCGCGCCCTACATCGAAGGTCAGAAGCCGTAGAGGTCCTTGAAGGCCGGGTCGCGGCCGGCGATCTGGCGGGCGCAGTCGACCATCACCTTGGCCTGTTTCCAGGTGGCGTCGTCCTGCATCTTGCCGTCGAGCATGACCACGCCCGTGCCGTCCGGCATGGCTTCGAGGATGCGGACGGCGAACTTCACCTCGTCCGGGTCGGGACTGAAGACGCGCTTGGCGATGTCGATCTGGCTGGGGTGCAGGGACCAGGCGCCGGCGCAGCCGAGCAGGAAGGCGTTGCGGAACTGCTGTTCGCAGGCTTCGGGATCGTCGATGGCCCCGAACGGGCCGTAGAAGGCCTTGATGCCGTGGGCGGCGCAGGCGTCGACCATTTTGGCGAAGGTGTAGTGCCAGATGTCCTGCTGGGCGGCGACGCGGGGGCCGCCGTCGGCGCGGGGATCCTCGATCACCTTGTAGAAGGGGTGGCCGCCGCCGACCCGGGTGGTCTTCATGCCGCGGCTTGCGGCCAAGTCGGCGGGGCCGAGGCTGATGCCGTGCATGCGCGGGCTGGCGGCGCAGATCGCCTCGACATTGTTCACCCCCTCGGCGGTCTCGAGGATGGCGTGCAGCAGGATCGGCTTCTTGAGGCCGTGGCGGGCTTCGAGCACGGCCAGCAATTGGTCCATGTAGTGGATGTCCCAGGGCCCTTCGACCTTGGGGATCATCATCACGTCGAGCCGGTCGCCGACGCCCTCGACGATCTGCGTGACGTCGTCGAAATGCCAGGGGCTGTTGAGGCAGTTGATGCGGGTCCACAGGCCGACGCCGAGGGCGGCGAAGTCGGTCTCACCGGCCATCTGGATGAAGCCGGCGCGGGCGGCGTCCTTGGCGTCGGCGGGGATGGCGTCTTCGAGGTTGCCAAGGATGACGTCGGCCTGTTTCGCCATCTCCGGGACCTTGGCGCGGACCTTGTCGAGGTGCGGCGGCACGAAGTGGATCATCCGCTCGACCCGGACGGGCAGCTCGCGCGGCGGCGCCGGCGCGCCGATGGCCAGAGGCTTGAAATATCCCCGCGGCGTCTTCATGGCGCTCTCCCTCGATCCAACCCCGGTTTGGATTGTGCAGTGCAGCGCGTCAAGCCGGCTGGCCGTATCGCACCTCGCGCGGCGAGCGGCCCGTCCAGCGCTTGAAGGCCCGGGAGAAGGCCGCCGGTTCGGAAAAGCCGACCAGGTAGGCGGTCTCGTTGACCGACACCTTGCGGGCCGACAGGTAGTCGACGGCCAGCCGGTGGCGCAGGCCGTCGAGCACGGCCTCGAAGGTGGCGCCCTCGGCCTTGAGGCGGCGGAACAGGGTCTGGCGGCTGACCCCCAGCTGGCCGGCGGCGTAGTCGACGCTGGCCTTGCCGGTGTGCAGCACCGGCAGCAACAGGCCCTCGACGCGGCCACGCAGGGTGCTGGTCTGGCGCAGGCTGGCCAGCAGGGCGTCGGCCCGGTCGGTGAGCACCCCGAAGGCGTAGCGCGGCAGCAGGGCGACCGGATGGTCGGCCAGGCTCATGTCCATCCGCATGCCGTTCCAGGCGGCGCCGAACGTCACCGGCACGCCCCAGACCCGCTCATATTCGTCGGCGTGGGCGGGCCGCTCATGGGTGACCTCGACGGCGGTGACGATCTGGCGGGGCAGGATGTGGCGCGGGCCGACGACGAAGCGGGTGAAGGTGCTCTCGGTCAGTTCGGGAAAGTCGTTGGCCCCGGCCCGCTGGTCGACCAGCCAGACCTCCTCGCCGCGCATGACCACGGTGAAGCGCTCGCCTTCGGCGACGCCCTCGACCTCCATGACCAGGCGGCCATAGCGGTTCAGCTGCTGGAAGGCGTCGTACATGGTCTCGGCCGCATGGCTGACCAGACCGACCACCGACAGTTCCGAGAGGTCCAGGGCCTCGGCGAAATGCAACGACAGGGCCGGGTCGTCGCAGGCGATCTTGGCGGCCCGCATCAGGGCCATGTAGCGGACGAACGGCACGCGGCCGTCGAGGTCGACAAGCTCTGCTTCGGTCAGGCCGGCGGCGGCCAGCAGCGCCGGCCGGTCGGCGCCCCGGCCGGTCGCATAGTCGGCCAGGCCCAGGGCCAGGCCGGCGGCCACCGTCGCCCGCGCCGAACCGGGCGGTGCGTAGCTCGCCGAGGGGCTGCAACCTGCGATCATGTCTTTGTCGTCGGGCGTCATGGCTCCTCGGTGTGGCCTGGGCGAGGCTGAGCTTCAATCGCCTCAAGGCCAAGTGACAAACAGGAAAGAGTGGTTCCCTTGCTCGGACTTTCAGTGACCGCCCTCGTCCATGTCACCGGCGGCATGGTCGCCATTGTCGCCGGTCCCGTCTCCCTGCTGGCTCCGAAAGGCAGATGGCTGCACCGCAAGGCGGGGACCCTCTTCTACTGGGCCATGCTGGTGATGGCCGGCGTCGCCCTGGTGATGGCGAGCATCCGCGTCCAGAAGGTCAACATCGTCGCCGCCGCCCTCACCCTCTATCTGGTGGTCACCGCCTGGAGCATCGTCAAGACCCGGGCCGGGACCCTGACCAGGGTCGAGCGATGGGGCCCCTGGTGGGCGGCCGCCGTCGCCGTCGGGGCGGCGAGCGTCGGCGCCCTGGTCGCGGTTTTTCCGGGGCGGCTCTATGAAGGCGATCAGCGCGCGCCCGAGGGCGCGGTGATCTTCCTGGTCTTCGCCGTGATCGCCAGCCTGGCGACGGCCACCGACCTGTGGACCCTGCGCCGCGGTGGTCTGGCCGGCGCGGCGCGGATCTCGCGCCACCTGTGGCGGATGTGCCTGGCCCTGTTCGTCGCCATCGGCTCGTTCGCCTCCCAGGCGCCCCTTTTGGCGCGGCGCATGGACCTTGAGCCGCCGCCGTCCCTGGCCATCTTCGGTCCGGCCCTGGCGGTGCTGGCCCTGATGGCCTTCTGGCTGATCCGGGTGCGTTTCGCTCGCCGCTACCGACCGGCGACGGCCGCCGCATGACCGCCCATCTGCCGGTCCTGCTCATCCACATCCTGGCCGGGACCCTGGCCTCGGTCACCGGCTTCGTGGCGTTGTTTTCGCCCAAAGGAGCCTGGCTGCATCGGCGGGCGGGGGTGATCTATGTCGCCGCCATGATGCTGCTGGCCGTCACCACGGCGGGGCTGGGTGTGATCATCGCCAAGCCGGGCAACATCTTCGCCGGGGCCTTCGCCTTCTATCTGGTGCTCAGCTCCTGGCTGGCCGTGCGCCGGCCGGCCGGAACCTTCGGCTGGGTCGAACGGGTCAGCGCCCTGATCCCGCTGACCATGGCCGTCCTGACCATCGCCGGCGCGGTCACGGTGCTGACCCTGCCCGGCGGACCACCGGCCGACCTGCCGCCCGGCGAGCGGCCGCCGGTGGCGCTGGCCATCGGCTTCGTGGCCCTGCTGGCCGCCGGCCTCGACGTGCGGGTGATGCTGAAGGGCGGGCTGTCGGGGACGGCAAGGATCGCGCGGCACCTCTGGCGCATGTGCGCGGCCATGTTCATCGCCACCGGCTCGTTCGGGGCGCAGATCCCGGTCATGCTGAAGCGGATCGACGTCGGCCCGCCGCCGTTGCTGGTCGACTTCGGACCGGCCCTGCTGGTGCTGGTCCTGCTGGCCTTCTGGATGATCCGGGTGCGGATCGGGCCGCGCTTCAAGGGGGTTTAGCTCTTCCGGCCCAGCGGATGCTTGCTCTCGACCACGGCCCGCAGGCGGTCGCCGGCCACATGGGTGTAGATCTGGGTGGTGGCGATGTCGGAATGGCCGAGCAGGGTCTGGACGACGCGCAGGTCGGCGCCGCCCTCCAGCAGGTGGGTGGCGAAGGCGTGGCGCAGGACGTGGGGGCTGACCCGGGCCGGGTCGATGCCGGCGGCGACGGCGGCCTCTTCCAGCAGTTGCGAGAACCGCCGGGGGGTCAGCCGGCCGGCCTTGCCGCGCGACGGGAACAGCCAGGGGCTCTCCTTCACCCCCTTGGGCAGGAAATCCTTGCGCACCTCCAGCCAGGCTTTCACGGCGGTGCGGGCCGCGCCGTTCAGCGGAGCCAGCCGCTCCTTGCCGCCCTTGCCCTTGACGATCAGGTAGGCCGGGTCGCGGGCCAGGGCGGCCAGCGGCAGGGCGACCAGTTCCGAGACCCGCAGGCCCGAGGCGTAGGTCAGCTCGATCAGGCAGGCCAGCCGCAGGCCCTGGCCGCCGTCCCGTGCCGAGGCGGCGGCCAGCAGGCGGTTGACCTCGTCGCGGGTCAGCACCCTGGGCAGCGGCCGGCCCTGTCTGGGGGCCTCGACCCGGCGCGACGGGTCGTCGGTCCGCCAGCCTTCGCCGAGCACGAAGCGGTAGAACTGCCGCACCGCCGCCCGCCGCCGCGCCGCCGTCGAGGCCGACAGGCCGCGCGCCGACAGATCGACGAACCAGGCCTCGATGTCCCCGGCCGCCGCGTCGGCGAAGCCCTTGCCCCGGCGCGCGAGGAAGCCGGCGGCGTCCTCCAGGTCCTTGCCGTAGGCGGTCAGGGTGTTGCGGGCCGCGCCGCGCTCGGCGGCCATCATTTCGAGGAAGGCTTCGGGCCAGCCGCCCCCCTCTGTGGAAAGAGTCATTTGGGCGATAGCGCCAGGATGCCTTCGACCGCGAAGGCCCGCGCGTCCTGCGTTAGGCCAACCCTGGTCAACGCTCGGATGACGAAGGCCCGGTCGGACGGCGACAGCGCGCCGGCCTCACCGACGATCCAGACCGCCAGCAGCCCCGTCTCGCCCTTCAGTCCGGCTTGGGCGGCGGCGTCGAGGGCGAACAGCCGGGCCGGCGGGACCAGCGACTTGTCGGCCGCGAAGGCGGAGAAGGCGTCCCGCGCCTCGCCGTCCATCGGCGCCCCGAGCGCCGCCAGATAGAGCGACGCCGTCCGGGCCAGCGGATTGCCGACCACGCCGCGCTGCACCAGGGCGTCCTGCACGGTGGTCAGGTTTTCGCCGGTGGCGGCGGCGATGGCGGCGTCGAAGAGGTCGATGTCGTGCGGCTTCGCGCCGGGGATGACGTCCTGGGTCAGGGTGGCGCGCAATGCGCGGGCGCCGGCCATGTCACCGACGGCCAGCATCTGGCGTCCGGCCCGGATTGGATCGCTGTTCAGCAGCTCCTGTGGGATCAGCAGCGGACTATAGCCCGGGCCGACGGTGACGATCAGCTTCAGCCGCCGCGACAGCGCCGTCTCGACGCCGTTGCGCAGCGAGGAGTCTCCCGGCGCGGATCCCAGCATCAGCCCGGTCATCAGCCGGGTGAACACCGGGTCCCTGGCCTTCTCGTTGGCCAGGGTCAGGCTGAGCTGGGCGGCGTCGGTCTGGCCGCCGATGGCCTGGCAGTAGGCGCGCAGGCGCAGCCAGTAGGCCTCGCCCCGGCCGACGGTGACCCCCTGCTCGATGCGGCAGGCGCGGTCGTCGGCGCCGGTGATCAAGGCCGCTTCGGCGGCCACTTCGGCCAGGGCCGGCTCGGCTGTCAGGTTGGGGATGCGTTCGACCGAGGCGTTGGCCGCGCCGGGCTCGCCAAGGGCCAGCAGGGCCCGGCCCCGGGCCGCCGCCAGCGCCCGGTCCTCGCCGGCCCCCGGCGGCGCATTGGTTCCGGCCGACAGCAGCCGCACAGCCAGAGCCCTGGCCGCCGGGCTGAGCGGTTTGGTCCCGATGGCCGGCATCACCCGCCGCGCCAACTCGGCCGACGAGCCCTTCCAGAGGTCGGCGCCGAGGCCGGTGTCCCGCGACCCGCCGGAGAACACGTCCGGCGCGGTCAGCGGCGCGACCTCGACGCCTTGGCTATAGGCGGCGGTGGCGAGAAGGCAGGCGGCCAGGAGGGGCGGGAGCAGCTTCATGGGTGGAGCTTAGCACAGCCTTTCAAGGGTTCGCCTCCGGGCTCCCTTCTCCCGCAAGGGGAGAAGGGGCGCCCCGAGGCGAACTCACACAGGCCAGCGCCTCTCCCGCACCGCAGCAGGATCGTGTAAGCGCGGTGACGTGACCGCCGCCCCCGCCTCCCTGCGCAAAAAGACCATCGCCCTCGTCGGGTTGATGGGGGTTGGCAAGTCGAGTGTCGGCCGGCGGCTGGCCACGGCGCTGGACCTGCCGTTCAAGGACGCCGACACCGAGATCGAGACCGCCGCCGGCCGTTCCATCCCGGAAATCTTCAAGACCTTCGGCGAGGCCGAGTTCCGCGACGGCGAGCGGCGGGTCATCGCCCGGTTGCTGGACGAGGGGCCGATGGTGCTGGCCACCGGCGGCGGGGCCTTCATGAACGCCGCCACCCGCGCCCTGCTCGCCGACAAGGCCATGACGATCTGGCTGAAGGCCGACGTCGAGATCCTCGCCCGCCGCGTCGGCCGCAAGGACAACCGCCCGCTGGTCCAGGACAAGGATCCGCTGGCCGTGCTGACCGCCCTCGCCCAGATCCGCTATCCCGTCTACGCCCAGGCCGACATCACCGTCGAACTGGGCGAAACCCCGCATCAGGAGTCGGTCGCCGCCATCCTGCGCGCCCTGGAGGCCCACGCTGCATGAGTCTCACCGTTCCAGTCAGCCTCGCCGGCCGCGAATACGACGTCGTCATCGGCCCCGGCCTGATCGACCACGCCGGCAGCTACATCGCCCCGCTGCTCAAACGCGGCCGCACCGCCATCGTCGCCGACGCTACGGTCGCACAACTGCACGCCGGCCGCCTGGTCGCCAGCCTCGCCGCCGCCGGGGTCGAGGCGCATCTGATCACCATCCCGCCCGGCGAGGCCTCCAAGAGCTTCGAGGGCCTGGCCGATCTCTCCGACCGCCTGCTGGCGCTGGAGCTGGATCGCGGCGACCTGATCGTGGCGCTGGGCGGCGGCGTGGTCGGCGACCTCGCCGGCTTCACGGCCAGCATCTACAAGCGCGGTATCGACTTCATCCAGATCCCCACCACCCTGCTGGCCCAGGTCGACTCCTCGGTGGGCGGCAAGACCGCCATCGATACCCCGCGCGGCAAGAACCTGATCGGCGCCTTCCATCAGCCCAGACTGGTGCTGGCCGACCTCGACGTCCTCGCCACCCTGCCGGACCGCGAGATGGCCTGCGGCATGGCCGAGGTCATCAAGTACGGCCTGCTCGGCGACGCCGGCTTCTTCGCCTGGCTGGAAGCCAACGCCGCCGCCGCCATGGCCCGCAAGCCGGCGGCGTTGGCCGAAGCGGTCCGCCGCTGCGTGGCGATGAAGGCCGAGATCGTCATCGAGGACGAGAAGGAACAGGGCCGCCGCGCCCTCCTCAACCTCGGCCACACCTTCGGCCACGCCCTCGAGGCCGAGAACGGCTACGGCGAGGCCCTCAAGCATGGCGAGGCCGTCGCCGCCGGCTGCGCCCTGGCCTACCGCTACGCCGCCGGCCAGGGACTCTGCCCGCCGGCCGACGCGCTCCGCGCCGAGGCCCTGCTGGCCGCCGTCGGCCTGCCGACCCGGCTGGACCAGGTCGCCGGCCATCCGTTCGACGCCGGCGTTCTGGTCGGCCACATGGCCCAGGACAAGAAGGCCGAGGGCGGGGCGATCACCCTGGTGCTGCCGACCGCCATCGGGGCCAGCCACGTCGCCCGCGCGGTCGATCCCGGCCCCCTGACCGCCTTCCTGCGGGGCGAAGGCGCGCGCTGAAAACTTTTTCGGCGCATGGTGGAACCAACGGAAACCCTACCCGTTCTTAGCCCCTACTCGGCGGCCTCTCGTTGCCGCGTACTGTGCATACGCCCGGCGCCGCAAGCGCCGGGCGTCGGGTTCGGGCGGAGGGGTTCGCATTGATGGTCGATAGCGTCGTGGGTCTCGACGGCCTTCGTGTGCTGGTCGTGGAAGACGAAATGCTCGTTTCCATGCTGGTCGAGGACATGCTGACGGAGTTCGGCTGCGACATTGTCGGCCCGGCCCCCGATCTCGACCAGGCGATGAGCCTCTGCGAAGACCCCGACCTCGACGCGGCCATCCTCGACGTCAACGTCGGCGGCCGCCAGATCTTCCCCGTCGCCGACCGCCTGAAGGCCCGCGGCATCCCCTTCGCCTTCGCCAGCGGCTACGGCGAGGCCGGTTTGATTGAAGCCCACAGGGGCACGCCGGTGCTGCAGAAGCCGTTCCGCCAGGGCGACCTGGAGCGGGTGCTCAAGGAACTGGCGGCGAAACGGGGCTAAGCTTCGCCGGGCGCGACCGCCTTGATGGAAAGCGCGTGCACCTGGTCCGCCAACTCTTCGCTGAGCGCCGCATAGACCTGCCGCTGCCGCGCCACCCGGTTCACCCCGTTGAACGCCGCCGACTCGATCACCACATTGAAATGCGTGCCGCCGCCCTCGCGATGCCCGGCGTGCCCCTGGTGGCGCGCGCTGTCGTCCACCACCTCCAGGCGGGTGGGGGCGAAGGCCGAAGTGAGCTTTTCATGGATCACTTTTGATATGGGGTGTGAGTCGGTCATGTTCAATTCTGGAAAAGGCCACCTTGTAAGCCCATACTTCGGGCGATGAGTGGCGCCTTTCAATACCGACCCCGATTTGTCGACATCCGTGTCCGCCCCCCCAAGGAGGGCGAGCAGGAAGCCGAGACCGACGTCAACGCCCTGAAACCGGGCGAGCGGGCCTGCGACCACGCCGGTTGCCGCACCGCCGCCACCGCCCGCGCGCCGAAATCGCGGCAGATGATGAACGAGCACTACTGGTTCTGTCAGAACCACGCGGCCGCCTACAACAAGCAGTGGAACTTCTTCGCCGGCATGAGCGACGAGCAGGTCGCCGAGGTCCAGGCCTCGCGCCTGACCGGCGAGCGCCCGACCTGGTCGATGAAGGCCTCCAATCGCAGCCGCGAGGCCGCCGCCTCCGGCCGCGACCCGCACACCTACGCCGATCCCTTCAGCCTGTTCGGCAGCGGCACGTCGCAGGTGCAGGCCAAGCCCCGCTCCGACGGCCGACTGCTGGGCAAGATGGAGCGCGGCGCGCTGGCCGACCTCGACCTCGACGACACCGCCGAGCCCAAGGCCATCAAGAAGCGCTACCACGAGCTGTTGAAGCGCTGTCACCCCGACAGCAACGGCGGCGACCGCTCGGCCGAGCACAAGCTGCAGCGCGTCATCCAGGCGTGGAAGACGCTGAAGAAGGCGAAACTGGCCTAGACCCTGGCCGGCGGGGCCGCAGTATCCTTGCCCCAGCGCCGCTCGACGGCCCAGGCGGCCAGCCAGCAGACCATCGCCCAGGCCGCCCCGACGCACCAGCCGGCCAGCACGTCGGTCGGCCAGTGGACACCGAGGAACACGCGGCTGAATCCAACCAGCAAGGTCAGGAGTACGCCGGCCGCGAGGGCGAACGCCTTGATCCGCCGCGACTTGGCGAACCGCGAGACCAGCGCCCCAAGGGTCAGATAGACCACCGCCGACAGCATGGCGTGGCCGCTGGGAAAGCTGGCGTTGACCGCCTCGACCAGGCGCAGGCTCTCGTCCGGCCGGGCCCGGGCGAACACCACTTTCAGGATCTGGCTGATGGTCACCCCGCCGACGCTGGCCACCAGCAGCAGGCCGGCGTCCCGCCAGCGGCGCAGGCTGGCGAACAGGCCGACGATCAGCAGCACCACCAGGGTCAGCACCGCCACCGAGCCCAGCGAGGTGAAATCCATCAGCGCCGTGCGCAGCCACAGCGGCCCGACGGTGACCGTCGGGTCGTCGGTCATCCGCAGCATCATCAGGATCGAGCGGTCCAGCGCCAGGGTCTCGCCCTCGGCCACCTCCTCGGCGACGTTGAGGAAGATAAACAGCCCGACCACCGCCACCAGCAGGGCGCTGACCGCCGCCGCCTCGCGCCGCGCGACGTCCCGCCAGCGCCTGCTCCACCCTGCCCTCACCGAACCATCAGCCATTCTGCACCCAAACCTGTCGAACGAGTGTTTGCCCAACGCGCCAAACGCGGTATCGAACCATCAACATGGCCGACCTGACCGACAACCCCGCCGCCGCCGACACCCTGCTGAGCCTCGTCCCGGACAAGCAGGTTTCCATCCGTGACGTCTTCGGCGTCGACAGCGACATGAAGGTGCCCGCCTTCAGCCATCGCGACAGCCACGTGCCGGATCTGGACGAGGCCTACAAGTTCGACCCGCAGACGACGCTGGCCATCGTCGCCGGCCTGGCCTTCGACCGCCGCGTCATGGTCCAGGGCTACCACGGGACGGGCAAGTCGACCCACATCGAACAGGTCGCCGCCCGCCTCAACTGGCCGCTGGTCCGGGTCAACCTCGACAGCCACGTCAGCCGCATCGACCTGATCGGCAAGGACGCCATCGTCCTGAAAGACGGCAAGCAGATCACCGAATTCCGCGAAGGCATCCTGCCCTGGTGCCTGCAGCGCCCGATGGCGCTGGTGTTCGACGAATACGACGCCGGCCGCCCGGACGTGATGTTCGTCATCCAGCGGGTGCTCGAAGCCGGCGGCAAGCTGACCCTGCTCGACCAGAACAAGGTCATCCGCGCCAACCCCTATTTCCGCCTGTTCTCGACGACCAACACCATCGGTCTGGGCGACACCACCGGCCTCTACCACGGCACCCAGCAGATCAATCAGGGCCAGATGGACCGCTGGTCGATCGTCACCACGCTCAACTACCTCGACCACGACGTCGAGGCCGAGATCGTGCTGGCCAAGAACCCGTCCTACGCCAACGCCGAAGGCCGCCGCACCCTGGCCGCCATGGTCCGCGTCGCCGACATGACCCGCAACGCCTTCATGAACGGCGACATCTCGACGGTGATGAGCCCGCGCACGGTGATCACCTGGGCCCAGAACGCCGAGATTTTCGCCGGCGACATCGGCCTGGCCTTCCGGATGACGTTCCTCAACAAGTGCGACGAACTGGAGCGGCCGACGGTGGCGGAGTTCTATCAGCGGGCGTTTGGCGAGGACCTGCCCGAAAGCGCCGCGCGGGTGAAGGTGGCGTGACCACCCAGGCGGTCGCCCCCGACCTCGGGGCTGAGCCGCCGCCCTGGCGGCCGGGCCGACGCAGTGTCGATGGCGGCCTGATGATCGGGATGATGGCCATCCTCTGGTTCTTCCTCGGCCCCGGCTACGCCTGGTGGCTGCGGGTCGCGGCCTTCCTCTACACGTTCGGATCGCTCGTCGTGCTGCTGGTCGCCAACAGCCGCTACTTCTCCGGCACGTAGCTTCCGTCGAAATAGGCGAGCCGCTTGACCACCGTCATGGCGCCGACTTCCGGCCGCATGGCGACGGCCATGGAGACGTCTCGTTCCTGCTGGTCGCGAACCTCGACCACCGGATCGGGGCCGCAGCCCTGCGTCAGGAACACCTCACCGATATAGACCGTTTCCCCGGCCTTGACGCTGAACCGGCCCCGGCGAATTTCTACGTACTTCAGGTAGGGATTCAGCACGGTCGGATAGAACTGGTACTCGCCTTCGGGAAGCACGTAGAGATTGACCGTCCCCTGATGGTCCTTGAAGTCGCTGGCGATGACGTAGTTATCCAGAACCATGCCGGCGACGACGTTTTTCTGCAGGGGTTTGTCGAGCGGCGAGACGAACAGCTCGGTCACCCTGGCCACGCATTGCGCGGCGCGCCGGAGGAGGCGATCACCACACCGTAGCCGGCTGGAGCCGGCAGCTTGGCCTTCTTCGGTCCATAGAGGTTTGGAAACGCCGAAGCCGCCGGTCCCCAGAACAGCAGGGTCAGGGCGAGGGCGACGATCGGCCAGGCAACGCGTTTCATGGGACCTCCAAGACAGCCGAGCTCTAGCCGGGATCGCCCGATCCGGTAAGGGGACGCCCGGCGCCGGGCCGACGCCGCTAGGCCTGCGACACCGTCAGCGCATTCCCGTCCGGGTCCGCGAAGAACGCCACCTTCGTCCCGTCCGGCCCGGTCCAGATCCCCGCAGCGTCCTGCTCCATCCCCTCATAGTGGATCATCGCCACCCCCCGCTCGGCCAACACCGCTACCGCCGCCGCGATGTCGGCGACGTTCCAGCCAAGGACCGGGTGGCTGCTGGCCACATGCCCGGCGTTGACCGTCATCCGCAGCAGGCCCTGGCCGCCGAGCTCGATGAAGTCGCCGAAGCCGTCAGTGCTTTTCAGGGTCAGGCCCAGCACGCCCGTGTAGAAGGCCAGCGCCCGCTCGCGGTCGGTGACGAAGAGGAAGGCCACCGGGGTGGCAGTTGCGTCGAAGGTCATGGTCGTCTCCCGTGTGGCCTCGACCTTGGGCGTCGGCGGAGGTCGCAACAATCGCCCGAAAGGGTGAATCGGCTCCCGTTCGCGGAAATCATTGCCTCGGCTGGGCGATGCGCTTGACGACCGGTACGCCAGCAAAGGCCGGGTTGAGCGACACCAGCACGGCGACATCGCGGTCCTGTTGGTCGAACAGGCCGATCCGGGCGGCCATCGAGCCGCAGGGCGCGTCGACGAACAGCTCGCCGACGTAGGCCAGTTCGCCGGCCGCCACCTCGAACTCGAAGCTCGGCGGCAGGCCGCTGTTCTGCAGGGCCCCGTCGGCGACCGGATAGATCCAGTAGCGGCCGGGCTCAAGGCTGATGACGTTGACCCGCCCGTAGTGGTCCGCGAAGTGCGATTTCAGCATGCCGCCTTCGATGTTGGCCTCGGCCACCCGGTTGAGGACCACATAGTTGCCGGGCCGCGAGACACCGATCTTGAATATCCGCAAACCGCCGCAGGCGCGCGGCGAACCCCCGGTGACGATGACCCTGGCCTCGTTGGCGCGGGGCGGCCGCTGGTTCTGCGGCCAGTTCTGGATCGGCATGGAGGCGCAGGCCCCCAGCAGCAGGGCGCAGGCGACGGACAGCAGAATCGACGGCTTCACTAAATTCTCCCCTCGGCGAGGTTTGAGGTTGGCAGACGCCTCGCCAGTCGTCACGACGGATTGTGGTGTGACCCGAGGCCGCCCCCATGTGCAACAACTACGCGAACCACATCCCGGTCGGCGAGATCTTCGAGATCTTCAGCGAGAGCCGGTTTCCGCTGCGCTTCCCCAGCGGCCCGCCCAACCTCGAGCCCACCGACGACATCCGCCCGACCGACGCCGCGCCGGTGATCCTGCCCCAGGGCGATCACACCACCCTCGTCCGCCTCCAGTGGGGCCTCCTGCCCAGCCAGCCCAAGCGGCCGCCGGTGATCAACATGCGCTCGGAAGGCCGCCGGTTCGACAAGGGCCGCTGCCTGGTCCCCGCCTCCTCCTTCTTCGAGTTCACTGGCGAGAAATATCCGAAGACCCGCTGGCGCTTTTCCCGCAGCGACGGCGACTGGTTCTGTTTCGCCGGCTACCAGAATGGCGGCGACGATGCCCGCTTCAGCCTGCTGACCGTCGATCCCGGCCCCGACATCGCGCCGACCCATGACCGCCAGCCGGTGGTGCTGGACCGCGCCGACTGGGACCGCTGGCTGGCCGGCGAAGACGGCCTGCTCAGGCCTTCGCCGGCGGGAACCTGGCTGATCGAGGAAGCGCCGCGGGCGGCGAAGGGCTCGCTGCTGTAAGGCCAACGCGTGCTTCGACACGCGGTCTGCGACCGCTGCTCAGCATGACTACATATTTTGAACTGCACTCAAGTCAGTCATCCTGAGCAGCCCGCGCAGCGGGCGTGTCGAAGGACGCAACCTAGTTCCTGAACAGCTGCAGGATCAGGTTGGGCTGCTGGTTGGCGATGCTCAGGGCCTGGATGGCCAGCTGCTGCTTGACCTGCAGGGCCTGGAAGCGGGCGCTTTCCTTGGCCAGGTCCGCATCGACCAGCTTGCCGATCGAGGCTTCCATCGTGTCCTGAAGCTTGGAGATGAAGGTCTCGTGGGTCTCCAGCGCCTTGGACCCGGTGCCCAGCCTGGCCACCGCCCCGTTGACCCCCTTCAAGGCATTGTCGAGGTTGGTCAGGTCGGCGGCCGTCACTGTCGTCAGGTCGGCCAGGGTGCCGCTGATGAGGCTGCCGGTCGTCGACAGATCGACGTGATCGACGTTGATGCTGTCGCTGGCGGCGGAATTGGCCAGGGCGCGGACGTTGCCGGAACTGCCGGCGTTGATCAGGCTGACGCCGCTGAAGGTGGCGTTGGAGGCGGCGAGGTCGATCTGCTTGCGCAGGGACACGTAGTCGGCGCTGATCGCCGCCCGGTCGCTGGCGTTGAGCGAGGCGTCGGAGGCCGCCAGCATCTTCTCCTTCATCTGGCTGAGGAGATCGCTGATCGTCTCGCCGCCGCTGATCGCCACGTCGACGATGGACAGGCCGCGCTGCAGCGAGCCGGTGACGGCGTTGAGGGACTTCATCTCGGCGCGCTGGCCCTGGGCCATGGCCCAGACGGCGCCGTTGTCCTTTGGCGACGAAATCTTGAAGCCGGTGCTGATCCGGCGTTGAACCTCGAACAGTTCGGTGTTGACCGCGTTCAGGTTCTGCAGCGCGATCATCGCGCCGTAATTGGTGTTGATGCTCAGCATGGCCGGCCCGTTCTGGAGTCCGCTCGCGCGGAAGGGCCTTTTGCCCCGTCCCGACGAATAGCCCGAAATGGGTTACCCGGCCGTGAACGGGGTCAGGTGACCAGCGGCGACCCATGCCCGGTGTCCGGCGGCGGGTAGCCGCCGCCGTGCGCCTCGGCCGGGACGCCCGCCGCCGGGCCGGTCGGCCCGCGCAGCCTGGTCTTGAACTCGCGCCAAGTCACCGACTTGTCCTTGCGCAGCAGCCAGCGCAGGAAGCCGAAGATGTCCTCGAGGATGGTGTACATCACCGGCACGAACAGCAGGCTGAGCAGGGTCGAGGTGATCAGGCCGCCGATCACGGCGATGGCCATCGGCTGGCGGAACTCGACGTCCTCGCCCAGGCCCAGCGCCACCGGCAGCATGCCGGCGCCCATGGCCACCGTGGTCATCAGGATCGGCCGCGCCCGCTTGTGGGCGGCGTCCATCATGGCGTCGTAGCGGATCGCCCCGGCGTTGCGGGCCTCGATGCCGTACTCGACCAGCAGGATCGAGTTCTTGGCCGCAATGCCCATCAGCATGAGCAGGCCGATCAGGGCCGGCATGCTGAGGTTGGTGCTGGTGATCAGCAGGGCGAAGAAGGCCCCGCCCAGGGCCAGCGGCAGGGCCATCTGGATGGTGATCGGGTGCAGGAAGCTTTTGAACAGCAGCACCAGCACCGCGTACATCAGCAGGATGCCGGTGGCGAAGGCGGTGAGGAAGCCGATGCCGAGTTCGGCGAGGGCCTCGACGTCGCCCGACGGCTGGATCGAGACGCCGGCCGGCAGGTTTTTCAGGGACGGCAGCGCCTTCACCGCCTTGTCGGCCTGGCCCAGCGAGATGCCGACCAGCTCGGCGGTGATGGTGGCGTTGCGGCTGCGGTCCAGCCGGTCGATCTGGCTGGGTCCGGCCCCGAAGGTGATGTCGGCCACCGCCGACAGCGGCACGGCCTCGCCCGAGGCGGTCGGCACCCGCAGGTTCTGCAGCACGTCGAGGTGCTCGCGGGCGTTTTCGGTCAGGCGCAGGCGGATGGGAATCTGCCGGTCGCCGAGGTTGAACTTGGGCAGCAGCTGGTCGATGTCGCCGAGGGTGGCGACGCGCACGGCCTGGCTGATGTCGCTGGCCGAGACGCCCATGCGGGCGGCGACGTCGGGCTTGGGCGTCACCAGCACCTCGGGCCGGGCGATGTCGGCGGTGTTGACGACATTGGCCAGCCCCTCGACGGCCCGCATCTGGGTCTCGACCGCCCGGGAGGCGCGGGCCAGGGCGGCGCCGTCATCGCTGGTCAGGGTGACGTTGTAGATCGGGGCCGAGCCATCGACGCCGAAGCGGATGCGCACCCCGGGGATGTCCTTGAAGCTCTTGGCGACGTCCTGCTCGAATTCCTGCTGGGAGAGCTTGCGCTCGCCCTTGGGCACCAGGTTGGCCGTCACCGCCGCCCGCCGCACATCGCTCAGGGCCGAGCCGCCGCCGCCGGGTCCGGTCGGCGACAGGCCGGCGCCGACGCCGCCGTAGACGCTCTTCACCTCGGGGCGTCCCTGCAGCACCTTGGTGATCTGCAGCACCACCCGGTCGGTATCCTCGAGGGTCGCCCCTGGCGGCAGCTCGACGCTCATGGCGCTGTAGCCCTGGTCGCCGGCCGGAATGAACTCGGCCGGCACCATGGCGGCGACGAAGATCGACAGCACGAAGAACACCGTGCCCATGATGAAGGAGATGATCCGGTGGCGCATGCCCCAGGCCAGCGACTTCAGGTAGCCCGCCATCCAGAACGGGTCCTTGTGGACGCTCATCTTGGGCGTCTTCTTGAGCAGGTAGGCGCTCATCAGCGGGGTCAGCATCCGCGCCACCACCAGGGAGAACAGCACCGAGATACAGGCCGCCAGGGCGAAGCTCTTGAAGAACTGGCCGACGATGCCGGGCATGAAGCCGACCGGTGCGAACACCGCGATGATGGTCGCCGTCGTCGCCACCACCGCCAGGCCGATCTCGTCCGCCGCCTCCATGGCCGCCTGATAGGGCGTCAGATTGTACTGCTGCATGTGCCGGACGATGTTCTCGATCTCGACGATGGCGTCGTCGACGAGGATGCCGATGGTCAGCGACAGGGCCAGCAGGGTGACGACGTTGAAGCTCTGGTCAAGCGGCGCGAGGATGGCGAAGGTCGGGATCAGCGACAGCGGGATGGCCGTCGCCGTGATCAAGGTCGCGCGCCAGTCGCGCAGGAACAGGAAGACCACCGCCACCGCCAGCAGGGCGCCGAGCAGCAGGGCCTCGACCGAGGCGTTATAACTGGCCTCGACATACTGGACGGTCGAGGTGACCTCCTCGATGTCGAGATCGTTGCGTTCGGCGTCGAGCTTTTCGATCGCCTTGCGCACCGCCTTGCCGGCCTTGACCTCGCTGCCGTCGCGGGTGCGCAGCATCGAGAAGGAGACCACCTCCTCGCCGTTGAAACGGGCCCGGATGCGCGGCTCGGTCCAGCTGTCGATGACCTTGCCGAGGTCGCCCAGCCGCACGCTGCGGCCGCCGCCCAGCGACACCCGCTTGTCGGCCAGCTGTTCGATGGTGTCGGCCCCGCCGAGCGTGCGGATGGCCCGCTCCTCGCCGCCGAGGGTGGCGCGGCCGCCGGGCAGGTCGGCGTTGATCGCCTTGAGCGTCTGGCTGACCTGGGCCGCCGTCACCCCCTGGGCCGCCAGCCGGCGCGGGTCGAGTTCGACGCGGATCTCGCGGTGCACGCCGCCTTCGCGGGTAACCTGGGCGATGCCCTGGATGGCCAGCAGGCGCTTGGAGACGTCGTTGTCGACGAACCAGCTGAGCTGTTCGGGGTTCAGGCTGCCGGACCGCACCACATAGGTGATCAGCGGCTGGCCGGAGATGTCGATGCGCTGGACGATCGGCTCGGGGATGTCCTGCGGCAGGTCGGCGCGGATCGAGGCGACGGCGTTACGCACGTCGTTGGTCGCCCGCTCCAGATCGGTGCCGATCTCGAACTCGACCATGGTGGTGCTGCTGCCGTCGCCGACCGTCGAGCGCACATGGCGCACGCCGTTCAGGCCAGTCAGCGAGTCCTCGATGATGCGGGTGACCTGGCTTTCGAGTTCCGGCGGCGCCGCCCCCGGCTGG
Source organism: Caulobacter sp. (assembly GCA_028291265.1). Classification (GTDB taxonomy): domain Bacteria; phylum Pseudomonadota; class Alphaproteobacteria; order Caulobacterales; family Caulobacteraceae; genus Caulobacter. The sequence continues at coordinate 2,837 of JAQGIK010000014.1, read as the reverse complement.
CCGGCGGCCACGAAGACGGCCGGGAAATCGATGTCGGGGAAGTTGTTCACCCGCATCTTCGAGAAGCCCTGGACCCCGGCCAGGGTCAGGATGATGAACAGCAGGACGACCGGGATCGGGTTCTTGATCGACCAGGCGGAGATGTTGCGGAACATGGCCCGCCCCTAGCGTTTCGGCTGGGCGGCGACCACGCGGACATTGTCCCCGTCGGCCAGGAAGCCGGCGCCGCCGACCACCACCCGCTCGCCGGCGTTCAGGCCGCCGGCGATCTCGACGCTCTCGCCGACGCGCGCGCCGGTGCTCACCTCGCGGAAGTGGGCCTGGCCCTTGGCGTCGATGACATAGACGCCGGCCTTGGAGTTGCGGAACACCACCGCCGACTGCGGCAGGGTCAGGGCCGGCTGGTCGCCGACGTCGATGCTGGCCTTGGCGAACATGCCGGGCCGGAAGCTCTGCGGCGAGGCCAGGCTGACGCGGGCCAGGCCGACGCGGGTCTGGGCGTCGACGCGCGGGGTGACCAGGCGGACGACGCCGCCGGTCTGGCCGCCTTCGTCGCCGGTGATGACGGCGGGCATGCCGGGCCGCACCAGGTTCAGCTGCGCCTCGGGCAGTTCGCCGGCCAGCTCCAGCCGGCCGTCGCGGACCAGCCGCAGCAGTTCGACGCCGGGCTGGACGATCTGGCCCTTGACCACCGAGCGGCTGGAGACCCGGCCGCTGACCGGGGCGCGGAGATTGGTCTGGTCCAGCTGGGCGTAGGCCGAGGCGGCGGCGGCTTCGGCCTGGGCGACGCTGGCCGAGGCGGTCCGCTGTCGGGCCAGCGCCGTTTCCAGCGCCGCCTGGGAGAGATAGCCCCGGCTCTTGAGTTCCTGCGACCGACCGAGCGCGGCGGTGGCCTCCGCCAGCGTCGCCTTGGCCGACAGCACCCCGGCCTGGGCCTGGCGCAGCGCCGCCCGCTGGACGGTGTCGCTCATCTTGACGATCAGCTGGCCCTGCCGGACCCAGTCGCCCTCGTCGGCCAGCACCTGCACGGCGGTCAGCCCGCCGGTCTCGGCGCCGACGATGACCTCGTTCCAGGCGGTGACCGTGCCCGACACCTCGACCCGGCGCGGCAGGGTCTGTTCGCTGACGACGGCGGCGGTGACGGTCTGGGCGACCTTGGCCTTGGGCGCCTCTTCCTTCTTGCCACAGGCGGCCAACGGCAACGCCAGCGCGAGGACGAAGGTCAGGGCAAGGGTCCGTGTCCGGCCAGGCCGGGCGGTAAAGGCGCGCACTCGGAGCTCCCCAGTCTGTGCAGGCGTCAGCGGTATCTAGGCTCTCGGGGGCATTTCGCAACCGCGAAGAGCCATGTTCGTCCCTCAGGACGGCCGGCGAGGACCGGTTCCGACAGGCTGCTGACAAAATAGGGACATCAGCCGCCGGCGGGGTCGGCCCAATGGCCCGGATCGGAGGCCGCGAGCACAGCGGCGACCTTGGCCGTCAGTTCCTCGGCGGCGAAGGGTTTCAGCAGGTAGCCGCCGGCTCCGGCCCGGATCGCCGCCTGGATATCGACACCGAGGCCCGAGGCGCTGAACACCAGCACCGGGATGTCCTTGAAGCGGGTGCGCAGGCGGACCCGGGCGATCAGCTCCAGGCCGCTCATGCCGGGCATGCTGACGTCGACCAGCAACAGGTCAGGGCGGCCCATGACCAGGTACTTGAGGGCATGCTCGCCGCTCCAGGCGGTGGCCACCTGGTAGCCAGCGGCTTCCAGCACCAGCCGGGCGTATTCGCGGACGGGTTCGTCATCGTCGACGACAAGGATCAGTGGGCTCATGGGCGCCTCGCAACAGTGCGAACGTCCAGACTGGACCCAGAGTTCTGCCGAAGGGTGAATCCGCCGCGCGCCGCAAACTCTCGCACTCGCGGCGATCTGTGCTAGACGCGCCCCACCATGACCACCCCGCCTATCGACAAGATCCGCAACTTCTCCATCGTGGCCCACATCGACCACGGCAAGAGCACGCTCTCCGACCGCCTCATCCAGCAGACGGGCGGCCTGACCGCGCGCGAGATGACCGAGCAGGTCCTCGACAACATGGACATCGAGAAGGAGCGCGGCATCACCATCAAGGCGCAGACCGTGCGCCTCAACTACAAGGCCAAGGACGGGGAAACCTATGTCCTGAACCTGATGGACACCCCCGGCCACGTCGACTTCGCCTATGAGGTCAGCCGCTGCCTGGCCGCCTGCGAGGGCTCGATCCTGGTCGTCGACGCCAGCCAGGGTGTCGAGGCCCAGACCCTGGCCAACGTCTATCAGGCCATCGACAACAACCACGAGATCGTCCCGGTCCTCAACAAGATCGACCTGCCGGCCGCCGAGCCCGACCGCATCCGCCAGCAGATCGAGGACGTCATCGGCCTGGACGCGAGCGACGCCGTGCTGTGCAGCGCCAAGAGCGGGCTTGGCATCGACGACGTGCTGGAAGCCATCGTCACCCGCCTGCCCGCCCCCAAGGGCGACCCGGACGCGCCGCTCAAGGCCCTGCTGGTCGACGCCTGGTACGACGCCTACCTGGGCGTCATCGTGCTGGTCCGCGTGTTCGACGGCTCGCTCAAGGCCGGCCAGCGCATCAAGATGATGAACGCCGGCAAGACCCACCTCGTTGACCGGGTTGGGGTCTTCCTGCCGAAGAACACGCCGGTCGACGCGCTCGGCCCGGGCGAGGTCGGCTTCTTCACCGCCCAGATCAAGGAGGTCGCCGACGCCGCCGTCGGCGACACCATCACCGACGAGAAGAAGCCGACCTCCCAGGCCCTGACGGGCTTCAAGGACGTGCAGCCGGTGGTGTTCTGCG
>JAQGIK010000010.1 GCA_028291265.1 Caulobacter sp. | reverse complement strand
GCGCTTGGCGGGTTCCTGAGATCGGCCGCCGTCGAACGCGGCCTGCCGCGATGAGCGAGCCCGATATTCCCAAGTTCCGCGCCCGCCGCGCCACCGACGGGGCGATCCGCGAGGACTTCCGCGAGATCCTGCGGCTGGTGCGGCCGGGCGCGCGGGTTATCGACGTCGGTTGCGGCGAGGGCGACCTGCTCGAACTGCTGGTCCGCGAGAAGCAGGCCCAGGGCCGCGGCCTCGAGCTGGAAGCCTCCGGCGTTTCGGCCTGCCTGGCGCGCGGCCTGGCCGTGGTGCAGGGCGACGCCGACCGCGATCTGGACGCCTTTCCCACACGGGCCTTCGACTACGCCATTCTCAGCCAGACCCTGCAGGCGACCCACAATCCGCGCCATGTGCTCAGCGAACTGCTGCGCATCGCCGACCGGGCCATCGTCAGCTTCCCCAATTTCGGCCACTGGCGGGTGCGCTGGAGCCTGATGGCCCGCGGCCGCATGCCGGAGACCCGGGCCCTGCCCGAGCCCTGGTGGTCGACGCCCAACATCCACCTCTGCAGCCTGGCCGACTTCAACGCCCTGACCGAAGATCTGGACCTGCGCACGGAGCACTGCGCCGCCCTGGCGCGCGGTCAGGCGGCGCGGCCGATCGATCCGGCCAGGGGCATCGAGAACTGGCGGGCCGAGAACGCATTGTTCCTGCTTAGCCGTCGGGCGCCCGACACAGGCTCCGATTCTGGCCCGGAACCATCGGACACGCCGCGCGATCTCTTCGAGGCATGAAGCTTCGTCTGATGACCTGGAACGTCCACCGCTGCGTGGGCGTCGACAAACGGCTGGATGTGGAGCGTTGCGCGCGGGTGATCGCGGCCGCAAAGCCCGACATCGTCGGCCTGCAGGAACTCGACGTCGGCCGCAAACGCACCGGCCATGTCGACCAGGCCCACAAGCTCGGCGAACTGCTGTCGATGCGCAGCCACTTCAACGCCGCCATGCACATCGAGGAAGAGCGCTACGGCGACGCGCTTCTGACCACCCTGCCCGAGCGGCTGGTGCGGGCCGCCCCCCTGCCCGGCTATCCGAAGATCAAGGCGCTGGAGCCGCGCGGGGCGGTGTGGATCGCCGTCACCCTGCCCGACGGCCAGGAGCTGCAGGTCATCAACACCCACCTGGGGCTGGTGCCGCAGGAGCAGAGGAAGCAGGCCACCGCCCTGGTCGCCGACTGGATGGCCGACGAGAAATTCACCCGGCCCGGCATCCTGATGGGCGACTTCAACGCCACGCCCTTCCAGGAGCCCTACCGGATCATCAGCCGCACCATCGCCGACGCCCAGCTGCAGTGGCCCGGCGCGCCGATGTCGACCTATCCCAGCGGCTTTCCCTTCATGCGCATCGACCACATGTTCGTCTCGCCGGGCATCAAGGTCACCAGGGTGGAGTCGCCTTTCGATCCGGAGGCGCGGAAGGCTTCGGATCACCTGCCTCTGATAATCGAGGTGGAGATTCCGCCGCGGGCCTGAGCGCCTGCGTAGCGGCATCGCTTTCGTCCGACCCATGCGTTCCGCGCACCGGCAGGGGCAGGCAGGCCATCGCCTGCCTGATCCGGTTCCGGCGTACCCACGGCCGCCAGGCGTCCGACGCCGACAGGGGATCGCCGAGACTCCAGCTGGCCACGAATATGCCGATCGGGTCGAGCTTGGTCTTGTCGATCGGCAGCAGCCGGCGCGGATGGCCGTCAAGGGCGTCGATGGCCCCGGCCACCGAGCCGGTCTCACGGATGGCCTCCCGGGTCTCGGCCAGGCCGCGCCCGAAGTAGTGGCCGATCAGCATGGTGCGGAAGGCGGCGATGGTTCGGCGGGTCTCCGCCCCTTCGGCGCCGTCGGCCGCCTCGATGACGGCGTCGACCTCGGTGTCGAGACCGCCGGAGCGGTTGTTGAGGTTGGCCGAGCCGATGCGCAGCAAGCGATCGTCGAAGATCGACACCTTGGAATGGACGATGATCGGCTCGTCATGCGCCGTGCGGGCCGTGAAGGCGCGGAAGCGGTGGTGCAGGTCCGACTGCTCCAGCCGGTTGATGGCGCGGGTGCGAACGCTGTCCATGGTCATCCGGTCGAAGAAGCTGGGACTGGCGCTGGGGCCGATGGTGATGACCTCGGGCCCGTCTGGCTCCTCCAGCCGCCGGCACAGGGCGGCGACGATCATCGGCGAGGCCAGGTACTGGTTCTCCAGGAAGATGGTCCGCCGGGCCCGGGCGATGCATTCGAGATGCAGCCGGTAGCCCTCCTGGGTCTCGGGCAGGTTTTTCCAGCGCGGCTGGGTGCGGGTCAGGGCGACGTCGACGCCGACCAGGTCTTCCGCAAAACCCTCCGGCCAGGGCGAGTCCTCGGACATCTCCGGCATCGGCAGGTCGCCGCCGCCGCTGTTGGCCCAGCGCTCGACGAACAGTTCGGCGCAGCTTTGGGCGACCGGGCCCTCGGCCATCATCGCCACGTCGTGGCGGGCCGGATAGCGCACGCCCCAGGGCAGGCGGCGGTTGGGATCCTCGTCGAGGTGGTCGCAGGTGTCCCAGCGGTCGGCCCCCAGGTCGCCGCCGCTGATGAAGCTGAGGCGGCCGTCGATGACCAGCACCTTCTGATGGTGGCAGGCGCTCATCGGCAGGCTGTTGTCGAGCCGGAACTTGACGGCCGAGTTCTCGAAATACTGTTTCGCCCGTTGCCCGGGAAAGCGCTGGGTCATGGCGATCAGCGGCGGCATGTCCCAGGCCAGGATACGCACGTCGAGGGCCGGATTGAGCGCCGACAGCCGGCGCAGCAGCTGGCCGAGGCGGTCGGGGTTCTGCGGGTCGCGGCTGCGCTCGACCCGGTCCGGCTCGAAGCGGGTCAGGGGGTCGAACACCCAGGCCAGCAACCAGATCGACTGTTTGGCGCTCAGCATCGCCGCCTTGACGGCCGCGAAGTAGTCGGCCCCGTCGACGAGGAACGCCACCCGGTCGGCCTTGTCGATGCGCCAGCAGGTGTCGCCCGGAATCAGCAGGGAATCTTCGCGGCTCATCCTGGCTCTCTGTTGGGGATCGGCAGACTAACGCGAGTGAAGGGCGGAGGCTGCAAGGGTGGTTCGACCGCCCTGTCGAAGCGAGAGTATTATAGCAGCTAATGAAGGCTGTGTAGGCCGAATATTAGCCGATATTTCAATGCGTTATGACCAATCAAGGTCCAATCAAATGACCGCTTTCCAGCCCCGATGGACCCATGGGCCACCACCCCGAAATGCGGCGGGACCCTCGGCGAGGGCGGTGCGGGATCGGTCAGGTCGGACAGGCGAGATGAATATGTCTAGACATATTCATCAGAGCGCCCGCCAGCCGATGTCGCTGCGGTAAAAGCCGCCCGGGAAGTCGATGGTCCCGACCGCCGCGTAGGCCACATCGCGGGCCTCGTGCAGCGTCGCGCCGAGGGCGCAGACGTTGAGGACCCTGCCGCCGGACGAGCGCAGGGTCCCGCCCTCGTCGCGGCTTGTGCCGGCATGGAAGACCACGGCCTCGCCGCCGAAATCGCTGTCGGTCCCGCGGATGACGGCCCCGGTCACGGGGGCGTCGGGGTAGCCCTCGGCGGCCATCACCACGCAGACCGCCGCCTCGTCGCGGAAGGTCGGGCCGCTGAGGCGCGACAAGCCGCCGGTGGCGGCGGCCTGCAGCCAGGGCAGGATGTCATCCGCGAGGCGCAGCATCAGCACCTGGCATTCGGGGTCGCCGAAGCGGGCGTTGTATTCGACCAGTTTCGGGCCCGTGTCGGTCAGCATCAGCCCGGCGTAGAGCACGCCGACGTAGGGGTTTCCCTCGGCCGCCATGCCGCGCACGGTCGGGGCGATCAGGTCGTCGAAGGCCCGTTCCAGCAGGGCGTCGGTCAGCACGGGGGCCGGGCTGTAGGTTCCCATGCCGCCGGTGTTGGGACCCTTGTCGCCGTCGTAGGCGCGCTTGTGGTCCTGGGCCTGGCCGAACAGCACCGCCGAGGCGCCGTCGCAGAGGGCGAACAGCGAGACCTCTTCGCCGACCATGAACTCCTCGACGACGACGCGGGCCCCGGCCGTGCCGAAACGGCCGCCCAGCATGTCGAGGACGGCGGCGTCGGCCTCGGTCCGGGTCTCGGCGATGACCACGCCCTTGCCGGCCGCCAGGCCGTCGGCCTTGATCACAAACGGCGCTGCCAAGGTGTCGAGGAAGACCCCGGCCGCCTCGGCGGTCTCGAAGACGCCGTAGGCGGCGGTCGGCAGGCCATGGCGAGCGCAGAAGTCCTTGGTGAAGGCCTTGGAGGTCTCCAGCCGGGCCGCCGACCGGCTGGCCCCGAAACAGGCGATGCCTTCGGCGGCGAGCGCGTCGGCGATGCCGGCCTCCAGCGCGATCTCGGGCCCGACCACGACCAGTTCGGCGGCGATCTCCCTGGCCAGGGCGACGAGGCCGGCCACGTCGTCGGCCTTCACCGGTCGGCACTCGCAGAGCTCGGCGATGCCGGGGTTGCCCGGGGCGGCGACCAGGCGGGTCAGCATGGGCGACTGGACTATCTTCCAGGCCAGGGCGTGTTCGCGCCCGCCGGATCCGATGAGGAGGACGTTCATGGGTCGGCGGTTTGACGCATCGTGCTGTGGGCGGTCAAGGCGCGGAGATTCAACTCTCCCCCCGCGAAGTGGGGGGAGGACAGGTTTCGAGCCTAAGCGAGAAACCAGGAGGCGGGCCCCGCCGGCGGTAGGGAGGTTCCTCCTGAACCAGACTTGCCCCCCTCCTGCTCTGTCGCTCTCGCTCCAGAGCGGTCCTCCCCCCGCAAGCGGGGGAGAGTTTGGATTGTGCGCCGTCGCCTTCCCGAGCCTTGTCATCGAACTGTCATCAAACTGTCGCGCAAGGCCCGCATAGGCGCGTCATTGGAAGCCTGCGGGCTCCTCCCTGCGACTGTCCGGGCACAGAATGTCGTTCACCCTTGCGCTCGCCGTCCTCCTGGCCTTCTCGGCCGGAGTCTATGTGCTGGGCCGTCGTCGCGCGGTCGCCCAGGCCCCCGCCGAGACGCTGCACAGCCTGCCGGGCTACTACGGAACCTGGGTGGCGCTGTGGACCGGCGTGCCGGCCGCCCTGATCCTGGTGCTGTTCCTGACCGCCGGGCCGCGCCTGGGCGAGGCGCTGCTGAGCGCCGATCCGCCGTCCGCCGTCGCAACCTTGCCGGCCGAAACCGCCCAGGCCTTCTGGAGCGACGCTCAGGCGCTGGCGGACGGCAAGACGCCGAGCAACATCCAGTGGACGCCCGAGCAGCGCGCCGCCCTCGACGCCAAGGCGCAGCAGGCCCGCAGCTTCAACGCCTTCTCAGGCATCGCCGCCATCGCCCTGGCCGCCGTGCTGGCGCTGGGCGGCTTCCTGCTGGCCTGGCCGCGCGTCGCGCCGACTTTGCGGGCCCGCAACCGGGTCGAGGGCTGGATCAATCTGGCCCTGATGGCCTGTTCGGCCGCCGCCGTGCTGACCACGGTCGGCATCGTCGCCAGCCTGCTCTATGAGGCGCTGCGCTTCTTCGCCTCGGTCTCGCCCATCGATTTCCTCTTCGGCCTGCAATGGCAGCCGCAGATCGCCATGCGCGACGACCAGGTGGCCGCGAAAGGCGCCTTCGGGGCCGTGCCGCTGTTCGCCGGCACCTTCCTGGTGATGATCATCGCCATGTGCGTGGCCGCGCCGGTCGGGCTGTTCTGCGCCATCTACCTGTCGGAGTACGCCCGTCCCCTGACGCGGGGGGTGATCAAGCCGCTGCTGGAGATTCTCGCGGGGGTGCCGACCGTGGTCTACGGCTTCTTCGCGGCCCTGACCGTCGGGCCGCTGTTCCGCGGTTTCTTCAACTACATCGGCAGCTGGCTGGCCGAGGGGCCTCTGGATCCACTGGGCCAGTACCTGATGGGCGTCCAGAACGAGATGGCCCTGACGGCCGGGGTGGTGATGGGCATCATGCTGATCCCCTACATCTCCTCGCTGTCCGACGACGTCATCAACGCCGTGCCCCAGACCCTGCGCGACGGCAGCTATGCGATGGGCGCGACCAAGTCGGAGACGGTCAAGCGGGTCATCCTGCCGGCCGCCCTGCCCGGCATCATGGGGGCCATGCTGCTGGCCATCTCCCGCGCCGTCGGCGAGACGATGATCGTCACCATGGCGGCCGGGTCGCAGGCCCGCATCACCGCCAACCCGCTGGACTCGGTGACCACGGTCACCCGCCAGATGGTCGAGATCCTGACCGGCGACCAGGAGTTCGACAGCCCCCGCACCCTGGCCGCCTTCGGCCTCGGGCTGACGCTGTTCGCCGTCACCCTGGCGCTCAACGTGATCGCCCTGCGCATCGTCCAGAAATACCGGCAGGCCTATGACTGATCAGGCACAAGACGCCCGCCTCAGGAAGCGCCACGCGGCCGAAAGCCGGTTCCGCTGGTATGGCCGGCTGGCCATCGCCATCGCGCTCGGCTTCCTGGTCATCCTGCTCGGGCGGGTGGTTCAGCAGGGCTACACCGCCTTCTGGACCCATTCGATCACCACCAGCGTCTACCTCGACCCGGCGCGGATCGACCGGACGGACCTCGAGGGCAACAACTTCGACTACATCGCCGGCGGCGACCTGTTGAAGCGGCTCGGCGTCAAGGATGACGAACTCGGCCTGGCTTCGGGCGAGGCGATGGACCTGGTGTCCCGCGACCTCGGCTTCCAGATCCTCGACCGGATCAAGAAGGATCCGTCGCTGATCGGCAAGACCGTCACCCTGACCGTGCCGGTCAAGGCCAATGCCGACCTCTACTACAAGGGCGAGATCAAGCGCTCGACCCCGGCCGCCGACCGCAAGCTGACCGACCGCCAGATGGCCTGGCTGGACAGATTGAAGGCCGACGGCACGGTGAAGGGCCACTTCAACAGCGCCTTTTTCACCCGCTCCGACTCCACCGAACCGGAACAGGCCGGGGTGCTCGGCGCCGTGGTCGGCTCTGCCCTGATGCTGCTGGTCGCGGCCCTGATCGCGGTGCCGGTCGGCGTGCTGGCGGCGGTGTGGCTGGAGGAGTTTTCGCCCAAGGGGCGGCTGAGCGGCTTCATCGAGGTCAATATCAACAACCTCGCCGCCGTGCCTTCCATCGTCTACGGCCTGCTGGGCCTGGTGCTGTTCATCAACTGGCTGGGCTTCCCGCGCTCGGCGCCGCTGACCGGCGGGCTGGTGCTGGCCCTGATGAGCCTGCCGACCATCATCATCGCCACCCGCGCCTCGCTGAAAGCCGTGCCGCCCTCGATCCGCGAGGCGGCGCTGGGCATGGGCGCCAGCAGGACCCAGACCGTCTTCCACCATGTGCTGCCCCAGGCCATGCCGGGCGTAATGACCGGCGTCATCCTCAGCCTGGCCCACGCCCTGGGCGAAACCGCGCCGCTGCTGATGATCGGCATGGTCGCCTTCACCCCGGGCCTGCCCGAGAGCCTGTCCAGCGCCGCCAGCGTGCTGCCGGTGCAGGTCTATCTCTGGGAGAACGCCGCCGAGGCCGCCTTCCACGAGCGGACGGCGGGAGCCATCATGGTGCTGCTGCTGTTCATGATCGTGATGAATTCGGCGGCCGTGATCCTGCGCCGTCGCTTCGAGAAGAGGTGGTAGATGACCGCCGAGGACGCCTCCATGCCCCACGACACTCAGCTGCGGCCACCCGTGGTCGCCGTGCATTCGCCCGGCCCCGCGGCCGGGGTGAAGATCCGCTGCGACAAGGTCAATGCCTTCTACGGCGACAAGCAGGCCCTGCAGGACATCAGCATCGACATCCCCGACCGGGCTGTGACGGCCTTCATCGGCCCGTCGGGCTGTGGCAAGTCCACCTTCCTGCGCTGCATCAACCGGATGAACGACACCATCCCGGGGGCCCGGGTGACCGGCCGCATCGAGATCGACGGCTCGGACGTCAATGCGAAGGATGTCGATCCGGTCGTGCTGCGTTCGCGGGTCGGCATGGTCTTTCAGAAGCCCAACCCCTTCCCGAAATCGATCTTCGAGAACGTCGCCTACGGCCCGCGCATCCACGGCCTGGCCAGCAGCAAGGTCGACCTCGAAGGCATCGTCGAGGCCTCGCTGAAGAAGGCCGGCCTGTGGGCCGAGGTCGCCGACCGGCTGCACCAGTCGGGCTCGAGCCTGTCGGGCGGCCAGCAGCAGCGCCTGGTCATCGCCCGCGCCATCGCCGTGCAGCCGCGCGTCATCCTGATGGACGAGCCCTGCTCGGCGCTCGACCCCATCGCCACGGCGCGGATCGAGGAACTGATCGACGAGCTGCGCCGCCAGTACTGCATCGTCATCGTCACCCACTCGATGGCCCAGGCGGCCCGGGTTTCCCAGCGCACCGCCTTCTTCCACATGGGCGTGCTGGTCGAGGAGGGCCTGACCGGGGCCATCTTCACCAACCCGCGCGAGACGCGGACCCAGGACTACATCACCGGCCGCTTCGGCTGAGGATCAGAACATGCAAAGCCATATCGTCACCTCCTATGAGGAAGAGCTGAACCACCTGACCGCCGAGGTCGCCCGCATGGGGGGCCTGGCCGAAGCCCAGGTGGCCGACAGCATTTCCGCCTTCGCCCGCCGGGACGTCGTCCTGGCCGCCCAGATCGTCGAGCGCGACAGCCGCCTGGACGCCCTGGAAGGCGAGATCGAGCGGGCCGCCATCCGGCTGATCGCCCTGCGCCAGCCGATGGCGGTGGACCTGCGCCGGACGGTGGCGGCGATGAAGATCGCCTCCAATCTCGAACGCTGCGGGGACCTGGCCAAGAACATCGCCAAGCGCTCGCTGATCCTGGCCGAGAGCGACACCGCCGGCCCGGTGACCCGCTCGATCGAGCGCATGGGCAAGCTGGTCGCCGGCCGCCTCAAGGACGTGCTCGACGCCTACACCGCCAGCGAGCTGGCCGGGGCCACGGCGGTCTGGTCGCGCGACGACGAGGTCGACGAACACTACGAGAGCCTGTTTCGCGAACTGCTGACCTACATGATGGGCGATCCGCGCACGATCACGCCGGGGGCGCATCTGCTGTTCGTGGCCAAGAACCTCGAGCGGATCGGCGACCACGCCACCAACATCGCCGAGATCGTCCACTACGAGATCACCGGCGACGAGCTGACCGACCAGCGCCCCAAGGGTGAGGCCCACCAATGAGCACGCCGACCATCGTCGTCGCCGAGGACGAGGACGCCCTGGCGACCCTGCTGCAGTACAACCTCGAGAAGGAAGGCTATCGCGTGCTGGTCGCCGGCGACGGCGAGGAGGCGATGATCGTCATCGACGAAGCCAAGCCCGACCTGTTGCTGCTCGACTGGATGCTGCCCAAGATCAGCGGCATCGAGGTCTGCCGCCGCCTGCGCCAGAAGCAGGAAACCCGCAACCTGCCGATCCTGATGCTGACCGCCCGCGGCGAGGAAACCGACCGCATCCGCGGCCTCGACACCGGGGCCGACGACTATGTGGTCAAGCCGTTCTCGATGACCGAACTGCTGGCGCGGATCCGGGCGGTGCTGCGCCGGATCCGGCCGGGGCTGGCCGACGACCGGCTGAGCCATGGCGACATCATCGTCGACCGGGTGGCGCATCGGGTGAAGCGCGACGGGCGCGAGGTGCATCTGGGGCCGACCGAGTTCCGGCTGCTCGACCACCTGATCCAGCACCCGGGCCGGGTGTTCAGCCGCGAACAGCTGCTCGACGCGGTCTGGGGCTCCGACGTCTATGTCGAGGCGCGGACGGTGGACGTGCACATCGGGCGGCTGAGGAAGGCGCTGAACGCGGGCCGGGAGGTCGATCCGATCCGCACGGTGAGGTCGGCGGGGTATTCGCTGGACATGGGGGCGTAGGCGAGGCGCGGCCTGACTTTGCAAACTCTCCCCCCGCGAGCGGTGGGAGGACAGGTTTCGAGCCTCAAGCGAGAAACCAGGAGGCGGGCCCTGCCGGCGGTAGGGAGGTTCCTCCTGAAACGGACTTGCCCCCTCCTGCTTTGTCGCATCCGCTCCAAAGCGGTCCTCCCCCCGCAAGGCGGGGGGAGAGTTTATGGCATTGCCGGCCGCCGCTAGGCATTCCCGCCGATGAAGCGGTTCCTCGCCTTCACGGCCTCGCCGGGGAAGTCGCTGAACACGCCGTCGACGCCGGCCTTGAACAGGGCGGCGAACATCGCCTGGACGTCGCCGGTGGCGCGCAGGGCTTCGGGGCCTTCGCCGGGGCTGCGGAGAGCCGGGGGCAGGAAGACGTTCTCACGCCGCACGGTCCAGGGATGCACCTTCAGCCCCGCCGCATGGGCGTCGGCGACGAAGGCGGTCGGCGGCAGCAGGGTGGTCCCGTCGGTCGGCACGACCAGACCCTTCTCCGGCCCGACTCCGTCCGCGTAGGCGGCGATCGCCTTCAGGCCGGCCGCCGTGGTCATCGCCCTGTACAGCGTGCCCGGCGCGTCGGCCGGCCCGCCCTCGTCGCCGATCAGCTGCACCAGCGGCGTCTTGACCAGGCCGCGCAGGGTCTTCAACGGCGCGACCTCGAAACACTGCACGAAGGCCCCCCCGTCGCGGCCGTGGAGGTTCGCCGCCTTCAGCGCCGCCGCCATCCGCCCCTCGATGGGCAGGCCGACCGAGGCGAAGAAGGTCGGGTGTTTCATCTCCGGATAGACCCCGACCCGGCGGCCGACGCGGTCCCCCTCGGTCTGCGCCAGATCGACCACCTCCTGGAAGGTCAGGATCGAGGCCTGGCCGTCCCAGGCCGCGTTTCCCGGCCGCAGCTGCGGCAGGCGCTCGCGGCAGCGCAGGGTCTTCAGTTCGGCCAGGGTGAAGTCCTCGGTGAACCAGCCGGTGATGCTCGCAGCATCGATGACCTTGGTCGCCCTGCGCCCGGCGAACTCGGCCCGGGCGGCGACGTCGGTGGTGCCGCCGATCTCGTTCTCATGCCGGGCGACCAGGGCGCCGTCCCTGGTCACCACCAGGTCCGGCTCGATGAAGTCGGCGCCCTGTTCGATGGCCAGGCGGTAGGCGAGGTCGGTGTGCTCGGGCCGCTCGCCGCTGGCCCCGCGATGGCCGATGACCACCGGGATCCTCGCATTCACCGTCGCCATGGCCTGTCCCCCCGTGAGGGCGGCGACGGCCGCCAGCCCCAATGTGCGCCGGTCGATCATCGCTCGTCCCTGTCCGCCACATCTTTTTCGGAAAGGGGCAGCCAGACCGTGAAGCTTGCGCCATGCCCCTCGGCGCTCTCGACGGCCATGCCGCCCCGGTGCCGGTTGACGATGTGCTTGACGATGGCCAGGCCCAGGCCGGTGCCGGGGCGCAGCCCCCCGCTCTTCTGCCCCTCGACCCTGTAGAAGCGCTCAGTCAGCCGCGGCAGCCGGTCGCGGGGGATGCCGGGGCCATGGTCGGTCACCCGCAGCAGGGCGAATCGCCGCCCCTGCGTCCGGTCGGGCGACAGCAGGGTCATCCGGGTGGCGGCGGCGTCCCGCGGCGGGGCCGCCGAGTCGTCGCGGACCGGCGCGGCGACGCTGATCTCCAGGGCCCCGCCGTTGCTCGAATATTTCACGGCGTTTTCAACCAGGTTCTGGATCACCTGCAGGATCTGGTCGCGGTCGCCCTCGATCTCGGCGGCGCCCCTGGCCGGCATTTCATTGCCGATTGAAAGATTTTTCTCCCGGACCAGCGGCACGAGCGCGTCGAGCACGTCGGTGACCGCCAGGGCGAGGTCCAGCCGGCCCTCGGGCGCGATGTGTTCGTTCAGCTCGATGCGCGACAGGCTCATCAGGTCGTCGATCAGCCGGCGCATGCGCTCGGCCTGGGCCTGCATGATGCCGAGGAAGGTGTCGCGCGCCGCCTCGTCGTCCCTGGCGTGGCCGCGCAGGGTCTCGATGAAGCCGGTGAGCGAGGCCAGCGGCGTGCGCAGCTCGTGGCTGGCGTTGGCCAGGAAGTCGACCCGCATGCGCTCGGCGCGGCGGACATCGGTCTCGTCGCGCAGGGTCAGCAGGGCCAGCCGGCCAAACTCGCCCTGGCCCAGGGGCCGCGTCTGCACGGCCCAGACCCGCTCCTGCGCCCCGCCGGTCTCCATCTGGGCCGAGCCGGGGGCGCCGAGCAGGGCCTCGTCGACGGCCTCGAGCAGCTCGGGATTGCGCAGGGCGGTGACCAGCCGCATGCCCTCCAACCGGCCGGGCAGCAGGTCGCGGGCGGCGGCGTTGGCGAAGACGATGCGGCGGGCCGCCGGCTCGTCCGGATCGCCCTCGATGACCAGCACCGGGTCGGGCAGGCTCTCGACCAGGGCCCGGAACGGCCCCTGCGACACATCGGCCGGTTCCTTGGGCCCAGGTGGCGGCGCCTCCGGCAGCGGCGCCGGCGGGGCCGGCGTCTCTGCGGTGCGGAGCGGCCACAGGGCCTTCAGGATCGACATCCACGACCTCGATTCGGCGTTTCGATTGCGTCAATGTTGCACGTTCGTGTGGCGCCCTCACGAACCTTGCGATAGACGGGTTTGGCTCTCCGGCAGGGACAGTGCGTTGAACGTTGACGCATTTTCGCCGCATCGGGGAGTGACGGATGAGTCTGATCTGGTTGCGGGGAAATACCCATGGTTCGTAAGCGTCTGATCGCCACGGTGGCGGTCGCTCCGCTCCTGTTGTTCGCCGGCTCGGCCTTCGCCGAGACGACCATCAGCAATACCCGCACCACAGGCGTTTCGACGGCCACCGTCAACAACGGCGCGCCCGATGACATCAAGGTGACCAACGCCGGCAAGTTCGAGCTGACCACGCCGGGCGCGGCCATCACCCAGAACTCGAACAACAACGTCGACAACGCCGGCGGCATCACCACCAAGGACGTCGACGGCGCCATCGGCATCAAGGTCGACACCGGGGTGGCCGGCATCACCGGCAACCTGACCAATTCGGGCGCGATCAACCACAGCGACGACTACACCCCGACGGACACCGACAAGGACGGCGACGAGGACGGCGAGTTCGCCGAGGGCACGGGCCGGTACGGCATCCAGGTCACCGGGGCCGGCGGCATGATGACCGGCAACATCCTCAACACCGGCGGCATCATTGTCGAGGGCAACGATTCGGCCGGCATCAGCCTTGAGAGCACGGCCTCTGTTTCCGGCTCGATCCGCAGCTTCGGCTCCATCGCCGTCACCGGCGACAACGCCGTCGGCATTCGCATCGCCGGCAATGTGCTGGGCGGAACCACGGCGGTGCAGCGCGCCAACGGCGTCTTTGTCTCGGGCGCCGTCTCCGCCAAGGGCGAGAACGCCATCGGCCTCGACGTCTCGGGCGACATCGGCACCGGCGCCAACCCGGCCAGCCTGGTGATCAGCGGCGGGGTCTCGGCCAGCGGCTATCGCTACACCACCCGGCCCTTCACCCAGGAAGCCCGCGACAACCTCGACGCCGACGACCTGCTGCAGGGCGGCCCGGCCGTTCGCGTCAGCGGCAACGTCACCGGCGGCATCCAGGTCGCCCTGCCCTTCAACGCCGCCGACTTCGACCTCGACGGCGACGGCAAGCCCAATGTCACCGACGACGACGACGACGGCGACGGCCAGCTCGACACCGCCGACACCGACGACGACAACGACGGCGTCCTCGACACCGACGACACCGACTACGACAACGACGGCATTCCCGACGGCAGCGAAGGCGTCGGAACGATCACCGTGATGGGCGGCGCGCCGGCCCTGTTGATCGCCTCGAACACCGAGACGGTGACCATCGGCAACGTCGGCACCAATGCCGGCGGCAACAAGGACTTCGGCCTGATCGTCAACAGCGCGGTCAACTCCGACGGCATCTATGACAACGTCGCCTCGACGGCCATCCAGATCGGCGCGCCGGTCGACCTCAACAACGACGGCGACTTCACCGACGCCGGCGAACAGGCGGGCTACCACGTCGAGATGAACGGCGGCGTGCGCATCGACGGCACCGTCACCGCCCGCAGCTACAACAACAACGCCCACGGCCTGTGGCTGCGCGGCGACGTCGACGCCGACGAGATCTATATCGACGGCGCCATTGTCGCCATCGCCTCGACGACCTCGGCCAGCCTGGTCAACGAGACGGCGGTCGAGGCGGTCGGCATCGACGTCGGCGCCGACTCCACCGTGCCGGTGCTCAACATCGGCGGCTTCGTCTCGGCCACCGGTTCGGGCGAGAACGCCAGCGCCATCGCCATCCGCGACGCCTCCGGCACCCTGCAGAACATCAACATCACCGGCACCATCGTCGCCACCATCGTCCGCAACGACGACGCCAACGACGGCGACGACGCCGACCTCGATCCCAACAACGAGACCATCAAGGGCCGGGCGATCGCCATCGACCTGCGCGCCAACACCTCCGGCGTCGCGGTGGCGGTCAACGCCAAGCCCGCCGACGGCGACGACGGCGCCGACGGCATCGCCGACGCCGACGCGGACGGCGACGGCATCGACGACGCCGACGAGCCGGTAATCGTCGGCGACATCCTGTTCGGGACCGGCGCCGACAGCCTGACGCTGACCAACGGCGCCCTGCTGGGGACCATGTCCTTCGGCCTCGGCGCCGACACCCTGACCATCAGCGGCGGGGCCCAGGCCAAGGGCGAGGTGCTCAACCTCAAGGCTATCAACGAGACGGTCGGCAATGACCGCTACACCGACGCCAACCTCGACGACCAGCTGACCATCGCGATCAACGACGGCCGCCTGACGGCCGTCAACACCAGCGTGGTGCGCGGCGACGCCCTGACCGTGGCCGCCAACGGCGAGCTGTTCGTGACCATCGATCCGGACGGCGCCGCCGGCCGCACCAACACGGTCTTCGAGGTCGACAACGCCAGCTTCGCCAACGGTTCGACCATCGGCTTCGAGCTGACCGGCCTGATCGACACCGACATCGGCGTCGGCAGCCAGTACACCATCGTCAAGGCCGGAGCCCTGACCTTCGGCACGGTCAACACCGACGCCCTGGCCGAAAACCGGCCCTATTTCTACAACATCACCGCCACGGCCAACACTGGCCTGGGCGAGGTCTACCTGACCATCGCCCGCCGCAACGCCGCCGAAATGGGCCTGACCGACAACCAGGGCTCGGCCCTCGACGCGGTCTACCAGGCGCTGTTCGCCGACAACGATCTGGCCGGCGCCTTCCTGGGCGCGACCAACAAGAAGGACTTCCTGCGGCTCTACGACCAGCTGCTGCCCGACCAGGGCGAGGGTCTGTTCTCGGCCCTCGACAATTCGACCCAGGCCCTCTTCCGCCTGACCGCCACCCGTCCCGACATGACCCAGCGCTACGGACCCGACAGCGTCTGGGTGCAGGAGATCAACGTCGGCGTGCTGCGCGAGACCGGCGTCACCATCGGCTCGGAAACCAAGGCCTTCGGCTTCATCGCCGGCTACGAGAGCATGGGCGACGATGGCGGCGCCCTGGGCGCCACGCTGGCCTACATGAACGCCGAGGAAAAGGACGACGTCGCCCAGATCGGCGAGCAGACCAACGTTTCCCTGCTGGAAGCCGGCGTCTACTGGCGCCGCAACGTCGGCGGCTGGCTGTTCGCGGCCCGCGGCGCGGCCGGCTACGGCTGGTTCGAAGGTCAGCGCCGGTTCATCGACCCGGCCACCGGGACCAGCGCCGGCGTCATCCGCGAAGCGGAAGCCAGCTGGGGCGGCTTCACCGGCTCGGCCAACGCCATGGTCGCCTACGAGGCCCGTTTCGGCCGCTTCTACATCCGCCCGCAGGTCAGCCTGGACTACATCTATCTGTCGGAAGGCGAACGCGCCGAGGACGGCGACATCGGTCTCGGCCTGACCGTCGACGAACGCACCAGCAGCCGCCTGTCGGCCGCCGCCGAACTGGCCTTCGGGGCCACCTTCGGTCGCGACAACTGGTGGCGTCCGGAAATCCGCGTCGGCTACCGCCAGCACCTGGCCGGCGAGATCGGCGACACCGTGGCCTACTTCAACGGCGGCACGCCCTTCACCCTGGTGGCCACCGAGCCGGGCGACGGGGCGACGATTGTCGGCTTCTCGCTGAAGGCCGGCACGCCGATGTCCTACGTCGCCGTCGAAGGCGACCTGGAAACGTCCGAGGGCGAGGACCGCTACAACCTGCGCCTGGCCGGCCGGATGATGTTCTAAGCCGGTGCGGAACGGCGGGGGCGACCCCGCGTTCCGGCTGGTATGGACAAGGTCTGGATAAACGCCGTCGGCGTCGGCGCGGCGCTGTGCTCCATGACCAGCTTCACGCCGCAGATCTTCAAGATCTGGAAGGAGAAGGACGCCTCTTCAGTGTCCTTCCGCATGTTCTGCCTGACGGTGACCGGCTTCGTTCTGTGGACCACCTACGGCGCTCTGCTGGGTAGCTGGCCGATCGTGGTGTCGAACGCCGTCTGCCTGGCCTTGTCGGCGGTGATCCTGGGATTGAAGCTCAAATACAGATGAGTGAAGTCCTCGGGCGCCGACGTCCGACGAGGCATTTGCTTAACCACGCCTCCTAACCGCGCCGAAATCCAGAGGCCCTATACCGATGGGCCATGGAACACGCCCTGCCCCTGCAAACCCATCGTCTCCGCCTGCTGGGCGGCGAGGTCGACGCCCTGACGCCGGCCGGCATGCTGGCGGCGACCGAGGCCTTCGTGGCCGGCGGCGGCACGGCGGTGATCGCCAACCACAACGTCCATAGCCTGGCGCTGCTGGCGACGACGCCGGCCCTGCGCGACTTCTTCGACGACGCCGACCTGGTGCAGATCGACTCCGTGCCGATGATCGCCTGGGCCAGGCTGGTGGGCCTGGAGGTCGGACCTGAGCATCGCTCGACCTATCTCGACTGGCGCGAGGCCTTCTGGGCGCGGGCCGCCGAATGCGGCTGGCGGGTGTTCCACGTCGGCGGCGCGCCGGGGGTCGGCGAAAAGGCGCGGCAGGCCATCCTCGAGCGGCATCCGGGCGTCCAGTTGGGCGAACACCACGGCTACTTCAACGTCCAGGGGCTGGAGAACCACGCGGTCCTGCGGCGCATCGCCGAGTTCGGGCCCGACATCGTCCTGGTCGGCATGGGCATGCCGCGGCAGGAACAGTGGATCGCCGCCAACAGCCGCCGCATCGGCCGCGGCGTCTTCTTCCCGGTCGGGGCCGCCTTCGACTACGAGGCCGGCGTCCAGGTCGCCGCGCCGCGCTGGATGGGACGGGTGGGGCTGGAGTGGTTGTTCCGCCTGGTCTCGCAGCCGGCCCGGCTGGCCTATCGCTACCTGGTCGAGCCCTGGATCCTGACCCCGGCCATGCTGGCCGACCTGAGGGCCGCCGCCACTCGCCGCTAGGGCTTCATGGCTCTAGTCTGGGTGGATGCCCCAAACACCCAAGGTTTCCGCGCAAGACGCCATCCGCGCCCGCCGCCGCCTGACCAACAGATTCATCGCCGCCCATGAGGCGCAGCGCCTGGCGCCGTTCTTCACGGCCGACGCCAACCTGATCGGCGGCGAGGGCGGGCTGATCGTCGGGGCCCGCGCCATCGTCGAAGCCTTCGCCGCCCAATTCGCCGACCCCGGCTTCATCGCTTACGAGCGGAGCCCGCTTGAAGTCACGCCCGACATCGACGACGCCCGCGCCGCCGAGCGGGGAACCTGGATCGGGCGCTGGAAGGACCAGACCCTGGGTGGCGACTACCTGGCCGTCTGGCGCAAGCAGAGCGGCCAGTGGGTGATCGAGCAGGAGCTCTACGTCACCCTGACGCGCGAGGGCTGAGGCCCCCAGGGCGTCAGGGCGATGGACGCCGCCGTCAGCGTGCCCATGGTCACCATGCCGGCCGCGACCAGGGCGAACAGGGCCCAGCTCGGGGCCTCGACCTGGATCAGCACCCAGCCGCCGATGGCGATCAGCAGCAGCCGCGCCGTACCGGCCAGCAGCGGGCCCCAGACTTTTCCCGCGCCCTGGCTGGAGAAGTAGAGCGCCAGGCTCAGCCCGAAGAAGATGAAGGCCGGGCCGGCGAAACGCAGATAGAGGGCCGAGGCCGCCTGCACCCCGGGATCGCGGGTGAAGATTCCGACCCAGAGCTGTGGGAAGACCGCCAGCAGGAGGCCCAGAGAGCCGAGGCCGGCGGCGGCGATGGCCCCCGCCGTCCAGGCCACCTTGCGGGCCCGGGCCACGTCGCCGGCCCCGATGGCCAGGCCGACCATCGGCAGCGAGGCCACCCCGACCGAGAAGGCGATCGGCACCAGCAGGAACTCCAGCCGCGAGCCGATGCCGTAGCCGGCCAGGGTCGCGGTCCCGAAGCGGGCGGCGATGGCGGTGATCACCAGGATGGCCCCGACCGTCTGGATCGGCGACAGCATGCCCGGCCCGCCGACCCGCAGGATGTCGGCGAACATCTCGCGGCTCAGCGGCCCGCGAACGGTCAGCGGCACGCGGGCGCCCTTCGAGCGCAGCATTAGGAACATGACGCCGGCCCCGAGCGCCCCGGCGATGGCCTGGCCGAGGCCGACGCCGACGATGCCGAGCCGAGGGGCCGGCCCCCAGCCGAAGCAGAGACTGCCGCCGAGCACCACTTGAAGCGCGGCCATCGACATCAGGGCCACCGAGGGCCGCACCATGTCGCCCGAGCCGCGCAGCACCGAGGCGAACATGTTGCTGAGCCAGATCAGCCAGACCGACAGGAAGACGATGCCACCGTAGGCGACCGACAGCCGCAGGATTTCGGCCCGCCCGCCGAGCAGGTGGAACAGCGGACCAGCCGCCAGGCTGAGCACGACCGTGAAGCCCATGCCCATGGCCAGACCGATGACCAGGGCGTGCCGGGCCAGGTCGCGGGCCCTCGGCATGTTGCCGGCGCCGAGCGCCCGGCTGATCGCCGAGGAGACGCCGCCGCCCATGGCTCCGGCGCTCATCATCCCCATCAGCATGATGAAGGGCAGCACCAGCGCCGCCGCCGCCAGCGGTTCTGCGCCGAGGTGGCCAAGGTAGGCGGTCTCGGCGATCGAGACCGCGGTCGAGGCGATCATGCCGAGCAGGTTCGGGGCCGCCAGCCTGACCAGGGTCGAGGCGACCGGCGCGGTCAGCAGCGGATTGGCCGGAATCGGCGGCGGCCGGGCGGCGCCGGGATTGAACACCGGCGTCACGGCAGGGGCGATGTCGAGAACCGGTTTGTCCATGGCCGCAGATTAACCCGTTTCTTTTGGCAACGCATAGGGGGCGCTGCGCCAGCCGAGCCCGACGCGGCGGACGGCCGCGAGGCCGTCCAGCCTTCGGGCGATCAGTTCGGCCCGCTCCGGCGTCACCCCGCTGGCCTCGATGGCGATGGAGAGGCCGGCCGGACCGGGGTCCAGGCGAATGCCGGTGATCCTGGCCTCCTGCACGGCGAAGGGTCCGAGCACACGCATCAGGGTGTCGGGCTCCTCATGCACCTCGACCACGAAGGTGTGCAGCCGGTCCGCGCCGCAGCCCGGTTTGAGGGGTTTGGCGTCATCGGGCATGGCGGGAGCCCGTCAGGCGGAAGTGGTTGCCGGTTCCGCCGCCCGGACGGGCTCCCAATGTTTCGTGCGGACCCTTTTTATCCGGATCGGGGAAGACCCGATCCGGAAAGGGTCCGGCCTCGCCCACCAGATAGCTTTTCCTGAGCAGCACCCGGCCGGCGTCGTCGAAGGCGGCCAGGCGCAGGCCGCTCTTCTCGACGTCGCTGGCGTCGCCCGCCCACATCAGCTCGCAGACCGGCGGCCGGTCGGGGAAGGCGGCGCCGAGCCCGGCCTCGAGCGCGAACAGGTCTTCCAGGCTGCCGGCGGCATGCAGGGTCGCCTCCACCCGGGCGGTGACGGCGATCAACTGCGTCCAGGCCAGGGCCTGGGCGAACCGCTGGCCGGCCAGCCGCGCGGGACTGCCCGGGTCGCAACGGGCGGGATCAGAAAGGGTCTCGGTCATCTTGTCGGTCCTTGGTGGGAGCCGACGGCGCGCAATAAAAAACCCCGCTGCCTGTGAAGGGAGCGGGGTTGCGATCTTGCGATCCGTCGGCGTGCTGGTTTATGGCGCGCGCCGTCCCGTCCCTGGCATGGGGGTTTTAATCGACATCATCATGGTCATGGCGCGCAGGGCCACGCATCCGCGCATCGTGCGGGCGGCGTTGCGGTGGGCGGTCAGACCAGGGGTCATGTCGGCTCGGGGGTGGATACGCGAGGACGCCTGTACTCCAGGGGGCAGGCCGCGACAACCTCGTCCTTGCGGCCCGGCCCGCCGGCTGGCAGGGTCGCGCCGGTCTAAAAGGGGTGGGTCACATGAAGTTCGCCGTTATCCTGGCCGCCTGCGCGGCCGGCCTGCTGACCGCGCCAGCTCTGGCGCAGGACGCGCCCGCCCCGGCGGCCGCCGTCTCCGGCCCGGTCCTGGCGGCGGGCACGCCGGTCACCGTCGCCACCACCGGCATCGTCAGCACGGCCAGCAGCAAGACCGGCGACACGGTGGCCATGGCCCTGTCGGCGCCGCTGGTCCTCGGCGGCCAGACGGTGATCCCGGCCGGAACGCCGGTGGTCGGCCAGATCGTCCATGCCAACACCAAGCTGGGCGGCGGCCGCCCGGGCGAGATCCACATCGCCCCGCGTTACATCGAGTTCGGCGGCCAGAAAATTCGCCTGCGCGGCCTGCAGATTCACGTGCGCGGCAGTGACCTCAGCAAGGCCTCGCTGTGGGCCGTCGGGGCCGTCAAGGGCAGTGAGATCGAGGCCCCCGCCGGCCTGTCCGGCCAAGCCCAGCTGGCCGATGACGTCGCGGTCGGCGCCGCCGGCCTGACCGTGACGCCGGGCGCGCCGGCCAGGCAGTCGGAGGACTACATCATCCCCGGCAAGATCGGCCCCGCCAAGCCAGGCATGGGCCGCATCATCGTCTATCGGGAATCGGTGTTCCTGGCCGGCGGCTATCCGCTGGACGTCCGCTACGGTCCCGACTTCAAGGCGACCAACATGGGCACCCTGGTCGCCGGCCAGTACCTGGTCATCGACGCCGCGCCCGGGACCCACGTCATCAGCGCCCGCAAGGACGGCGTCGACCCCATCGTCATCGAGATCGAGCCGGGCGACGCCTACTTCGTCAAGGGCGTGGCCATGGGCCTTGGCGCCTCGCCGCCGACCATGATCACCAGCGCCGCCAGGGAAGATTTCGCCCTGATCTCGGGCTCGCTGAAACCGCTCAAGTCCAAGAAGAAGTAGAGCGCCGGCCCGCCGCCCTGACGGGCCGGCGGCGCAAGAACGATCATCTGCTCGCCGCCGCGAAGGCCGGACCGTTTGCGACAACGGTCCCTCTTGGCAAGTCGATCAGGCCGTGCAACCTACGCTTCATTCAGTTGGGGGCTTTGTTTCAATGAGAGTATCTGGCCTTGCGGTCGCCATGGCGATCAGCATCTGCGCGCCTGCGTTCGCCCAGGACGCCGCCGCGCCCACCACCCCGGTGACGCCCGTCGCCGGTCCGGTGGTTCCGAAAAACACCGTCATCGCCATCAGCCTGACCCAGGAGGTCAGCTCGGCGACGGCCAAACCCGGCGATAAATTCACCATCAAGCTGGACCAGCCGATCAAGTACGGCGACCAGGTCGTGGTTCCGGCCGGGGCTGCCGGCATCGGCGAGGTGGTCCACGCCGCCCCCAAGGGCAACGGCGGCCGGGCCGGCGAAATCCTGGTGGCCGCGCGCTACCTGGAGTTCAACGGCCAGCGGATCCCGCTGAAGGGCTTCCAGCTGAGCGCCGGCGGTCTCGACACCTCCAGTGGCTCGCTGTGGGCCATGGGCCTGGTCAAGGGCGGCGAGACCGCCCTGCCGGTCGGCGCCGGCGGCCCGGCCAAGCTGGCCCTGGACCTGCCGGTCACGGCCGCCATCGAGCCCGCGGCGACCGCCGTCCCTGTTTCCGCCCCGGCGCCCGCCGCGGCGCCCGTCGACCCCAACAAGGAGTAATTCATGACCAAGCGTATCGCCGCCGCCCTGCTGATGGGCGCTCTCTTCATCGCCGCCCCGGCCTTCGCGCAGGAAGCCGCCGCCCCGGCCGCCGAACCGGCGCCGGCCGCCGCCCCTGCCCCGGAAGTGGCCCCGGCTCCCGCCGCCCCGGCCGCCGATGTCGTCCCCGGCAAGATCTCCGCTCCCGCGCCCGGCAAGGGCAAGGTGGTGTTCTTCCGTGAGAGCAAGTTCCAGGGTTCGGCGATCAGCTACAAGATCCGTACCGGCCCCGAAGGCGCCACCGTGCTCGGCCAGCTGGGCAGCGGCGTCTACTTCGCCGTCGACGCCGATCCGGGCGTCTTCTCGTTCAGCGCCGCGACCGAAGCCAAGGACACCATGACCATCGAGGTCGAGGAAGGCGAAGTCTACTGGATCGAAGGCAAGCTGCAGGTCGGCATGTGGGTCGGCCAGCCGAACCTCACCCCGTCCAACCAGGCGACCTTCGAAAAGTACGCCTCGAAGCTGAAGCCGGCCAAGCCGGTCACCAAGTAGGCTTCCTGCGAAGCTGACAAATGCAGAGGGGCGGGCGCGCAGGCGTCCGCCCCTTTTTGCTTTGGCCTATTTGCCCCAGACCGCCCGCAGCCGGGCGTCCCGGCCGCAGATGGCCCGGTAGGCGTGGTAGTCGGCGGCGTTCCGTTTGGCATAGTCACGGTGATAGGCCTCGGCCGGCCAGAAGGGACCGAGACCCAGGATCGGCGTCGCCATCTTCCCCCGCTTGAGCCGCTTGGCCGCCATCGCCCGCGAGGTTTCGGCGGCCTTTCGCTGGTCGGCGCTCGCGACGAAGACCGCCGGCCGGTAGGAGGGGCCGCGGTCGCAGAACTGGCCGCCGGTATCGGTCGGATCGACCAGCCGCCAGTAGCGGTAGAGCAGATAGTCGTACTGCAGCCGGGCCGGGTCGTAGGTCACCCGCACGGCCTCGTAGTGGCCCGACGTCTCGCTGGTGACATCGCGGTACGTTGGGTTTCTCAGATGGCCGCCGGTGTAGCCGGACTCGACCTTGATGACGCCCGGGATGCCGCGCATGTCGTTTTCCATGCACCAGAAACAGCCGCCGGCGAACACCGCCGTCTCGGTCGGGGGCAGGGGCCTGGCCAGCACGGCGGCCGGGATCAGGAGGGCCAGCAGGGCGAAACCCGCCAGCCAGAAGCGTCGGAACATGCGCGTATCCTTTGGAGTCACCCGCAGGATACGCGCAAACCCGGCAATTGGTTGACCGTCAGGCGGCGGCCTGGCGGGCCGGCAGGAAGCGGCTGTTGCGCAGCAAGGCGGCGGAGACCACCGAGACCAGCACCCCGACCGGCAGGATCTCCACCAGGGTCATGGGGATGCGGTAGAGCGGGTTGCGGTACCATTCGGCGAACCTGGCCATCTCGGCGGTGGTGGCGGCGATGGTCTCGGGAGACGCTCCCTTGGCCTTGAGCTCCGCGATCTGCGCGGTCGCATAGACGCTCGGGAAATCGACCTGGCTGATCGCCTGGGCCAGCTCCCAGGCCGCCGAGTAGAAGGCGCTGGCCACCAGCGTGATGCCGAGGCCGAGGCCGAGGGCCGGCCAGAACCTGATCACCCCGCCGCCGTTGATGTCGCGCTGGCGCTTGATGGCGATGAACACCGTGCTGAGGGCGATCAGCATGATGGTGTAACCCATCACCATGCCGCCCTCGTAGAGCGCCTTGCCGCCGCTGAGCGCCGTCATCAGGACCATGGGCGTGCCGACGATGATCCCGCCGATGACGCCGAAAATGAGCATGTTACGGAGCATGTGAGCCTCCCCTTGGTTTGAGGTTAGGCCTTCACAAGGCTTCAGGGAACAGTGCTCGCCAATCGCCCGAAAGGGTGATTTTCGCCTCTTCACCCAAAAAAATTCAGGGTACCAGGCCGAGCTCGCGAGCTCGGGCGATGGCGTCGGTGCGCCGCCTCGCCTCCAGCTTCTCGAACAGCCGGGCGACATGGGTCTTCACGGTGTTGGGCGAGACGTGCAGCCGCTGGGCGATCTCCTTGTTGGAATGCCCGGCCGCAAGCTCCTTCAGCACCGCCAGTTCGCGGACGCTGATGCCGAGCGCCGCCTGGGCCCTGGGATTGCCGTCGAAGGCCGCCGGCCTCGGTCCGCCGAACAGCCGCGTGCCGACCCAGACCCCGAGGACCAGGAAGCCGATGGCGGTCAGGACGATGTAGAAATCGGTCGAATGGGTGCGGGCCAGACGGTTGTAGTCGAGCCACTGCAGGGCCAGGGCGCCGGTTCCCAGCACCGCGCCGTAGATCGCCAACCGCTTCCAGTCCCGCCACATGACCCGAGTCTAGGAGAAGACCGCCCAAGAGGCGAGAGGCCGGCGCTTGACGAATTCATATCTGTGCAGTTATACGTCAACCCATAGCCACCGAGTTATCGATCCCGATGTCGACCCTCACCGACCAGCTGTTTCGAACCCTCGCCGATCCCACCCGGCGGGCGATCTTCGAGGGCCTGTGCCGCGAGGGCGAGCAGACGGTCGGCGTCATCACCGTCCGGGCGGGGGTGTCGCAGCCGGCGGTCTCGAAACATCTGGGAGTGCTCAAGCAGGCCGGTCTGGTCAGCGACCGGCCGGACGGCCGCCTGACCCACTACAGCGCCCGGCCGGAGACCTTGAGCGCCCTCAACGACTGGACCGACGAGATGCGCCGTTTCTGGCATCGCAAGCTCGACGGCCTCGAAGACCTGCTGAACAGGATGGACCAATGAGTGACGTTCAAACCCGGTCGGTCGTCGTCGAGCGCGACATCGCCCATCCGCCGGAGAAACTCTGGCGCGCCCTGACCCAGCCGCACCTCATGGAGGAATGGCTGATGAAGAACGACTTCGCCCCGACCGTCGGCCACCGCTTCACCCTGCGCGGCGAATGGGGCGGGGTCCTGGACTGCGAGGTGCTCGAGGTCGAGCCCGGCCGCACCCTCGCCTACAGCTGGGATCACCGCCACGAGGACCCGGCCTTCGACCTGACCAGCGTCGTCACCTTCACCCTGACCCCGACCGGGGCCGGCACGCACCTGCGCGTCGAGCAGGCCGGGTTCCGGCCCGACCAGCGCCAGGCCTTCGGCGGCGCGCTGCAGGGCTGGCCGACCTTCTTCGACAAACTCGAACAGGTCCTGGGCGGCCTGGACTGAACGGAGGACGACATGAACAGCCTGATCCGCACCAGCCATCGCTGGATATCCATCGCCTTCACCCTGGGCGTCATCGGCTACATCGTCGCCATGTCGGGCGGAAAGCAGCCACCGGCCTGGATGGGCCTGTTCGCCCTGGTGCCGCTGATCCTGCTGCTGGTCTCGGGCCTCTACCTCTTCGCCCTGCCCTATGTGCTTAAAGGCCGGAGGAAGGGGTGAGCGGGCCGAAGCAGCTCTCCGGCGGCAACCCGCAGATCGCCAAGGGTTACGGCGACGGGCCCGTGCAGGCCTATATCGCCGCCATGCCCGGCTGGAAGCGCCCGCTCGGGAAACGTCTCGACGCCCTGATCGCGGCCGCCGTTCCGGGCGTGCGCAAGGCGGTGAAGTGGAACTCGCCCTTCTACGGCGTCGAGGAGGGCGTCTGGTTCCTCAGCTTCCACTGCTTCAACACCTACGTGAAGGTGGCCTTCTTCAAGGGCGCGGCGATGGACCCGGTCCCGCCCGGGACCTCGAAACAGAAAGACGTCCGCTACCTCGACCTCCATGAGGACGAGCTGGACGAGGCGCAGTTCACGGACTGGGTGAAACAGGCCAGCCGGCTGCCCGGCGAGAAGATGTGAGAACGACGATGACCACTAACGGACCCACCCCTTCGCAATTAATCGACCTGAAGATCGAATCCCTTCCGGACTGGCGCGGCGAGACGCTGGCCCGCATGCGCCGGCTGATCCACGAGGCGGACCCCGAGGTCGAGGAAACCTGGAAGTGGCGCGGCGTGCCGGTGTTCGAACACGCCGGCATCATCACCACCGGCGAGGTCTACAAGGCCGTGGTCAAGCTGACCTTCGCCAGGGGGGCATCGCTGCCCGATCCCAAGGGCCTGTTCAATTCCAGCCTCGAAGGCGCCACCCGCCGGGCCATCGACATCCCGCAGGGCGCGGAGATCGACGAAGCGGCGTTCAAGGCCTTGGTGCGGGCGGCGGTGGAGCTGAATACGGCGAAGAAGAAGCCGTGATTGCAGTTCCTCCCCCTCTCGGGGGAGGGGGACCGCGCGCGCAGCGCGTGGTGGAGGGGGTCCCCACCGGCGGTTCAGCTTCGAACAGGTTTACCCGCGAGCTTGAGCGGTGACCCCCTCCGTCAGCCGCTGCGCGGCCGCCACCTCCCCCGAGAGGGGGAGGAACAGGTTCAGTCGATGAGTTGGTACGCCGGCAGGGTGAGGAATTCCTCCAACGTGTCGGACAGCACCATCTGGACGAACAGCTGGGCCGCCTCCTCCAGGCGGGGCGAGGGGAAGTCGCGGCGCAAGGCCTGCATCTCTTCGGTCAGCAGGCTGACGAACAGCTCGGGGCCCAGGTCGCGGCCGTCGTCGAGCGACGCTTCCAGCCGCACCCATTGCCAGAGCTGGGTGCGGCAGATCTCGGCCGTCGCGGCGTCTTCCATCAGGTTGTAGAGGGGCACGGCCCCGCGGCCCTCGATCCAGGCCTGGGTGTAGCGGATGCCGACGCGGATGTTCTCGCGCACGCCGTCCTCGGTGCGGCCGCCGGCGTGCAGTTCCAGCATCTGGGCCTGGCTGATGTCCAGGTCCTCGAGCTTGCGGTCCAGCTGGTTGGCCTGCGGCATCAGACGGTCGAAGACCTCCATCGCCACCGGCACGAGGTCGGGGTGGGCGACCCAGGTGCCGTCGTGGCCGGCGGCGGCCTCGCGTTCCTTGTCGGCCTTCACCCGGGCGAAGGCGGCGTCGTTGGCGGCCGGGTCGCCCTTGACCGGAATCTGCGCCGCCATGCCGCCCATCGCAAAGGCGCCGCGCCGGTGGCAGGTCTGGATCAGCTTCAGCGAATAGGCCCCGAGGAAGGCCTGGCCCATGACCATGGCCGAGCGGTTGGGGGTCAGGAAGGCAGGGCTGCGACCCAGCCGCTTGATGACCGAGAAGATGTAGTCCCAGCGCCCGCAGTTGAGGCCGGCCATGTGGTCGCGCAGTTCGTGGATGATCTCGTCCATCTCGAAGGCGGCGGGGATGGTCTCGATCAGCACCGTCGCCTTGATCGTCCCCACCGGCAGGCCGAGGGCCGCCTGGGCCCGGACGAAGACGTCGTTCCACAGCCGGGCTTCCAGATGGCTCTCCAGCTTGGGCAGGTAGAAGTAGGGACCCGAACCCTGGGCCACCGCCGCCCGGGCGTTGTGGAAGAGGTAGAGGCCGAAGTCGAACAGGGAGCCGCTGACCGTTTCGCCGTCGACCTGCAGATGGCGTTCGGGCAGGTGCCAGCCGCGCGGGCGGATGATCAGCACGGCCGGGTTGGGCCCCAGCGCATAGGCCTTGCCGGACTTCGCATCGACGTGGGCCAGTTGGCCGGCCCAGCGGTCTTTCAGGTTGACCTGGCCCTCGATCAGGTTGGCCCAGGTCGGGGCGGTGGCGTCCTCGAAGTCGGCCATGAACACCCTGGCCCCGCTGTTGAGGGCGTTGATGATCATCTTGCGGTCGACCGGGCCGGTGATCTCCACCCGGCGGTCCTGCAGGTCGGCGGGGATCGGGGCGACGGTCCAGTCGCCGGCCCGGATGGCGGCGGTCTCGGGCAGGAAGTCGGGCAGGGCGCCGGCGTCGAAGGCCGCCTGCCGGACCTTGCGGGCGCTCAGCAGCTCGCGGCGGCGGCCATCGAAGGTGCGGTGCAGGTCGGCGACGAAGGCCAGGGCCTCGGGGGTGAGGATTTCTTCGGCGCGGCCGTCGACGGGGCCGGTGATCTGCAGGTTGGCGGCGATGTCGAGGGGCATGGGCGGTCTACTCAAATCTTCCGCTCATCCCGGCGAATGCCGGGACCCAGCCGCCTGAGCACCGGTGGTTCAGGATGGCCTTTGAGCAGCGTGGCTGAATCTGGGTCCCGGCATTCGCCGGGATGAGCGGTAGCGGGGTGGTGGGAGGCGGCGGCCCTTAGGCCGCCGCTTCCTTTTCCCGGACGGTCGGGACGATCTGGTCGCCCCAGTTGCCGGAGCCGTCGTGGCAGCGCGAGGCGCGCACCAGCTCGACCGAATAGCCGGCCTCGAGAGCCCGGCGCACCGCCTCGTTGAGGCGGTGGGAGGCTTCGGCCACCCGGTCGACGGCCCGTTCGCGGGTCGAGGAGTCGGGCATGGCGGCGGGGGTGAAGGCAGGCTTGGACATGGCGGTGTTCCTTGTGTCTGCGAAGGCCTAGGCGGCGGCGAACTGGTTCATGGTGTTGGCGTGACCGCCGGCTTTGAGGGCCCGCTCGCCGGCGACCATTTCCTTGAAGGTGTCGCCGAGGTCGGAGCCGACCTCGTGCTGATGCTTCACGGCCGAGACGCCGCGGCGGATCTCCTCGCGCTGCACCGAGTTGACGTAGGCCTTCATGCGGTCGTCGCCGAAATACCCACGGCTCAGCTCGTCCATCGACTTGGCGGTCAGGTGGAAGGTCGGCAGGGTGATCAGGTTGTGGAACACCCCGGCCCGGGCCGAGATGTCGGCCTGGAAGGCGGCCAGCCGGCGGTCAGTCTCGAGGCCGAGCTCGCTGGTGTCGAGATCGGCCGACATCAGCTTGATGCCGTCCGGATAGGCGTCCTCGGCGATCCTGCCGCTGGCGATCCATTCCTTGCGGACCTGGCCGCGCAGGTTGAGCGTCCAGTTGAACGACGGCGAATTGTTGTAGGTCAGCTTGGCGTTCGGCACGACGGCCCGGACCTCGGCCACCATGGCGGCGATCTCGTCGACGTTGGGGGTGTCGGTCTCGATCCACAGCAGGTCGGCGCCGCCCTGGGTGAGCGAGGCGATGCAGTCCTCGATGACCCGCGCCCGGCCGGTGCCGTCCTGGAAGGCGAACAGGCCGTTGGGCATGCGCACCGGTTTGACGAACTCGCCGCCCTGGTAGAGGGCGATCTCGCCTTCCTGGATCGGGTTGTCCTGGGTGATGACCTCGGTCTTCAGCCACTTGATGTAGTCGCTGGCGAGGTCCCCGGCATGCTGGCTGACCGGCACCTTCTGGGTCAGGCCGGCGCCGAGGCTGTCGGTGCGGGCGACGATGAGGCCCTCGTCGACGCCGAGGTCCTCGAAGGCCAGGCGGCAGGCGCGCAGCTTCTCGATGAAGTCCTCGCGCGGCACGGTGACCTTGCCGTCCTGGTGGCCGCACTGCTTGGCGTCGGAGACCTGGTTCTCGATCTGCAGGCAGCAGGCGCCGGCCTTGATCATCTCCTTGGCCAGCAGGTAGGTGGCGTTCTCGTTGCCGAAGCCGGCGTCGATGTCGGCGATGATCGGCACGACATGGGTTTCGAAGCCGTCGATGGCGCCGATGGCGGCCTTTTCGGCCGCCGCGTCGCCGGCCTTGCGGGCTTCGCGCAGGACCTTGAAGAGGTCGTTGATGGCCACTTCGTCGGCCTGGCGCAGGGAGACGTAGATCTCCTCGATCAGGTCGACGACGGCGGTCTTCTCATGCATCGACTGGTCGGGCAGATGGCCCCAGCGGTTGCGCAGGCCGGCGACCATCCAGCCCGACAGATAGACATAGGCGCCTTTGGTGGTGCCGCGCAGGCGCTTGACCGACTTGATCATCTGCTGGGCGTGGAAGCCCGACCAGCAGCCGAGCGACTGGGTGAACTTGGAACTGTCGAGGTCGTACTCGGCCATGTCGGCCCGCATCACCCCGGCCATGGCCTGGGCGATGTCCAGGTGGGTCGAGAAGGTGTTCTGCATCTTCAGCTGGATGATGTCGTCGATGCCGACGCCGCCGGAGGTCTGGCCCGTGGGGTAGCGGCGGAGCAGGGCGTCGCGGTGTTCGGCGTAGGTCTTGCGGGTCATGGTCGGGTCCGGAACTGGAAGTGGCGTGTTGCAGCGACCTAACTCCGGCACGCCAAATCCGTCCCATCGAATGAGGACGATTTGTCGTAAATTGACTTTGTGAAGTCTGTAAATTTATGACAACGTGACTGCGCGATGTCAGACAAGAAGCTCTTCCTCGGCGGCCGTCTCAAGCGTTTGCGCCGCGACCTCGGCGCCACCCAGGCGGCCATGGCCGAACAGCTGAAGGTGTCGCCGAGCTACCTCAACCTGCTGGAGCGCAACCAGCGGCCGGTCACCGCCCAGGTCCTGCTGCGCCTGGCCGACGCCTACGACCTCGACCTGCGCAGCCTGTCGGCCGACGAGCCGGGCGGCGGCGCGGGCCTCGACGAGGTGCTGGCCGACCGCCTGTTCGCCGACCTGCCCATCAACCGCCACGAGACGGCCGAGGTGGCCGAGCTTTCCCCCACTCTGGCCGAGGCCTTCGTCCGCCTCTACCGCGCCTACCTCGACCGCGGAAACCTCATCGACCTCGCCGCCTTCGAGGGCCGCGACGACGGCCCGCCGGCCCCGCACACCACCCCGACGGACTGGGTCCGCGACCTGGTCGGCGTGCAGCGCAACCACTTCGCCGAGCTGGAGACCCTGGCCGAGGATCTGCTGCAAAAGATCAAGGCCGACCAGCGCGACCTCGCCCCGTCGCTGCGCGAGGGGCTGCTGCATCATTGCGGGGTGACGGTGCGGGTCATGCCGGTCGAGGTGATGAGCGGCACGCTGCGCCGCTACGACCAGCACCGCAAACAGCTGCTGATCGCCGAGACGCTGGCCCCCGCCAGCCGCACTTTCGCCATGGCCTATCAGCTCGGCCTGCTGACCCACGGCGAGGCCATCGCGCAGATCGCCGACCGCTTCACCCCGCCCGACCGCGCCACCCGCCAGCAGCTCAAGGTCTTCCTCGGCAACTACGTGGCCGGGGCGATGATGATGCCCTACGGCAAGTTCCTCGCCGCGCTCGAGGAGACCGGCTACGACATCGAGCGGGTCCGCTCCCGCTTTGGCGTTTCGTTCGAACAGGCCGCCCAGCGGATGACCACCCTGGCCCGCAGCGGGGCCCGCGGCATCCCCTTCTTCATGCTCAGGGTCGACGCCGCCGGCAACATCTCCAAACGCTACGCCAGCGGCCCCTTCCCCTTCTCAAGGTTCGGCGGCACCTGCCCGCGCTGGAACGTCCACGACAGCTTCAAGACTCCCGGCCGCATCGTCACCCAGGTCATCGAGACCCCCGACGGCGAACGCTACTTCACCCTGTCGCGCACGGTGCGCCGGGTAGCGGGCCTGCTCGGCGGCCTGGAGGACGAACTGGCCATCGGCCTCGGCTGCGAGCTCAAGCACGCCGCCAAGCTGACGTACGCCAAGGGCCTCGACATGGCCGCCCCGGCGGTGGTGGAGGTCGGCCCCGCCTGCCGCATCTGCGAACGCCGCCAGTGCCCGCAACGAGCGGCCGCGCCGATCAACAGGACGCCGCTCGTTGAGGAGACGGTGAAGAGCGTCTCGTCGTTTCCGTTTTTGGCGTAGAGCACTGGCCGCTGTGTCGGTCCTCTGGGGGCTTGGTGAAGTCCGATGCGGCGGTCGGGTGTTGGCGGAAAAGTCGCACAGTTAGTTGGCTCTCACCGCACCAGCGAAGTTTCGTAAGTTGGCGACAAAAAATTTTGGCGATCGACCTTCTAGAAGTCGGGGAAGTACAAAGGTATCGAACACATCGAACACTGGGCCAATAATCGGAATTGCTCCCAGAATCTTGAAAACCGCGAACCTTCCGATTTGGCTGGGAAGGCTTTCTAGCGGCCCCACCGCGTGGACAATGTCCAAATAGCGAACGGCGTACTCCTCGGGCCGAACAACATCCTGTTGATGAAACCATTCCCGGAAGTCAGCAGCCTGCCTGCTGGCTATCAGGTCCACGAAACGCCCAGCGTTGTCCTCATTGGCATCGATGAGGTTGGTAAGGTCGGGAACCTGAACAGTTGTCACCAGATGTTCCAAGCCCTGGACTTGGAGCTGATTGGCTTTGATCGCTAGTGTCGCGCCGTCGGCGATTGGACAACTGGTGCTCATCGCGTCGGCACCAACCCTCCCAGCAAGATGAAGCTCAAGGTTCCCGCGGGCCAGCGCCAACACCGTGTCAACCGGGGAGCGGGAGGGAGGGGTCCCTGCGTTGTACACCTTCATCTGCATGGGCTGCAGGCCAGGTAGGACCAGAAGGTCCGATTTAGAATGCTGATATTCAGCTCGCCACATGGCGCTTTGCCGGAACTGTCCCATCGTCTTCTCAAAAACGGGGCGCACTAGTTCTGCGGTTTCAATTTCCTCTGTTGCCTCCGTTACAGCGTGCGCGAGACGTTGCTGGGATGGCCGATCCAGATTTAGCGGTCTGATCCCATGCTCGATTGCCATCTCTATCTTGGCGTGAGCAGCAGTACGGTTCTCTTGGCCTTGTATGACAACCAAGCCTCCATCATTTGCCGTCCCTTGCCCGAAAACCAGAGTACCCACGGTACGAACAAAGCGCACTCGTCCTTGCTCCAGTAATTTTGACAGAGCCGGAGCGCCAAGCAACTCGGCCATGGAGCCAATGACCGTGAAGTCCTCCAAAGGAATGACGACACGGTCATGCAAAATCAGCTGCTGGGAAAGTGCGCGGCCGACCCTACTCCGCTCAATCACGCCACGGGCGGCGTGACTGCCATCGAGCAAGAAGGTAGGCGCAACATCGCCAGCAAAGATTGTTGACATCCATGGGGTGTAGGGCCGCCGAAGCTCTTCCACAACACAGCCCTCTGACCGCCCAATAGGTATCCAGGTTCGGCGCGCCACCGTCACCAGGGCGCGGCTGTTGTTCTGTGTCGGTGCGGCGACGAGCTTCAGGCTGTCGGGAAGAAAATGGCGCGCCCGGAACGATTCGAACGTCCGACCCTCAGATTCGTAGTCTGATGCTCTATCCAGCTGAGCTACGGGCGCGCACTTCGCAGGGGGCCCCGTAGGGGTCCGGCGAGGGCGCGGAACCTAGTCGCGGGAGAAACGAAAGGCAAGCGGGTCGGAGCGCTTTTTTCAGCGGCCGTTTTTCCAGGCGGGAATGTCGCTGCCGGGCCAGCTGGTCGCCTCGTAAACGCCGCGTGCGATGGCCCGGGCCAGCACGTCGGCGGCCAGGGCGCCGATGCGGGCGACGGCCATGGAGGAGGGCTCATCGAGGGGGCGCTGGGCGGTCGAGAGGGCGAAGACGATGTCGCCGTCGAAGGGGGCGTGGGCCGGGCGGACGGCGCGGGCGAGGCCGTCCTGGGCCATGATGGCGACGCGTTTGGCTTCGCCCGGCGACAGGGTGGCGTTGGTGGCGATGACAGCGATGGTCGTGTTCTGGCGCAGGCCCGGGTTGGCCTTGGCCATGTTCCAGTGGTCGGGCGCGCTGGTCAGGCCGGCGGGGCCCAAGCCGCCGAACTCGCCGTCCAGTTCGAAGGGGGCGGCCCAGAAACTATGGTCGTCGCCGGCGGTGACCGAGCCGTAGGAATTGACGCCGGCGATGGCGGCGACGACCAGGCCGTCGTCGGTGACGATGCTGGCGCTGCCCGTGCCGCCCTTCCAGCCGCCGGCCTTGGCGCCGTAGCCGCAGCCGGCGGTGCCGAGCGCGATGTCGAGGCCGGCGGCCTGCGCCGCCTCGATGCCGAGCCGGCGGTAGGGCGGCTCCAGGCCCCAGGCCTTGTCGCCGCCGTTGGCCATGTCGAACAGGATGGCGGCCGGGACGATGGGGGCGCGGGGCACGTCGGGGTTCTGAGAGACCGAATAGCCGCGGCCATTGGCGCCGAGCCAGGCGGCGACCCCGTCGGCGGCGGCGAGGCCGTACATCGAGCCGCCGGACAGGACGACGGCGTCGACCATGGCCCCGATCAGGTTCTCCGGGGCCAGGGCGTCGGTCTCGCGCGTGCCGGGCCCGCCGCCGCGCACGTCGACGGCGCAGACGACCCGGTCGTCAGGCAGGACGACGGTGACGCCGGTGCGGACCCGCTCGTCATGGGCCTGGCCGACCTTGAGGCCAGGCACGTCGGTCAGGCTGTTGCGCGGTCCGGGGCGAGCGGTCATCGGAACTCCGGGGGCTGGAGGGGTTTAATCGCCTGCCGGACCGTTGTTGTCCATGGCGGCGCCGTTATGGTGAGCGTCCCGCTGCTGGAGAAGTCATGCGTCCCTTGATCGCCGCCGTAACGGCCCTGTCCCTGATGATGTCGGGCTGTTCGACCTTTGCGGCCAAGCCCGAGCCGGTCGCCGCCAACGGTCCGGTGATGGTCGCCGCCGCCAATCCGTTGGCGGTCGAGGCGGGGCTGGGCGTGCTGCGGCGCGGCGGCAGCGCGGTCGATGCGGCGGTGGCCGTGCAGGCGGTGCTGGGCCTGGTCGAGCCGCAGTCGAGCGGCCTCGGCGGCGGCGCCTTCATGATCCACTACGATGCCGAGACGCGGGCGGTGACCACCTACGACGGGCGCGAGACGGCGCCGGCCGGGGCGGATCCGAAGATGTTTCTCAGCCCCGACGGCAGGCCGATGAACTTCATCCAGGCGGTGCTCAGCGGGCGCTCCACCGGCGCGCCCGGGGCCATCGCCATGCTGCACCTGGCCCAGAAGGAACACGGGACCCTGCCCTGGAACAGCCTGTTCGGCGACGCCGAGCGGCTGGCCACCGACGGCTTCAGGATCAGCCCGCGCATGGGCGGCTTCATCACCTCCATCTACCCGCAGTCGAAGACGCCGGACGCCACCGCCTACTTCACCAGGCCGGACGGCAAGCGCTACGTCACCGGCGACACCTTGAAGAACCCCGCCTACGCGGCGAGCCTGCGGACCATCGCCGCCGAGGGGGCTGACGGCCTGTTGAAGGGTCCGCTGGGCGAGGCGATCGTCGCCCGGGTCGCGGCGGAACCGATGCCGGGCGCCCTGAGCGCCAAGGACCTGGCCGGTTACAGGCCGCTGAAGAAGAAGGCGCTGTGCTCGACCTACCGGGTCTACCAGATCTGCACCGCCCAACCGGCCTCCAGCGGCGTGGTTCTGCTGCAGGCGCTGAAGATCCTGGAGCATACCGACATCGCCAGTCGGGGCCCGACCGACCCGGTGGCCTGGCTGCAGATCGCCCAGGCCGAGCGGCTGATGTACGCCGACCGCGACCGCTACGTCGGCGACCCGGACTTCGTGTCCGTGCCGGTCAAGGGCCTGCTCGATGACGGCTATGCCGCTGAGCGGGCCAAACTGATCGGGGACCGCTTCGGTCCGCCGCCGGAAGCGGGGAGCCCGCCGGGCGCCAAACCCCGTGGTCCCGACAAGACCCTCGAGCCCGGCGGCACCAGCCACATCGTCATTGTCGACGCCAAGGGCGATGTCGTCTCGATGACCACGACCGTCGAGAGCATCTACGGCTCGGGCCGGATGGTCGGCGGCTTCTTCCTCAACAACCAGCTGACCGACTTCAACTTCGCGCCGAACGATCCGGACGGCGTTCCCGCCGCCAACGCCGTGGCCCCGGGCAAGCGGCCGCGGTCGTCGATGGCGCCGGTCATCATCCTCGACAAGGACGGCCGCTTCGTCGCCGCCCTGGGCAGCCCCGGCGGCAGTTCCATCCTGTCCTACAACCTCAAGACCCTGGTCGCGGTCCTCGACTGGAACCTGACCATGCAGCAGGCGATCGAGCTGCCCAACATCATCGCCAAGGGCGGCAGCGTCAGCGGCGAGGCCGAACTCTTCGCCCCCGGGGTCGTGGCCGCCATGGCCGAGAGGGGCCTCAAGATCCAGGCCCTCGGCGGCGAGGACAGCGGCATTCAGGGGATCATCGTTCGTGACGGCGGCCGTCTCGAGGGCGGGGCCGATCCCCGCCGTGAGGGCGTGGCCAGAGGGTTCTAGTGATCCTCCCCCTCTCGGGGGAGGTGGCAGCGGCGCAGCCGCTGACGGAGGGG